>JAJDBT010000005.1 GCA_029261215.1 Nitrospirota bacterium | reverse complement strand
TTCGATGTCCTGCTGAAGATGGCCATGGCTTTTTTTAATATATCTCTTTCCACCTCAGTATCTTTCAGCTTCTTTGCTAGCTCTCGAATTCGCTTTTGATCTTGAGTCAGCGCCATCTTGCCCTGTCCAGGAAAGGCAAGTGCAGAATTTTCTCGCTCTTGCTGGCGCCAACGATTGAGCAACGCACTGCCTACACCCAAGCTTTCCGCTACCTCTGGCACTGTTCGCCCTACTTCTTCACTCAGTCAAACCGCATTTCTTTTAAATTCAGAATCGTATTTCCTTCTGCCTTGAACACTCATATAAAACCTCCCGTCGTTTTAATACCAACGACTTAACTGAGTGTCCACTTTTTCGGGGGAGGACCACAAGACAGATGTTCGTAACGATGATGCTGAATTTAAATAGCATGGAATTCATCGTTTCCAGATCATTCGGAATGCTATTTATTCCAAAAGGGCCACACTTTTGATTTGGGCGTACACTTTTTTGCCGGGACTTAAACCAAGTGCTTCGACCGATTTTTGAGTGAGCCTTGCCAAGAGAGAAGCGCCTCCCGCGTTTAAATGCACCATCGTCTGGCCATGCTCTGCATCGGATCGTGCTTCGACGATGGCCGGAAAAATATTCAATATGCTCGTATCTGATTGTCGTTCTAATGTCAGGCTCACGTCTCGGGCCAAGACCCGGACCCTCACCTTTTTTCCCAGAGGCAAAGCCTGTCGCGCTACAGTAAAGATCCCACCGATAAATTCGAGTTCAGCCAGATGATACCGTGGATCATAAGCGCTCACCCTGGCCTCGATGATCGTTCCCGCATCATGATCGTGGGCCAGCGGCAAATCGATACGTGTCAGCATGTCACGAATCTCCCCACTGGCCTGAAGCCTACCGGCATTGAGTAAGATCATATAATCTGCCAGACGCGCCACTTCGTTCGGGTCGTGGCTGACATAAAGCACGGGGATTTCCAATGTTTCATTCATTTGCTCAAAAAAAGGAAAGATCTCTCTTTTTCGTTTTAGATCCAGCGCAGCCAGCGGTTCGTCCATCAAGAGCAGACGCGGACTGGTCAAAACCGCCCGTGCAATGGCAACACGCTGGCGTTCCCCGCCTGAAAGATGTCGTGGTGAACGATGAAGTAAGGCCTCTAAATCAAACAAATCCACGGCTTGATCGAATGAAATACGCCGCTCATTGACCGGAACACGCTTGAAACCATATTCCAGGTTTTTCCGGACTGTGAGATGAGGGAAGAGTGTGGTTTCCTGAAATACATAACCCACATCCCGGAGATGGGGAGGAAGGAAATAATGCGCATTCTGCCAAAGCGCCTCCCCGACTTTAAGATAACCGTCAGTGAGACGATCCAGACCTGCCATTGCACGCAGCAGTGTGGTTTTCCCGCTGCCGGAAGGCCCATAAAGCGCGGTAATACCTTGGGACGGCATTTGTAAGTCGACATCCAGGATAAAAGTACCCCGGGTGATTCGGAAGCGGGCCTCGATCATCGGAAAGCCTCCTTTTTCCGGCGATGTTTCATTCCGTAGACCACAAGCAACAACAAAAAAGAGACAAGCAGAAGCGCGGCCGAAAGCCAATGGGCCTGGTCGTATTGAAGTGCTTCGACATGATCATAAATGGCGATGGAAAGGACTTGTGTTTCCCCCGGAATATTGCCCCCAATCATCAAGACGACGCCAAATTCGCCGACCGTATGTGCGAATCCGAGCACCGCAGCGGTAAGGTAACCGTGCCGTGCCATTGGAAGGGCAACGGTCAAAAACCGATCAAAAGGTCTTGCGCGAAGTGTGGACGCCACTTCGAGCGGGCGTCTGCCAATGGCTGAAAAAGCGTCTTTCAAAGGGCCGACAACAAAGGGCAGGGAATAAAAAACCGACCCCATAACCAAACCCGAAAAGGTAAAGGCCAAAGGCCGCCCACCCAGACGTTCCAGTACGCCTCCGATCCAGCCTTTCGAACCCAGAGCGACTAAAAAATAAAACCCGATGACAGTCGGCGGTAAAACCAGAGGCAAGGCTACAGCCGCATCAATGATCACCTTAAGACGGGTGTGCGTCCGCGCCAGCCACCAGGCCAGGGGCGTGCCGATGAGCAGCAAAATGAAGGTCGATAGCCCAGCCAATTTGAGTGTCAGCCAGAGTGCGGATATATCCATTTCACTCAAAATTTTTTGCGCTCCTGCTCACGGCGTATCATATCCGAACGACTGGATCATTTTGCGTGCTTCCTCCCCTTTGATAAAACGCAGGAAATCCCGGCCCGCCGGGCTGTCTTTAAGCAACAGGACTTCTTGAAGAATGGGTTCATAGAATGATCGAGGAACCACCCAATATGAGCCTTCTATTTTTTCTGTTCCTGGGCTTTTGATTTGAGAGAGGGCGATAAAACCCAGTTCAGCGCTGCCGGATTTTACAAATTGAAAGGTCTGCCCGATGTTTTCCCCACGCACCAGCCGTCCTTCTAAAATATGCCACAAACCCCGCTTTTCCAATACTTCTCTTGCCGCTTTTCCATAAGGGGCCAGTTGAGGATTGGCCATTGCGAGATGTCTAAAGTCACCTATCGCAAGCCTCTTGCCTTCAGGATCGATATAATCGTCTTTCGGGCTCCATAAGACAAGACGACCTGCTGCATAGGTGAAGCGGGTCCCGGCAATTCCCAACCCGGCTTCTTCCAAAAGCTTTGGATGATGCCGGTCGGCGGCAAAAAAAAGATCAAAGGGTGCGCCGTTTTTAATCTGTGTGTAGTGTTTTCCTGTACTGCCGTTGATTAAAATGATGCTGTGGCCTGTTTCTTCCTGAAAGGTTCTGGCGAGCCTGATCATTGTCACGGAAAAATTTGATGCCACGGCAACCTTTAATTCTTCAGCCCAAACCGAATGGAGTGAACAAAAAAAGAAACCCATACAAACAAATCGTAGAAAGAAAGGAACGAAAGACATGGGAAGCACTCTAGTGCATGTTTTTGAAAGTGGCAAGGACGTATTTTTGTGAAGCGCTGTTCATGGAAAATTTTGGGTAAAACTGCTTCAAGTCACACAAAAAAAGGGTTATTTCATGTTCAGCCAGGACAGATAGTCCGGCACCCCTTCTTCGACACTTTTAAAGGGTTTGTCGTAACCCGCAGCACGAAGCTTGGAGATATCTGCCTCGGTAAAACTCTGGTATGCACCCTTTAGTTTTTCGGGAAAGGGAATGTATTGAAGCGCGCCCTCTTGATGCCAGGCAATCACCGCCTTCGCCACGTCATTAAAGGTTTGACTTCTTCCGGTGCCGACGTTGAATATGCCAGAGCAATTTTTATGCGCCAAAAACCACAGATTCACCGCAACCACATCGTCAATAAATATAAAATCCCGGCGCTGCTCGCCGTTTCCATAACCGTCACAGCCTTCAAACAACCTGACCTGTTTGTCTGCGTTCATCTGCGTATTTAGGTGAAAGGCCACGCTGGCCATGCCGCCCTTATGGGCTTCTCTGGGGCCATAGACATTAAAATATCGGAATCCCGCAATCTGGGTATTGGCCTTTGGAAGGATACGCCGCACATGTTCATCAAAAAGAAATTTAGAATAGCCATACACGTTCAAAGGGGATTCGTACTGTCGTTCTTCTTTAAAAGTCTTCCCTCCCCCGTAGACGGCCGCAGAAGAAGCGTAAATCAGCGGGATTTCCCGCTCCAAACAATAGGCCAGCACAGATTTTGAGTATTCATAATTATTTTGGAGCATGTAGCGTCCGTCCCATTCCACTGTGGATGAGCAGGCCCCTTGATGAAGGATGGCTTCAATCGACTCCGAAAAGGTGTGATGGGTGTCGAGGTAGGCCAGAAAATCGGCCTTGTCCATAAAATCAAGAAAGTCGAGATCCACCAAGTTGCGAAATTTGGTGCCATTGTTTAGATTGTCAACGACCAAAATATCGGTCCGGCCTAATTGATTAAGCCCTTTAATAATATTGCTTCCAATAAAACCGGCGCCGCCTGTTACGATAATCATAACGTTGTCCCCATTCTTCCTTCAGAAAAGTATCCGATTTATGCGAAAATGATGTGTCGAGATGGTAATGAAGGGCAAGTTTAGCAAAAAAACTTCGTTGAGAACATTAAAAAATAAAACAACCAATACACTTCACGATGTATCTTGGGTCTCAAAAAAATTGACTTATGGAAACCCATTCGCGTATGGGTTAGTGCGTTTATTTAACATATTGATGAATCCAAAGCTTAAGACAAGTCCGAGTTATTTTGATCAAACCTCTAAGATAAAGCCCACCCTCTCATGAGAATTCTTTTTATCGGAAGTCTAAAATTTGATTATCTTCAGGACTTAAGCTACAGCGGATTGGCGAAACGACTTGGTATTGGCAATATCATCGAATATCGATGGAATATCCATCATCACCTTAAAATCAAAAACTACCCGAAATCAATGGGTTATGTTTCAGGGAGTTTTTTTGAATCCATCAAAGCCCAACTGACTAAAAAAGGATTTGATCTTGTCATCCTCGCCAGCTGCAAACCGGATGCGTTTGAAGATTATTTGTCGTTTGCGGATAAGATCCCATCCAATATTCCTGTTGTATTCATTGATGGTGGGGATCTCAGTAAAATTGGTGGGGATCTTGAACGTCTGGGTCGTCCGGAATTAATGGAGCAAGCGCAGGCCGTACGCCCTTTCGATGTCATTTTTAAACGGGAGTATTTACAAGATACTTCGTATGAAAAGCACATTTGCCCTCTACCCTTTTCATTCAACAGCAGTGTTTCTCCCAGGATCTCAGATACATTAAAGTATGATGTTGCTTTTTGGGCTGTGGAGTCGCATCCCATCCGATCCAAAGCGCTTGACTTGCTCGAAGACCAATATGATTGCAAGAAAAACGGAACCACGCGTAACCAGGTTTTCAGTAAGTACGACCGGAAGGGAGATAAATACCTGCAAGAACTCTCGCAATGTAAGATTGCACTGAATTTTCGTGGCGGCGGCTGGGACACTTTAAGATATTGGGAAGTCCCGGCGGCGGGACGTTTCTTAATCAGTCAAAGACCTCAAATCGTTATCCCGGATAATTTCAAAGAAAACGAGAGTATTGTCTTTTGCAATGATGATTTGTCGGATTTACTCGAACTGTGCCATTATTATTTAAAACACGAAGATCAAAGGGAAAAAATCGCTCAAAAAGCGCTGAGTCATCTGAATGACTATCACATTGATCTTAAAAGGGCGGATTATATTTTAAATCAGGTGCACTCCCTTTCGCCCGCTTACAAAAAACATATTGTCCATGCTTAAAGCTTCCCTCATCATCTCCATTTATAAAAATATTCAGGCACTTTCGGTCATCCTGAAAGCCCTTCAAGATCAAACAGAAAAAGCATTTGAAGTGATCCTTTCCGAGGATGGCAATAATGACCAGGTCAAACAATTTCTGGAAACCTATCCCTGGCAGAATGAGAACCACCATCACTTAACGCAAAAAGATGAGGGGTTTCGAAAAAACAAGGCATTAAACCGGGCAATCCAACACGCAAGAACAGATTACTTAATCTTTATTGATGGAGATTGTGTCCCTCATCAAAGATTTATCGAAAGTCACATTCAGTCTGCGAGTCTTGGTAAGGTCTGTTCGGGAAGACGTGCGGAGCTAGGCCCAAAACTCTCCAATATAATCATAAAAAAACCTCATATGTTGCCCTTTTTCACAAGTGGACTTGGCCTTCTCCTCTTTGCCCCCTTCGCTTATTTAGACCATGCAAAAAATTATGAGGCCGGATTGTATTCGAAATGGCTCTACGGTTTCATCAAAAACAAACCAAGAGGGATCGTCGGCTGTAATTTTTCGTGTTATAAAAAGGATTTGGTTGAGATAAATGGGTTTAATGAAGACTATGTCTTCCCCGGTGACGGAGAAGACAGTGATATAGAATGGCGACTATTCAGCCAGGGTATTGGGGTAAAAAACATAAAATTTTTGGCGCCCGTCTATCATCTGTATCATCCTCATAAATTTCAGCGTTCAAGCCAAAACAAATTCATCCTGGAAAAAACAATCGAAGAAAATGTAGTCTTTTGTCATAATGGGCTCAAAAAAATAAAATAGAAGATCTCTACAAACAAGTAATCTCTTCCCTAGATTGGGAAATCAACCTGAGAACGTTGTGAATTGTCGATGACTTATTCTGAAAAACCGATTTTCAAAAAATTACAAAAAAAAGGATTTAAAGCAACTCATGTTGCAGAAATTGGGGTGTGGCATCCAGAAACTTCCAACATCTATGACTATATCAAACTGGGCATACGCTGTACTCTCGTCGAGCCAGATCCTCACTCTATTGAACTGATACGCACACATTTTTCAAAACAGAACAATATTACACTCCATCCCGTTGCAGTTTATGATTTCAATGGAAGAATAGAACTCTCACAAAGAGCCGCATCCACCTTTGTTTCGGCGCTCAGCGCAAGCCCGGCATTAATCAACGATGAATACCAGGTAAATGAGGATGATTCATTTGAAGTGGAAGCAAAAACATTTGACAAAATTGACGACGGGACCATTGACTTACTGAGTATTGATATTGAGGGGAGTGAATGGTTTGTCATCAAGCACATGCTCAGTCGACCTGCGGTCATTTCTTTGGAAACCCACGGTGCGATCTATCTGAACCCCCATTTGAATCAAATCTTAGAATGGATGAAAAGAAATGGGTATATTGTTTGGTATAAAGACAATAGTGATACGTTATTTGTAAAACCCGACCGAATCGAAACAGATTGGAAAGACACGGGTAATCTACTTTTGAAGAATCTATATTTGTTAATGAAAAGGACAAGAAAACAAATAAAACGCTCTTTTAAGAAGTACTTTTTGAAATCTTAAAAATTTCAAAATGAATCGTCTCAGAATAAACGTGATCAGACAGAAGCGCTCTTAATGGGAGACTGGGTTACTTGGGTTCTTCGTAGAACTTCTGAAATCTTATGATTTATACGTATTTGTTTAGTGGAAAACATTTTAGGAGCCTTACTCATGGGAACACTTGGAACCATTAACAAATTAGCACTAAATAAAAGTTTTAAAAATAAGATCAAAAAAACTTATTTATGGTCTATCTTCCTTAAACAATTTGATTCAAGACATAAAACTGTAAATGTGCTTGGATTTCAAATTAAATACTGCTCATATGGAAATTTTGTCACTCTCTTTAAAGATATCTTTGTTAAAGCAGAATATTACTTTATCACTCAAAAACCTACACCACTTATTATTGATTGTGGTAGCAACATTGGGATGTCAGTCTTATTTTTTAAAATAATGTATCCAGATTCTGAAATAATTGCTTTTGAACCAAATGAAGCAGCCTTTTCTTGTTTGGAAACGAATATTGGTATAAACAAACTTCAATCCGTTAGTCTGCACAAAAAAGCCCTCTCAAAAAAAGAAGGTAGAATTGATTTTTATTTTGATCAATCAAACCCTGGATCGCTAGCCATGAGTACCTTCCAAGAAAGAATGCCCAAACAAAAACAAACTGTTGAAGCCGTGTGTTTATCAAAATTCATAGACAGGCAAGTCGATTTCTTGAAAATGGATGTTGAAGGAGCTGAATTTGGGATTATCGAAGAACTAAGTAAGGGGAACAAACTAAAATACATCAAACAAATGGCAATCGAATACCATCACCATATTATAAAGGACGAAGATCGACTATCTACAACATTGAAACTTCTCGAAGATGAAGGGTTTGGATATCAACTGGAAGGCCATTTAGGACGCCCCTTCAATGAAAATAAATATCAAGATATTATGATCTATGCTTATAGAAAAAATAACTCAATAGTACCCGTTCCATAAAATATGGTTGAAAATTCAAAGATATATGAGCTCATATTGGCTTCATTTCCTTTTATAAACCAACACCTTACTATATTTCACAAATACGTGCACAAATGACAATATTGATGCCAGCAAACCGGCGAATCCGTCCAAAAAGCCCTTTTTTAAAAAATACATGCGAAAAAACATCCAAAAGCCATGTGTGAAGGGTGATAGAATTGTCACCCTTTTCCCACGTTTTATGATTTCCTTTGCACCGATTTCTGTGAACTTGTCCAGTGTTTGAATATGTGAGGACACTGTATCGAAGGAATAGTGCAAAATATCGCCCTGTAATCGAGTAATCTTCCCGGAATCCACAATCACTTTGTCATGAGGGTTTGTGCCTCCCCAAAATGCCTGCTGTTTATTGAACAACCTCACTTTCATATCGGGATACCAGCAATGATTGAGCCAGCGGTAAATATAAAATGTTTTGCGGGCCATTTGATAGGCATCACATTCTTCCAGCTTTTCTTTCATCGATAAAATCGATGCCTTCAATTCACCCGACAAGCGCTCGTCACAATCCAGACTTAAAATCCAGTCGTGACTGGCTTTGCTGACAGCGAGATTCTTTTGCTCGATATGGCCTAGGAATTTTTGATGATAAATATGTGCTGTGTATTTTGATGCGATTTCAATTGTTTTATCTGTACTCAAGGAATCAACGACGACGATTTCATCGACGATCCCGTCCAGACTTTTCAGACAATCTTCAATCTTCTTTTCTTCGTTAAATGAAATAATACATGCGCTGATTTTTGCCATGAGTACCCCAGTGCTTGTGCCTTAAACTGTTCTTTTGTGAATTTAAATTAAAATCCTGGCGGCCTTTTAAAATTTTGCGATGCTACCACATTAGAGAAAGGAAATTCAGTGCCATAATAAAACTTGATGAATCCAGATTATTTTTAACTTTTTTAGTCTTTGATTCATATAGACAAATCAGGTAAAACCACAGCATGCGTATTCTTATCATTAGAGCCGGTGCCTTGGGTGACACCGCTTATGCTTCCAGTATTATCGATCCGATAATATTCACCTACGGAAAGGCGATTACCATTGACTGGGTCGCAAAATCAGGCATCGGATCTTTATTTCAAAGTGACCCAAGGATTAACCGCATTTTTGAACTCAAAAGCCGCCGCAGCCCCTTTTTCATCAATCCAAGGAAATGGGCCATTGTCACCGCTTCGTGGAAAAACCCCTATGATCTTATTGTAAATCTTGAAACCGGCCCCCTATTTAATACGGTAATGCGTCTTGTGAAAGCGAAACAAAAGATCGGTTCACCTTATAAGCATTTCAGAGTCCCGACCGGAAAACACGCGGTGGAACATCTTCATGTGATCTACAAAAGTTTTATGAAAGATGACGCGATTAAAATCGCTCAACCTCATTTAGAGGGCACAGCATCAGTCGATGTGATCAACTCCTTTGGACTCAGAAAAGACTACATCGTACTCGCACCCAGTAATAGCCATCACAACGCCAGTTCAGGGATTAATCATCGTGCATGGCCCGTCTCGCATTGGAAACAGCTCATCCACAGTCTGTCGGGCATCTCAAAACAAGTCGTGATCATTGGCAGTCACAAAGAAGGGACGTATTTTGCCCAATTAGACCCTTTACCAGACGCTGTGGTTTCTTTGGTTGGAAAAACCAACATCCCTGATTTAATTGGACTTATTTCCGGTGCCGCTCTGCTTATCACCACAGACACCGGCCCCTCTCATATCGCGGCAGCAGTCAACACACCCGTTTACGCCCTGATCGGACCCACCAATTTTAGACAAACAGGCCCTTTCAAAACGGAGAAAAACATCATTCGCATCCTCAGCTCCAATCTCCCCTGCAGCCCGTGTTACAACACGCCTGTCTTATCTCAGTGTCAGGACAATCAATGTATGAAAACGATCACACCCGAGCGGGTCATAGCCGCAATCATGGAAGAGGCTTGATATGAAAATTTTTCCCAACTCAGACAAAAACCTGTGAAAAAAATACTTATCATCCGAAATGACAAACTGGGGGATTTTATGCTGGCCTACCCCAGTTTTGCCCTGCTCAAAGAAAACATGCCGGAGGTTTCTGTTTATGCCCTGGTCCCCGCTTATACCCAGGAAATGGCAGAAATATGTCCCTGGATTGATCAGGTCCTCATCGACCCTACACCAGAAGCCAAGTGGCCTTCCGGGTTTGCATTGTCCAGAATTTTTGAGAAAGAAACATTTGATGCCATTATCACACTCTATTCAAGGGCGCGTGTGGGTCTGGCATCCGCTTTAGCCAAAATCCCCTACCGGCTTGCGCCCGCGACCAAGCTCGCACAAATCTTTTACAATCACCGTTTAAGCCAGCGCCGATCGCGCTCTGAAAAACCGGAATATATGTATAACCAAGATCTCATTCGATGCTTTTTAAAAGCACATCATCTTCCTATTAAAAAAAATCCTCAGCCGCCTTTTCTTCATTTTGACGATCAGGAAATTGCGCAAAAAAAAGCACGATTTTGCGCCGAAAATAATATTGATCCCCAAGAGTCTTTGATTTTTCTGCATTCCGGCAGCGGCGGGTCGGCAAACAATCTATCCCTTTTCCAATATGCAAGACTGGCACAGTGCATAAAATCTTCAGGAGGTCACACCTTTGTCATCACTGCGGGTCCGGGAGAATTAGAACAGGCCGAAAAGCTCAGCAAGCAACTCGCCACAATTTCCCATGTCATTTTTCCTTCAAGATCTGGATTACGCAATTTTGCAGAGCACATTCAATTCGCGGATGTCTTTATCAGCGGATCGACCGGCCCGCTTCATATTGCGGGCGCACTTGATGTGCCGACTGCCGCGTTTTATCCCCTCCGCCGCTCGGCAACGGCGCTTCGCTGGCAAACGCTCAATCGCCCGGAAAATCGGCTTGGTTTTTCTGCGGATGAAAAAGACGCTTCGGAATCGAATTTAAATATCGACTTGGAAAAAGCGGCAAACGTGATTTCAGAACAATTTTTAGGACAATCCTCTAACACTTAAAGGGATCCTTGCATAAAGGCCCGAAGACGAGAGAAATGGTCTTCTGTTACAAACAGTCGTTCTGCTTTTTCTTCTCCGGCCTCTGCGAGTTTTCTGCGGAAGGAGTGGTCGGTTTTGAGTCGAAGCAGGCATTCGTAAAGCGCTTCGGCATTGTCTGGTTCAAATAAAAGACCTGTGTCTTCATGATCAATAATTTCCGGCACACCACCCCGATTCGTTCCCACAACCACGACGCCGACACGCATGGCCTCTATCAAGACCAGTCCAAAGGTTTCTTCTGGCGTCGCTAAAATCACGCAATCACAAGCCTGCATCCAATCCTGAGGATGTTCGATAAAACCTTCAAAGACAATGTCTTCTGTGAGATGCTGTGCCTTAACGCTGTTTTTAAGGTGATTTAAATAAGCCGTTTTCATCGCGTGTCCCACGATGAGGCCCTTCATCGCCATCTTGTTTTCTTTTGCCTTTGCGATCACTTCAACCAGTAAGTGTTGTCTCTTGTTTTCTTCAATTCGGCCAAACAAACCCACCAGAAAGGTCTTTTGATCCACACCCCAGCCTTGACGCAAATCCTTCCGCTCTTCCTGACTGAGCAAGCGGGAAGGCGCATCGACGCCGTAATAAAGCCGTTGCACTTTGTGGGCATTTTCCGGGCTTAAAAAGCCCTTCACTTCCCTCACGAGTTGATCAGTGATCGTCAGCATCAAATCCATTTGTTGATAAAGAAATCGATGATAAAAATCATTTTTACTACGGGTCATTTTCATCTGACGGGTGTAAATGAGCCGGGGCTTTCGTTTCGAAAAGTATTTACTGAGGGCCGCGAGCGCAAAGTCTTTACCCCAGTGCATATGGACTACATCAATTTCACGCGTATCAATGAGTGCAGCAATGCGTTTTGCCGTACAAACAGGGAAGTGATGAAAGTAGGGTTTTTCTGAGCTAAAGCTCAGACCTTCCCGCTCAAAATAGGGTCTCAGTTTTCCATCTTCATGGAGCACCGAAAAAACCGTATCTGTTGCAGAGAGCGTCTTGGCGCTTCGATACATGTACAGCTCTAATCCCCCCAAAGAAGGAGAAAGGCAGAGTTCAAGGATATTCATTGTGATGAAACCTGTGGTGCTGTTATTTCCCCTGATCGAATCGCAGCGCTCGACATAAAAACCAGGATTGTCACGCAATATGTTGTTATCATCGGATTCCGATTGACCCAGCTTTCACTCACGCCAAACCACACAAAGGCCAAAACCCCGATTAAACCGCATAAAGCATCACACCGAAGCAAGCGGTCTTCAGCGCTCTGCCATAAGTCTTTTAAATATATAAAGGGAAATATAAAGAAAGTCGTGACCATGAGGGACAAGCCGATGAGTCCGCCTTCAGCCAATAGTTGGAAATAAAGATTATGGGCATTCGCCTGACGAACCGCAAAATCATTTTTATAAGACAACCCTTTTTCAAAAAGTACGAGAGAGTCATGTTTAAAATCACCCATGCCCGTTCCAAAGATGGGCGATGCTTTGAAAATGAGTATACTGTTGCGCCACATGACAAGCCGTGCGCCCAGGGAAGAGTGTTTGTCCGGGTTTTCCTGAAAAGTCTTCAAGTCATTCCAACCCGCTTCCAGGCCATTAAGAAGCCGTTCTGGTTTAAACACGATAATGATCACCATCGTCACGAGAATGCCGGACATGAAGTAGGTCCAGATGCGTCTGTTAATTTTTTTTCGATAGAGGCCCGCTAAACAGGTCAGAATAAAGAGAATAAACAGCCATGACGTCCGCGTTCCGGATAACAGACTGGCATACCCTCCCGCCATTGCAGCAATGATCGCCATCATATAGTGTGTTTTATTTTTACCAAAAAATAAAACACCACAAACCACAAAAGCCGTCGCGAGAATCGCCTGATTCCCAAAGATAATTTTGTGGTAAGCACCGGAAGCAATCGGACTTTTCAGGACTTCGACCTCATATACTGCCTGAAAAAACATCACAAAGGTCGCCAAAAAGGCTCCGGCCAAATAAAACTTTGCCGAAGATATCTTCTTTTTTCTCAACATGAGATAAATCGGAATCAGGCCAAGAAGCCGAAGATATCTTTCTGACCTTTTCAATCCTTCGTGCATGTCTTCGGTCATAAAAAGAGAGAGCATCGAGAAAAAAAAGAAAACAACAAAACCTATTAAAAATCGTTTTTCAGGAGTGTTAAGTTGCCCCCAAACCCCTTTGCAATGAGATAAACCCAATAAAACAAGCATGGCATAAATCACACTTCCTGCATCGCGCATTGTCGCCACCAGGACAGGAAATAGGAAAACGAGGATTAAACACAGCTTGCTCTGCCAATCGGATCTTGTATCAGAAAACACTCTTTTCAGCATAAAAAACACAAGCCCTCAAGCACGCGTCACAAAAGCCCGACTTATCTCTCAAGAAGGACCCTATTGTCAAGAAGGGAAAGTAAGGCACCGTCTGTTAAAAGCAAATAGAGTTGTCCGGATTTAGAGCACATGAGTTGTCCGCTTTTTAATGGGCCTGATGTTTTAGTCTGGGCGGGTTTTTCCCGTACTAAAACATCAGGAGCTCAGCGCAGCGGGTTTACGCGGCAGCTT
>JAJDBT010000040.1 GCA_029261215.1 Nitrospirota bacterium | reverse complement strand
CGCCTATAGATCTCTTCAAATCTCATTATTCGTGTCTCCTCTAGCAGTTTTGTCCGTCTCATCCCACCCCCTCTTTCTAGGACAGAATAATCCGGACAGTCTATGTGCTAAATACCGGACACATTATTAACTCTTAACAGTTTGAGAATCTGTCCTTGACACGCCGCGACGGGAACGGTACAACTGCGTCTATTTATTTCATGGTTTTTACAGCGATTTATTAGAGGCCCGAATTGCAATACAAACACACCATCCTTTTTTTTGCCCTATTCATGGCGACCCTTTTTGCATGGACAGCCGCACCCACCACATTCGCACAAGACAGAAACCGGCCTCTGGGCGATCAATCGGAAGTGCTGCTTGTGACCATCGGGCCGGGAGAGCTGGTTTGGGAGCGTTTCGGGCACAATGCCCTTTGGGTACGCGATCCTGAAAGCGGCTTCGACCGCGTGTATCACTGGGGCCTTTTTGATTTTCAGTCACAAAATTTCTGGCCTAAATTCCTGCAAGGCTACATGGATTACTCCATTGGCAGTATTTCATCCCCGCCTTTTTTCCAATTCAATATGGAAAGCAACCGCAGTATCTGGGTGCAAAAAATCAACATGACCGTAGATCAGAAAAATGCCCTGGTCCAGTTTTTAAGAAAGAACGATTCCGAGGGCAACCGGATTTACCGTTATGACTATTATCTGGACAATTGCTCGACAAGGGTACGTGACGCGCTCGATACCGTCCTGGGCGGGGTCATCCAAAAAGCGGTCGAAGGCCAGGGCAGCGGAAAAAGCTTTCGCTCCAACACTCGACGTTTGCTGAATATGCTGCCGGGGCCTTACCTAGGCATCCAGCTGGGCCTGGGCCATCCGGCGGATGATGAAATTTCCATCTGGCAAGACATGTTTACCCCGATGTCCCTTCGGCGGCATTTAAATGTGCTTAAACTACCCGACGGCACACCTTTAATTCTTTCGGATAAACTCTTGTATAATTCCTCCAAAATCAAAGAACCCGAACGCATCCAGTCCTATCTTTGGTTTTTTCTGCCCATCAGCGCTTCTATCGGCGTTTTGTTCACCATTTTGGGTTATTTGAGTGCGATTAAAAAGAAAACGCCGCGTTTCTTTTTGGGTCTTTTGGGAGGGCTTTGGGCCTTGCTTTCGGGTTTGATCGGGACGATATTGCTCATCATCTGGTTTTTTACGGAACACCACTTTGGGCATTGGAATGAAAACCTGCTACAATTTAACCCGCTCTCCCTCATCCCCGCCGTCTGTTTTTTGATTTTTCTGATTCGCGGGCGGCTCCCGAAAATAGGGGTAAAAACACTCTATGCCGTCACCGCGCTCTCGGCCCTGGGTTTTCTTATTCAGGTTTTTCCGATTTTTGATCAGGTCAATGCCGAGATTATTGCGCTTGCCCTGCCCACGCATTTGGGCCTGCTTTGGGCCGTGCGGACAGCGGAGCGGGCGATTGTGTAAAAAACGGGGATTTATGTCGAGGAGGCCGGTTTTTTTAGCGCTTCGGTGAGTTGTTGCAGCGCGTCCGGATCGAGCCCTCTTCGAACCGCCATTTCCCGACCGATGTGTTCGATTTCGGAGACATTCAGCCATTTTTCCGCCAGTGGGAAAATCTCCGTTTCTTCTATTTGGATATGCGCCTGATAAAAAACCGAAAGCCGCTTTAAACAGACCAAAAGGGTTTGAAGCGTTTCTGCCGACAATATCCCCTGATCCAGCCAGCCCTGCACCCATTGATCGATCCTTTGATGATCGTCTTCCGCGTCGCGATGCCCTTGCTTCAGCATCTCAATCTTGTCCAGCACTGCCTCTATTTTCGGGTTTTGAATTTGTTGCATGCGGGGAAAGAGAGAGTCTTCTTCATCCTCCGTATGTTTCGGGCCAGCCTCGCGAAAATAACGCAACGCTGATTTCAGGGCATGCTGCTGGCCGTCATTCAATACACCGCCTTCTGCGGCCTCGCTCACCGACAGTAAAACACCTATAAAATATTCCACGCGGCGATGACAATTATAAAGCAGACCCAGCGGATTGCTTAACACATTTTCAGCGGGTTTTTCTCCGATTTTAATGCCCATTTTATCTCCTTCCCAAAAGACGAGATTTTTTCTGATTCATTTTATTGTCCTGTAGTTAAGCACCGCTTTTGCCATCTGATCAAGATAAAGTGCGTCCAATGCTTCACTTTAAAACATGGACGTCCTCTTGGCGATGATCTCACATCCTCAAAAGTGCGATATACTCGGGTAGATCCCGCCTAGATCTCTCACATTTTCATTCGACACAAAAATGCCTAAAAAACCAGACACGATTTACAGCACAGGCCTGGAATATTGGTTTTAAAATATAGAAGTGCGGTGGCTGACTCTATGGAGAACTGAAGATCATACCTCCTGCTTTCCCAGGTATTTCTCCTCACAGAAACATGTATGGAAATAGTCTTAGTTTCCTTATTTTTCCCTTTTAAAATTGCCTTTTCAAGGGATACATCTATCCTTTCCCCTAGTACCTTTTCATAAAGGAGGGTTGAAAGGTCCAAGAGTTTCAGATGCGACCCCTCTGCGTGATCGATCTCATTGACATTCATTCCGTATTTAAAAAATCTTTTGAACTGTAGGGGGAGCACCCTTGATCTTGAAATGGTCTTTTATTGAATTCTTGAAATAGTGTGGGTCTTTTGAGATCGTAGGAATTCGGAAAAATGAAACAATCGCTACAGAACCAACCCAAAGCAAAGTATTGATGATTTAATGAGGTTTCCAAAAGCCAATATCCTTCAACATAAAAACCACTCCAGTTACATAAGTCCCAATAAGCAGGAACGGCGTTATGATTTTTGTAGAGAAAAATGTCTTGATTGCCTTAGCAACAGAAGCTCTGACTTTTGGTTTTGACAGCCAAAAAAAAGCGAGGAGACATCGATGTATAGCAGTTGAAATATGTTGATTATTCAACAACTTATCAGCTAAAGATAAATTGAGGCCAGTAATTAAACCAACTCACAAACTTTCCGATTTAAACACCAGTAACTTCTCAAGCGTCATGTCTTTCATCGAATAACCAATACCCCCGATGCCCATGCCGGATTTTTTTGCGCCGCCGAAGGGCATCCAATCCACGCGAAACGCGGTGTGGTCATTGATCATCACGGCGAGCGCGTTGAGGCGTCTTGCGGCTGAAAATGCCGTGTCGATTTCTTTTGTGAAAATGGCGGACTGGAAACAGACTTCCGGGGCGTTGGCCCTTTGAATCGCGTCGTCCAGGGTGTCGTAAGTGTAGAGGCAAACAACGGGGCCGAAGATTTCATTTTGTGAGACTTTGGCGTTCTCCGGCGGATTCACCAAGACTGTGGGTTGATAGCAGCTTGCTGAAATTTTTTCGCCGCCGAGTTTAAGTTCCGCACCAGCAGCCACGGCTTCTGAAACCCACTGATGCACACGGTCTGTTTCTCGCGGCATAATCAGAGGGCCGACTTCGGTTTGATCCTCAAGCTGGCTGCCTGTTTTGAGTAGTGCAACGCCTTCGGTAAATTGTGTGATAAAACTTGAAGCGATGGACGATGCGATGTAAACACGTTGCACGGAAACACAGACTTGCCCCGCGTGATAATAGCCGCCTTTGATGAGAAGCGGGAGGTTTGATGCGATGTCCGCCGTTTCATCAAAAATGACCGGGGCCAGTCCGCCGTGCTCCAGTGCACAGGTTGCGCCGGGGGCGAGTTGCGAGCGCAGTCTCCATCCGACTTTTTCCGAGCCGATAAAGGTCAAAAAACTGATTCTCGGATCGGAGACCAGTTTTCCCGTCACTTCATTCTCACAAAAAATCATCTGGCACCATGCTTTGGGCAGTCCGACTTCGTGTAATAAATTAATAATGCTTCGGCAAGAACGCGGTGTCGTCAAAGCGGGTTTGACCAAGACAGGACAACCCACGGCAATAGCGGGAATAGCTTGATGAATAATCAGATTAAAAGGGTGATTAAAGGCGCTAATCGCGAGCACGACGCCCCTCGGCTCGCGGATCGTCAGGGCCATCCGGTTTGTTGAGGAGGCTGTAATCCCCATCGTAATTTCCTCGCCTTTGAGCTGGGTCAATTCCCGAATCGCGATTTGAATGCCGTCAATGGCGCGGGCGATTTCGACGCGGGAATCGACTATGGGTTTTCCGCCTTCTGCGGCGGCTTCTTTGGCAAAACGTTCCGCGTCAGCCTGGATTTTTTCGCCTAGCCGCTGCAAAATTTGAATCCGCTCATACTTGGGCAGTTGTTTTGATCGGTTCTGAAAAAGCTGGTGTGCCGTTTCCAGCTTTTTGAACACAGATTTTTCGTTCTCAAAAGGCAGGGTTTCGATCAGTGATTGATCGAAAGGGTTTACGATGTCTATTTTTTCCATAATGTCTCCTTCATACATTAATCCATTTGAAATAAAATTAGAGCAGACAGGTTTTTGACTTGAGTTCTTTATAGAAAACCCGCTGGTTTTCCGTATAATCAATCGGGACTTCGATGAGGTGGACAGCGCGGACTTTCAGGCATTCGGTCAGCTTTTTGGAAAATTCCTTGTCTTGTGTGATGCGATGCCCTTTTGCGCCGTAACTTTCCGCATATTTCACAAAGTCGGGGTTGCCAAAATCAAGTCCAAAATCAGGGAACTGTTCTCCCGCCTGTTTCCATTTAATCATGCCATAAGCGTTATCCCTTAAAATAATCACCACAAGGTGCAGGTTGAGGCGGACGGCAGTTTCCATTTCCTGACTGTTCATCATAAATCCGCCATCGCCACAAATGGCCAGAACCTGCCGCTCGGGGTGGACCAGTTTTGCCCCGATGGCGACGGGCAGGCCAGCACCCATCGTGGCGAGCGCATTATCCAAAAGCACGGTGTTGGGATGAAAGGCCTTATAATGCCGCGCAAACCAGATTTTATACATGCCGTTATCAAAGCATAGTATCGCGTCATCCGCGACAGTGGCGCGCACTTCTGCCACAATCTGTTGCGGCGTATTTGGAAAACGTGTTTCGGCTGGCGGCGCATAGACGTGTTCCTCTATCTCGGATTTTATGCGAAGAAAATAGTCAAAATCCCAATTCGGTGATTTTTTGATTTTTTGGGTCATTTTTTCAAGATTGGTTTTCAGACAGCCAATGACTTCGTGCTGCGGGAAATAGATGTCATCCATTTGGGCGGGATAAAAACTCGCATGAATGACCTTCAATCGCCCTGTTTCGTCCATGAAGAAGGGGGGTTTTTCTGTGACATCGTGACCGACATTGATAATCAAGTCGGCTCGGTTGATTGCACAGTGGAGGTAGTCATCATTTGAAAGGGCAGCGGTCCCCAAAAACTGAGGATGCCGTTCATCGACGACGCCTTTACCCATTTGGGTATTACAAAAGTAGATGCCGGTTTTTTCCAAAAAACCATGTAATTCCTGATGAATTTCGTTTCGGCTGGCTCCGGATGCAATCAACAAAAGGGGGCGTTGCGCCACTTCAATCATCTTTACAGCGGTTTCAATTGCGTGCCAGGCGGCACGGGGCGGATCCACTTCGCTGACTTGAAAGGGAATACGTTCGCTTTCTTCTGAAGCAATATCTTCCGGAAGCTCTAAATGCACAGAACCGGGTTTTTCGGATTGGGCAATTCGAAAACATTCCCGAATGAGATGCGCAATATTATTGGCATCCACAATCTGTTTTGAAAACTTGGTGATCGGTTTCATCATTTGTATAACGTCAATGATTTGAAAGCGGCCCTGTTTGCTTTTTTTGATGGGTTTTTGTCCTGTGATAAATAAAACCGGCATACCGCCCAGGAGCGCATAGGAAGCAGGCGTCACAAAATTGGTCGCTCCCGGCCCCAGTGTCGCGAGGCAAACCCCGCATTTTCCCGTGAGACGACCATAAGTGGCCGCCATAAATCCGGCGCCCTGTTCGTGCCGTGTCAAAATGAGTTTAATCGAAGAAGTGCGAAGTGATTCGAGCAGGTCGAGATTTTCTTCGCCGGGGATACCAAAGATATATTTCACGCCTTCATTTTCAAGACATTTGATAAAGAGGTCACTGGCTTTCATGGTTTATCTCTCCTTCCAATTTAAGCCCGAACAGGCACACTATCTTCTGATAGACGGGACGGTGCGTTACTGAGACGTGAACCCAAAAATCCCTATGATGAAATCACAAAAGAATGTAGCGGAAAATGATTAAAGAACGCAAGCTGTGAGGGAAGAAGCTCGTGCCTCAGTTTGCTTTGGGCTAGGGAGAAAATGGTTTTTGTGCATCGCCACAAAAAAAATGAAGAGACTTGTCTTTTTCTGGGGGTCAGTGGCGAAATGACGATTGAGGGCGAGCGATTCAAGGTTGGCAAAGGCACATCTGTCTGGATGCAGCTGGAAGCCCGGCGCGTCTGGTGGAACACGGGAATGAGGCCCTATATACGATGGGGGTATTAGGCCTCGACGCAGGCATCCACCAGATGTTTCCTTAGTCGATGAGAACGCTCCTTGGGTTTAAAGTGGAGGCTGGAACAAAACGGCCGAACGATTAAACCACAATGACGGAGTTATCTGCGCCGCCGAATGGAGAGGGTACGTATTTATCTGCGGCCCAGTCGTTTTCCCACTGTGTACCGTCGATCAAATATCGAAACTGGTATTCCCTGCCCGCAGGCAGATCCAGGCCAATACTAAACGCGCCGTCTTTTAATTTTTTCATCGGAGTGGCTGTGACGTCCCAGTGATTAAAATCTCCCACGATGGTGACAGATTTTGCATTGCCGACGGCTTGTTTCGGCATGATAAATTTTGTTTTGCAAATGGGTTTGGATTTTAAATACTTTTTTGTTGTTGCCATGATGGATGTCCTCCAAGGTGAAAGGTAAGTAAATCCTGTGACTCTGGCCTTGTTCAAAAAATAAGACCTGAATTCTTTTTTTTCGGGAAATTTAAATCCTGATGATCCCTCAGAAAGATAGTCTCTTTTTCTCTTGAGCCGGATGCAAATCGACTTCGAATAAACAGTATACCCGAAAGTCCTTCTGTGTCCATTTTTAGGGAAAAATCGATTGGAAAAACAGACAAAAAGGTTGTGAGGGAAGGGCTTCGCCATGTTTGGGCTACACCGTAGCGGCCTTCATCCCACTTTAATAGAAATGTAGGCCTCATTCATTTCTCGACTCAGGCGAAGGGGTCGCTTTTTTTGAATCTTGGCATGAGGCCGCCCCAAATATTGTTTATTCCTTGATACGGGTGTTACTATAACCCGCTAGTAAAAATTCTAACTTTGCGAGAGGATCAGCGGAGTGGTGATGGCTCGACTTTTAATCTCTAAAAACAATGGGGCTCAATTGATTGGCCTGATGCTTCTCATCGGCTTGACGGTTTCCGGGTGCAATCTGAATATCGCCAAAGAAATTCGGCGGCATACCTACCCCCCTGAGTTTAACTACACCACAGAAAAAGAACTCAAAACCACAATGTGGCAGCTTGCCGCCCAGGTCAAAAAGCTTGAGGAGGTGATGCAAAACCCGAATGTCAATGGAGATCTGCGTCGGCGTGAGGCGATGCAAATCCTGACAGAAATGGAACAAATCAGCAAAGCGCTGGGGATGGAGGGCTGGCCGGGCAATCACCCGAAGGTGTCCAGAAACATCACTAAATTCAGAAGCGATCTTGTCGCCGCCCGCCGCGCCCTGGAAACGAACCCTCCCGTTTATTATTTAGCGGGGACGATCTCAGGCGCTTGTTCTCATTGCCACGGAGCGAGTTAGGTTTTCCCCAACAACTAGTTGCCTTTTATCTCTTCCACAATGCCCACGATGTCTCTCGGAAAAAGGACAATCTCAATTCGGCGGTTTCGCTGACGCCCTTCTGGGTCATCATTGCTGGCGACTGGGCGAAATTTTGAGAACCCCGCAGCCAGCATGTTTTCGGGCGGAACCGCTTGATCGCTCAAGAAACGGACGACCTGGGTCGCACGGGCAGTCGAAAGCTCCCAGTTGCTTGGAAATTTCTCCATCAGTTTAGGGCCGATGGGGACATTGTCCGTATGCCCTTCGATGCGAATATCATTTTCCTTCACATCTTTAAGGACTGCGCTCACTTTTTTGAGCACGCCTTCTCCTTCGGGCGTAATTTTGGCGCTGCCAGAAGCAAAAAGAATCTTGTCCACGATTTCGACGGAAAGTCGGTTTTTAAGACGGGTGATTTTAATGCTGCCATCATCGATTTCTTTTTTGAGTCCGTCAACCAGGTCTTTGTGCGCCTTTGAGGATTCCTCCAGCTCCCGTTTCATTTTTGTCAAATCCGCTTCGGTGACCTGCAAAGTCTCCCGCAAATTGGCATTTTCCTGTTTCTGAGCCGCAAGTCGGTTTTTAAGGTTAGCGACTTCCTGATTTTGTGCTTCAAGTTGGGCCTCAAGGTCTATGCGCTTCTGGTTTGAGCGTTCCAATTCGTCTTCGTATGCGTCTCTTAAGCGTCGCAGTTCGTCGCGAAGCTCACCTTCGTTTTTTTCTCCTGATTCCAGGGCAAGATCAAGCGCCTTTTTTCTTGCTGATAGGCTGTTTTCGAGGTCTTTTTGTTTTTGATCCGCGTTGGTTTTGAATGCCTCGTATTCTGATGTAATGTCTTCAAGTGCCTTATTTTGACGTGTGAGTTTTTTTTCGAGCTCCGCCCGCTTTTGTTGTGCCGCATCAAGCTGTTGCGCAAGGGATTGGGTTTCAGAAACCTGGCTCATGAAACGGCCTTTTGTCACACAGCCTTGCAGGAGAAAAAGGCTCAGCAAGATGGGCATGAGGATCAGGTTTCGGGCTTGTGTTGGTGTTTCCATGATGCACCTCCTTGTGTGTATTAATGAAGACTTCAGTGTTTCACCTTTCATAAAGTGCCTTGCTCTTAAAGCCAGGCACATCCCCCTGTCATTTATATAAGCCACTTGGAACCCATTTTCAATACGCATGACACATCTGAAAGGAGAAGTGAAAATACAAGTCTCTTGGGTTTAAAATCCAGAATCCGGATTAAAAAATTTCTTTAGTATTTTTAATTCAGCTGAGAGCCTGTTTTTAGAAAACAAAGAGGCCCATGTAAGGAAAAAGTGAGCAGTGAGCGCATGTGACGAAAGCTTTTTTACAGGGCCGCTTCAGCGGTAGGTTTGTCGCGATTTTCATTTTGAAATGAGCGATGAAAGGCGTAATATATAAGCATAGTCCTAGCCCGATAACGGTCTCCAGTTTTGTGGAGCCGCTTCATGCGTTTTTATTTACGAACGAGTGGGGAGGCGCGTCATGAAGTACCTCAGCAGCACACACTTTCCTAGCACATCTTCTCAAGAAGACCTTCAGCTTAAAGCGCAGCTGGATCGCCTGACCGCGCAGGATTTTGAGGGCGATTATTTTACGATGCTTGGCCGCTACCAACGCATTTTAGCCGATCCGCATCAGCGCAGTCATTGGCCCATTGTGCACGGGAAGCTAAAAACCCTGTTTCAGTGTGGAAAGGCAGTCCCGCTTGACGGGCCGATGATCGGCATTCCCGTTTCGATCCGGGATACCGATTATTTTAAGGAGACCGTCGCGCATTTTGGGAAAGAGCGTTCGATCGTTGCGGGCATCGAATGGATGGCGACGGTGTGGAATGCCACCTTCGCCGATACGGGCCTGTGGATGGGGAAAACCTATGAGCCCGTGTCCCGCGAAACGGTGGCCGAAAAATGCGAAAATGATCCCGAAGTCATACTGGCTTACGACCCGAACACGACCCGAATCGGACGGAACTTTTTCCGCGAACCGCATGATCCCAATTTGTTGCAGGGTGTGGGGCTGCCCGTGCTCAATGAGCTCTGGCATCTGCACGACCGGCCACTTTCTATCGATGATAACGGCTTTGAAGGCGCACTGCTGCAGGAAAACCTGGAGAAGGAAAAAGCCATTCCCTATTCAAAAACGGGTGGTTTTTTTCTCGCAAATCTGGCTGAATCAGTCGTTCCGGAAATGAAGGGAAAGTCGGTTTATCAGCTCAATTACCGCTGGAAACATTTAAATCCACCTTTTCCCATGACCCGTCTGATTGATGAAGTCGTTCAGATCGCGGAGGGTCTTTACCTGGGACAGCTCGTTTTTGCGTCTCGTCATTACAACCTGGGGACGATTGATCTCCCCCTGATTCCGGGCAAGCACAATCTGACTTTGGGCGAGGCTTATGCCCCGTATAAAAAGCCAGGTTGGTGGGATCGCTTTGTGGCCTGGATGACCGGAAAGCCGCGTACAAAGTATGTGGACTACGGCTATCAGAACAACGGGTTTTTCCTGATGATGGACACGGCCTGCGCGAAACAGATTTATGATGACGATGCCTTTCCGCAGCTTCGGCCTCATCCAGGAGAAAGTGCTTATGTGGCATTGGGTTATGCCGCAGAAGCGGCTTCCGTCTCTGCGGCCATTGGCAGGGCGGATGATTCGTGGGTCGATGGCTGGCAGGAAAACCCGCAACTTCGAGACAAATTTACGCAGCTGATTCTTGAACCCTCGCCGAATCCGGCGGATAGCGACGCAGTGCAATCCATGTTGCGGGATGGGGAATCCGTTCTTCAAATGCTCAAACGCATCAGCGAAGACATTTCACAACAGAGCAAGGCGGAGGACCATCTTCGGCACTTTGAACAGCTGAATCAGCTTTTCCGGAGCGGCGTGGCCCCGTCCATTCACAAGGGTTTGTTTCAAGGGCATGGAAAAGTCGGCTACAACACCCGGGCCGAAAGTACAAAAAGCAATCGGTGGTATGGCAAAAAGGAGATCACAAGCGGCTTCGATTATTACCACGGCGCAACCTTGAACCTGCACTTGGGTTTCAACGAAAGCTTTTCGGAGCAATTGAAACATCTGGTGAATGAATGCCTGCTTTTCCCAAGTGGATTGGCCGCTAAACTCGAAAAGGGCTTTGAGCCAGGGCCTAACATCCTCAACATCGTGTGGCGCAGTATCGGGAAATATATCTTTCCCTGGGCGGGAAAATCTTTTGAAAAAATAAACGGACGAAAATTGAGCATGCTGCTGGATGAAAGTGACGACCTTGAAGCCCGCTACCCGGACCGTGTTCGGGAGCTGAAAAACCATTTGGCGAGCGCGCCTCATTATGACCTGGTGAAAAAAAATCAACACCATTACTGGTCCGACACAGGGCGTTTTTCGCCGTATCTGAAAAATGGGAGATGGGATCAGGGGATGACAGATGAGGACAAAACCTATTGGAAGAAGCAGGCCGATCAGCATTGGGTGATGGGCAAAAACCTTCAGGACAAACGCGTTTTATCGATGGATGCCATGATGCGGATTGCGGACATGAACTATCAGGAGCCCGACCCCTCCTTACTGGCGATTGCGGAGGCAGGGCCTTCGCCCTTTGTCCGGCAGGGTTATGTCTTTTTAGGGGCTTCGGATCAAAGATCGATCCTTTCCATCAACCGCCACGGAACGCATAAAAAGCGGGTATTTCAGTTTCACTATCGTTATCCGATGATCGGCGGCCCGGTGCCCATCGGCTATTGCCTCGACGAATTGCTTGAAATCGCCGACGGTTTGTTCCTGGGGCAGCTGATTTATGCAACCGCGCTTCATGTGCCCTTTCATTCATCGGTGGACCCAGAAGATTATCAATATCAGCTTTTTGGCTACTTTTTGCTCCTGGATGATGATTGGCAACGGCATCGTCTGGCCATCGGTCTCGATACCTGGAAAGGCGAGACGCATGATGCTGCACTTAAAGAAGTGTTTGGTTTTTAATACAGGATAATAATGGAGGGCATGTTATGAGTCGTCATGCACAAAGTTCGGGCGGTATCCATGTGGATTTTAGAACGCCGGTTCAAACCGATTTCCGTGATGCGCAATCTTTTTCCCCATTTCCCATCCCCAACGAAAACTTTGACCAGGTGAAAACCCTGAACGACCTCGCTTTAAGCCATATTCAACTGGATCATTTTCCTGTGGTGAAGGCATGGCGAGACCGCCTTTTTTTGCCTGATGGCACGCCCGAAATCTGTGATGAGCTGCCGCGTTTGATGACCGAATTTATGCGCCGTCCGGAGACAGAAAAACTAAGTCCGTATACGCGACGTGCGAAGGCGCTGCATTATATTTTTTCAAACAAAACGCCCCTGGTGAGAGCGACGGATTTATTGCCCGGACAAACCACCACGAGTTTTGTCGGGCCGGTCGTTTATGTCGATACCATCGGCTACTGCATTTGGCCGGAGTTAAAATCGGTTTCCCGGCGAGCGCAAAATCCTTTTAACATTCGTCCCGAAGTCGCGGAGCGGCTGAATAAAGAAATTTTTCCCTTTTGGTTGAATCACCCGCCGGTACAGGAATTTGCCCGCTACAGCGATTATGATACCCAGGCCTATTTAAACGATGGCCGGGACACGGTGGATGGCGGACGCTCCGGCAGCGGGCCTTCGATCGATCCACCCCTCAAAAAAAAGGCGGGACAAACTCCGAAATGCCAGGAGCTGATGGAGCGGGTCGCGTTTTATCTCTCCGACAAAGCGACCTGCGTTTCCCACACGGTGCCAGACTTCGAGCGTTTGCTGACCCATGGCATCGATCAGTTGATGGCGCGAATCGACTATGATCTTTCCAGTCTGTCTCCTGAAAAAGCATCTGAAATTGAATTTCTAAACGGCGTAAAAAGTGTTTTTGAAGGGGCGAAGATCTATGCCGAGCATCTGGCGGAAGCTGCACAAAAAGTGGGCAATCCTGAACTGGCGGCGATCTGCCGCAAAGTCCCCGCCAAACCGGCGGAGACTTTGCACGAAGCCTTGTGCAGTATCTGGATCTGTTACCACCTTTTGCTCCAGGAAAACACCAATTTTGGTTTGTCCATCGGACGGCTTGATCAATTGCTGAACCGTTTTTATCTCAACGATTGGGAAAAACTTTCGAGTGATGAAGAAAGAGCGACCTACACAGAGCGCGCCGTGGAGCAGGTCTGCCACTTTTTTCTGCGCTGCTCGGATCATGTCCCGCTTTCCACCGAAGGCTCTGAAACCCTTTTTGCAGGGAGCGGTTCAAATCAGGCCCTAACGGTAGGGGGCACGATATATGAAAACGGGGTAGTCAAGAACGCCGTGAATGACATGACCTATGTCATTCTCAAAGCGACGGAGCTGTTAAGCATCCGAGACCCAAATGTTCATGCCCGGTATCACAAGGCCGTGCATCATCGCGATGCGGCGGGAAATGCCCTGCCCGAAGGCGAATATGATTCTTATTTAAAACGTATCAGCCAGGTCAACATTCTCACGCGCGCCACGCCGGCGCTTCACGGGGATGTCCCGGTCGTACATGCGATGTCTCAATATTATGCCGCGCACGAGGAAGTGGGTGAAGAAGAAGCGCTTGCGGACGCCTATGATTATGCCTCGATTGGGTGTATTGAGGAAAATTCGGCGGGCAAACATTATGGCAACACCGGTTCTACGCTTTTTGTGCTGCCCGCTGTTTTGGAGCTTGCAGTTTTTGGAGGCAAGCACCGGAGTGACGGCGTCGGGAAAGATGACCCCAATCTATTCTATGACGAAGCCTCCTATACGACCAAACCGCTCACTCAAATGAAAAATATGACGGAATTTATCGCTGCCTTCCGTTTTCAATTGGACGAGATGGCGCGTCATGCCGTGCAGTGTAATAACTATCTTGGTCGGGCGATGGAAGCGGTGCGGCCCTCTCCCTTGCTTTCGGGGCTGTTCACCGGGCCGACGAATACGCCGGATTCGAGGAACGCGAAATTCCGTGATGTGGCGGCGGGTGGGGCCAAGTATAATTCGGCGGGTGTTGCGATCATCGGTTTGGCCGACATCATCGATTCTTTTTGCGTGATCGACCAGCTGGTTTTTGGTGGAAAAATCAAGGCCCTTGAATTGCTCGCGGCGCTTGAGACCAATTTCGAGCCGGACGGCGCGCCAGATGAACGTCCTCGACCGTTCTGGCTGCGATGGCTCCATTTATTGAAATCCCTATTCAGCCGGGAAAAAGAAATGGCGTCCCTCCCAAAATTGAGCCCGAAGCGCTTGAAGCAGATCATCGAAGAGATTCGTCTGGCCCCAAAATATGGAGCCGGGGTGGATCAAACCCCCGGCGGCACCTATGACAATACCTTGGCCGTCCGTTATACACATTTAATCACGGAAATGATTCAGGACGTGTTTTATCCATACCGGACCCATCGCGGCGGGCGTTATTTACCAGGATATTGGAGTATGACAAATCACGCGGGTTTTGGAATGTTAACCCAGGCAACACCAAACGGGAGAAAATCACGGATGCCCTTTGCGAGCGGGATTACGCCCTGTCCCGGCATTGTCAAACGGAACGGAGAGCCGGTAATGATACTGGATCATATCTTATCCGTGGCCGAGGTCGATGGGGATACGGTGCAAAATGGCTACACCTACAATCTGAGCTTGACGACGCGGGGGCCGACGCATTTTTCAGAAGACACGGAACTATTTTCCAAATACATGAAGGTGTTTCTGGATCATGACGGCGTGTTGGTTCAGCTCTGTGTGTCTTCGATCAAGGAGTTGGTTGCGGCGCACGAGGCGGCAACGGCGGCGAGCCAAAACGGGGCGGGCGAGGTGGAAGCGCTGGCGCTGCTTCCTTACAAAGATCTGATGATCCGTGTGGCCGGGTACTCGGCCTACTTTGTTTCATTGAGTCCGCAAATGCGGCAGGAAATTATCGACCGGTCTAATTTTGCACTGGATTCCGGAGTGGAGCAGCACACACTGGCAGCGATCTAAGGCTAATTGAAGGAGGTTTGTCATGCATGCAGCGTTTCCCTGTTTGAATAAAAAAATTCATGGTGTGATGCGTCGCGGGCTTAAGTCGGCTGATATTCCGGAAGCCATGGAAGCCGCCGGGGGCACGATGATCGCGAGTGGCATGGCCTTGCTCTTAAAGCTGGGTTTTGCTTATGTGATGCGCGACAGTCTACTGGACAAAGCACGATCAGAGAAAGCCCTCCAATTTTTCCGAGATCATTTTGTCTTTACCGATCCGAACTCACCGGGGGGCGAGCGATATTATCAGGGCAAGTTTCTTTTACGCACACGAAAGGCGGGAGACAACATGAATGTTTACTTGTCCTTTTGCCCCAAACCGGAAGAGTTGTTTGTCGATACGCCCTTTGGCTGCTGTCTCAATCCCATGTCCGTTGTTTCCACCAAAATACTGGATGAAGCACGGGCGCAGCGTCTGGAAGAGACTCCCGGTAAAGTTGATCTGGTCATCCGCTTTAAGGACAATGCCGCCATTTTAGGGCTGATTGGAAGTACGGATGTGGATATCGTCGGTTTACTGCTGGACAATGTGGTGCAGCTTACGGGCAATGTCGGGCATCTGTTTAAACTGGGCGCGATTGCGGCCGAGACCGAAGCGGCCTTAGGTTTATCGTGATGTGTGAAGGCAGGCTTAAAGCCCGCCTTATCCTTTAATCTGGATGTGAACATTGGAGCTACAAGCACTTATTTTTGATATTAAACGGGATTGCAGCGAAGACGGGCCAGGCATTCGCACGACTGTTTTTTTAAAGGGTTGTCCCTTGTCTTGCCATTGGTGCCAGAATCCGGAAGGCCAAAACAAGCGGCTGGAGCTGTCATTTCAGGCCAAACGGTGCGACCCCTCCGTGTGCGGCCTGGCCTGTATTTCTCAGTGTGAAGTGGCTTGTCTGTCGTTTCATAACACGCTTCAGGTGGACTTCGATCATTGTATTCGCTGCGGGGCATGTTTTGAGGTCTGCCCCACACAGGCGCTGACGCCCGTGGGTTATTTCATCACATTGAGTGAATTGCTCTATCGGATTTCAATTGACGCGCCTTTTTACAAATCAAGCGGGGGTGGTGTGACTTTGTCGGGGGGAGAGGTCACGGCCCAAATGCCTTTTGCCCATGCCTTGCTTAAGACCCTCAAGAAAAAAGGGATTCACACCGCCATCGAAACCTGTGGTTTTTTTAATTATGCGAACTTCAGGAAATTAATACTGCCCTATCTTGATTTGATCTATTTTGATTTGAAACTGATTGATGAAGCACAAAGCATTCGCTACACCGGACAATCCAACCGCTTGATCTTGGAGAATTTCAGGCAATTGGCAAACGAGAGAGATGTGGATGTTGTTCCGCGTATCCCCCTGATTCCCGGAATCACAGATCGCCCGGAAAACCTTTCGGGTATTTCAGATTTTTTGAAATCGCTGTCCATTTCCGGAGCAACACTGATGCCTTACAATCCGCTATGGCAGGATAAGTTAGCCCTGCTCAACCTGCCTGAAAAATATGCCCGAAAAACCTTCATGAGCGATGAAGAAAAAAGGACGTGTATTGGCTGGTTTAATTAGATACTTCTGGGGTTTTTCTCCGCACGGTTTTTTTTAAGTGCTGGCCGTTTTTTGTTGTTGCAGAGGCTTCGACTGTGATTTCTTGGGGAAACGCACGGGTTAAAGTTAAAGCCAATTCCAGGACAATTTCATTGCCCGCGTCAAGCGGCCCCTGCCACTTCTCTTCTCCCGAATTGATCCGAAGCCCCTCCGGCGTATGGATTTCAAGTTTGGCTTCTTTGAGATCAGTTTCCGTTTCGAGGGTGACTGTAATGACCCAGCCTCCTCCTTCGACAGGCACGCCATCAAAAAGCACTTCCAGGGAAAATAGCGGGGCGTCTTGAGCCTCTATCGGCGAGAAAATTAAAAGTGACAGGATTAAAAGGGTCCACATGATGTGTGCTCAGGCTGCGTGATCAATCTATCCCGAATCAGAGACACTTTCAAGGGGTCTGATATTTTTCTTGCGATTTTTTTTAAATCCCATTAGGCTCAATGACTCATTCAGGAAAAGTCTCATGTTAAAAGCCATTATTTTTGATTGTGACGGTGTGATTGTCGATAGTGAGCCACATCACCTAAAGGCCTTTCAGGTTGTTCTGAAAGCGGAAGGGATTGTGCTGACTCGGCAAGAATATTATGAAAAATATTTGGCGCTGGATGACAAAGGCTTGTTTGAAACAATCTTGGCGAAACACGATCGTCCTGTCGATAACAAGATTCTGAAACGACTGATTCTTCAAAAGATGCCGGTGTATAAAAAGCTGTCTGGGGAGGAACTTTACCTTTACCCGGGTGTGGTTGATTTTATTAAAGCGGCCCAAGGCGTTTATCATCTGGCGGTCGCATCCGGGGCTTTTCGGGGAGAAATTAAGTTCGCACTCGATAAAGGGGGGGTTCGATCTGCATTTCCCGTGATTGTCAGTGCGCAGGATGTCCGGCAGGGTAAGCCGCACCCCGAATCCTTTTTAACCGCTTTAGCGAAGTTGAATGCATTACTTCGGGAAGGATCTGCGATTGAACCTTCCGAATGTGTTGTGATTGAGGACTCCTTGCACGGTGTGGAGGCGGCCCGTTCGGCAGGGATGCGGTGCCTTGCGGTGACGAGTTCTTATCCGCGAGAAATGCTGGTGGGCAAGGCCGATCGTGTGGTGGATGATCTGACAGAATTGGTGCCAAAGGATCTTGAGGCGCTTTGTCAGGCGTAATGGCTGTTTTGGATAGAAGAATGATTTTGTTTTTCAGGTTTTATTTGAGTCTACACCAAAAGCTTACATTGAAGTTCAAAAAGTAGGAGATTTTGGGAACAAAAATTTCAAAAGCTGTTGTTGTTGGATTGTTTTTTGTCGTGGCACCCTTTGCGGGATACATATTTGCGTCCGGAGATCATGATGCTGCGGGTGGACACAAAGAAGAGGGCGCCAAAAAGGAAATGGCGCAGTTTAGAGCGATCGTTCACGAGAATGCCCGACCGGTGCAACCGCACAAGGGCAGAATTCTCGAAACAAATAAATAAAAACATTAGCAAAGAGCGTCTAAAAAGCCCCCGGCATTAAGATTGCCGGGGGCTTTTTTTTGTTTTGATGCCGATCTTAATCCTTGCGATTGAGTTTTCTTTAATACTGCGACTATTTGATGATTCTGGAAACAGAGCTATTATACACCAACCCCACTTCCCGTTGCTCAAACAAACCATACGCAAAAAGTTCGAATAAAAAGGCTGATTGAAAGGCGTAAGCACCGTCCTTGACCGCATCACAGGCAAAGATATTTTCGAGATCCATTTCGGGCTGTCCTGAAGAGACAAAGGGAAATCCATTTGGGCATTTGATGTGCTTAAAGCCGTCTCCGTCGGAATGGCGTGCTTCGTGGATCAAAAGGTACAGCCGTTCTAAATCCGTTAATTGAGTGAAGAATTGATCGCCGATGACAAGCGTCTCTTGGTTTTGATTAATCGCGACCGTCCAGGTATTTCCGTATGAAAGGGTCTTAATTTTTTGTGAGACCCAGTTGTTCAGTTGTTCTCCACCAAAAGGAAACCCAAACAAAGAATCAAAGCGGCTTAGGCGTTTATACGTTTCTTTCTTAATTTTCAAACGACCTGGGGCCAGCGATTTTAATTGCAAAAACGTTTTTTTTATCACTTGGGATTGTTCTTCTGAGAACCCGGAGATCTGGATTTGAGGCTGACCTAAAGTGACTTTCCGAATTGGGGTGGTTTTTACACAGGAAAAGAGGAAAAGGGAAAAAAAGACACAAAGGACTGTCGGAATTGTTTCGAGGCATTTTTTATAAATGGTGATGTTGATCGGCATAGTATTCAAAAATAGGCATTGATAGAAAAGAGCCATTCCTCCCGATTTTCGATTTGGTTCAGTTCGATGCGTATATCACTGTTTTGGGAAACCGCATAGCGCTGGTTGACCGCAATTTTATAATAATCAGAATCATGCCCGAGAGGAAAGTCGAGATAACTTCCTAAGAGTTGAATCCGCCAATTTTCTGTAAAGTCATGGAATAGGCCGAGTGTGCCGCCGCCACCGGCGCGGTAATCTCTTTTTAGATCGTTTGAGACCTCTAGTTCAATGTTCAGCAATCCGTACAAAGTGAATGGCGAAAAATAGGATTTCTTATAGGTGAGGCCGAAGCCATAACTTGTTTTAAAGCTATTACAGAAATTGCAATCGAGATCTTTTACTGTATCGATCCCAATGGCAAACCGCCATGATTTTTTCTTGAAAAGCGGATCATAGGGGGTGAGCGAAACAATGTCGATGAGTTGGAGGCGATCAAGTTTAAATTCATCAATGTCGCTGTAATAGCGGGCCGTGATGTCGAGAAAAAGAATTTGGGAGCCTTTCCCAAATCCGGTATCTTTTGCAAGCAGGTCGTGGTAGGCAGGACGATAAGCGATTTCTTCGAAGGTCTCTCCTTCGTGCTGACCAAAACCGATTTTGAGGCGATCACTTCCGTGGCCGAGTTCAGGCCGGGTCGAGTATTCGGTTTGAACGCCTTCTTCTGTCCGGACCCCCAGTTTGCTTCTTTCAATGAGTACTGCACGGTTTTTGATCAGCTCTGAGGGCTTGTCTTCATTTTTATTCTGCATATTTTTATATTGTGCGTAGTCGAGAAAGGCGTCGAGAATCAATGCCTTTTCTGAGGTACTGAGCTTTTGAAATATCTCCGATTTGAGTGACGAAGGATCTTTGATGAGTTCTTGAAGGAGAGCCTCTTGATGATCGTTCATTTGAGTTCTTTTATGGGCCATTTGGCTTAAAAGAGAAGGCCGGTACACCTTATTGGCAATTAGCTTGCTGTAAGGGGTGAGGGCTTTTACTGTATCCGAAGGAATGACATGAAAGAAAAATTGATCCGTTAAATGAAGCTCCGGGTTAGCAACTTCCAGCAAGGACAAAATATGATAGGAGCAGTTTTCCTGAAAATAATAATAATCAAAATAATTGCCCCCCAACTCCCATAAATGGCGTAAGAACATGTCCATTTGATCGTCGGTGAAATTGAGTTCGTATTCCCATAGATCGCGGCTTTCCAGATTGTTATATGTTTGCACTTTGACGTAATAAGGAAAAAGGGCGAACTCACCCTTGAAAAGCCCAAAGAGTCCTTTGAACACATAAAGCAGAGCATTGTCTGTATCGAGTGTTGCTGCATAGTTAACCCCGTAATTCAGGAGTTTTTGAGGCCCCTCTTCACGTTTTTTGTCAATGCGTAATAGGGTATGACCAAACATCGATGCCGGGTTGTTCATATAAAATGAAGAAAAGACCAGGGTAATTTTTTCCGGAGACAAATTGATTAACCAGCTTTCTAGCCGTTGGCATCGGACCTCTGGAAGCAGTAGGGGGTCGAAAGATAATTCTTTTTTTAGCCACTTGTACCGCGCGGGAAAAATACATTGTGGATGTTCTACTCCTTGATTCAGGGTTTCTGGTAGTTGAAAGAATTGTCGCAAGGTCATAGCGAGTTCGGTTTCGGGATTGGTTTTTCCGTCAGGCGCATTATAAAAGGCCGGGCCATCTTCCTGGCCTGTTGTGTTTCCGAGGAAGTTTTCTCGATAGTGAAGCAACAGGTGCCACATCCGCTCCTTGTGTAATTGTTTTTCACCGGCGACCTTGATAAGGCGATTGATATAATTTTCACCGGCTGGTTGAGCATAGAGGGGGGAGTCATTGAAAAAAGGAAGAGCTGCAACAATGAAAAGCACCAGATTTGTGGCTAGGCCGTAAAGTGCAACCTTGTATTTTAAGCGAATAAGGGTGAAGAACTTTTTAGAAGAGTAAGGCAGTTTGGGAATCAAACCTCAAACCTTTAGGAAGAACAGGGTAAAAAAAGGGGGGGATCGTTTCCACTACAATTAAGCGTAGAAACCACATCCCCCCGACTATTGATAATGGTGTGTTAATGAATACAGGAGGCGGAAAGCTCTGGATCCTGAGCCATTCCTGTTCGGACTGCCTGTAACGCTTCTTCTGGTGTTGTTTGGTCACTTGCAAAGATTACTTGATAGTTGTTCTGGGCATAGGAAGCAAATTGGGCACCTCTGTCAGAAGGACAACCTAAAATACCCGCAAGCGTGGAAACATGCTCTCCTTCTCCAATTGCCATTTCTTTTTCGAGGTGATCAAAGTTACTCGCCACAAAGAGATCCCCTTCTTTTTCGGCAAGAATGATACCACTGGCATCACAATTTGAAGTGCCTGATGTGATGCCAAACAACTGACTATATGACGATGCATTCGTTGTTGCGGCAAAAATTTGTACTGGGCCAGGTGAATCCCCAAAAATTAAGGAACCAAGGCCGCAACCGGCTTCCCCATAGCCTGCGGCAAATACAGGCGAGGAAAAAAACACCATTCCCATAACTACGATAAGGTACTTTTTCATAATCTCCTCCTAAATAGTTTTATCCGCTCTGTTTTCAGAATTCTTCACTAGATTTTTTGGCAGGATGATGCGAGCCCTGGTTCAAGTGACAATCCCTTTTTTAATGCAACCAACATTTCAGTAGGTGTTGTTTCTCCTGTTTTAAAAATGGAGGGATAGTGAGATTGGGTGAAAGATCCGAAATTTTGAACCTGATCTGAGGAACAACCCAAAAGGGTGGCTAATGTTGTCAGGTTTTCTCCCTTACCGAATGCCATTTCTTTTTCAATGTTATTGTAATTGTTTGCGACAAACTTTTCCTGTTCGTTTTCTGCTAAGACAAGTCCACTTTTACCGCAGCCAGAAGTACCAGAAGTCATTCCGAAGGTTTGATTACCGAGAAGACTATTCAGAATTGCCGCGCCGATCTGGTGAAGAATTTTGTTTTCCTTAATAAGTTCTCCTCCAAAACCGCAGCCTGCCGCCCCGTACCCTGCTGCGAATCCGTTTGAAGCAAAAACCAATGTGAGACCCAAGGCAACCAGTGTCACTAATTTTTTCATAGGTGCTCTCCTATTCCTGTTTTCCGGGTTACTTTAAAATGGATATGTTTGTCGGTGGAGTGGAAAAGGGATCGTCGATCACCGTATCCCTAATCCGAAATATATGGGATACAAAATAGGATGTCAAGGAAATATCCTTTCAGGAATAATATCAAGTGATTCGCAAAGAATTTAAAGAGTCAGTCCCAAAGTTAGTTGAAAATTGAACGATGATCTATGCTGCTTTTGATTGCTTTTTATCTTGTGTAAATTTCTCCATATTGCTTTTCAGTAGAGGAAGAAGCCTGTAGCCTTTGACTTTTCTCAGTGAGGACTCGATCTTGAAAGGCCTTCAATTTCTTGGCGGAGGCTTTAATCAACTTTCGGGAAACACTGCTTTTTTGAATGCCGAAGGTGCTCGGGATCTGCATCGCTGCTTTCTCAAATTTCCGATGACTGATCCCGTTGATCACCTGTGCCGACGTTTGATCATCGACCCCTTCATCTGACTGTAAGGCTTGATAACGACTCAAGGGCACCTCTTCTTTGCTCGCTTCATTGCGTCCCTGGAAACCCGAATGTTGTGTTTTTGATAGCCTACGTGGACTGACCCGATGTTCGAACCCCAAGGCTTATTTGAATTCTCATCCCGATGGTAACGAATACCCGCCAATTCCATAACCTCTGCTTGAAGGACTTCTTCGACGGCCATCAAGCCTATCGGAATCAGTTGCTGGATCAAGGCAAGCCGACTTCCAATATCATCGCTCCCATTGATCTCCTTCATTGCGGCTTCAACTCGTGTAAGCGCATTGCTTCTTCTTTCTTTTTTCTCTATGATTTTCGGTTGCGCTCCGGGGATTATTTTGTCTGTTTTGCGGTTTCGCTGATTGCTCTTACCTACAATACGGACTCGGAGGTCATTTCTCAATTTCAACTAATGTAGTGTCCTAAACTGATAGACTATTATGGTGGTTGATGTTATTATACCGAACAACCATTATAAATGAGAGAGTCGGAATGAAAGTCGCAGCCAAGATTTCATTGTCATTGGAAGAGCAACAACAGTTAAAGAAAAATGTTAGAAGCCGGAGAACTCCGATTAGACTCATAGAGCGTTCACGAATAGTCTTGTTGGCA
>JAJDBT010000039.1 GCA_029261215.1 Nitrospirota bacterium | reverse complement strand
ATCCTTCGTTATATCGAAAAGCATAATGATGATCCGGCACCCTTCGTATGGACCAAATCTGCTGAAGAAATATTGACAAAAGTTGATCGTGCCCGTGCAACCCTAGATAAACTCCAACTAGTTTAGGACACTACACTAGGTTCATCAGATTAGCCTAAGCCGATGTGTTTGATGTGCATATTGGCTTAGGCTGGATGGGTCTGCCAGATGTTTTCCTGCTTAGTCTCTCTTACAGAAACAAGCCAGTTTAAGCCGGATTTAAACCTTGAAAGTTCTTTAAAATAAGGGGTTTTAAGGGATGATGAGGGTATGCCCGGCTCGAATGACACTCTGCTTTGTCAGTTGGTTTGCGTTCAGGAGATCTTTAATGCGAATGGCATATTTTTGTGCGATGGTGCTGATGGATTCCCCGGAGCGAATTCGATGGCGTTTGGGGGTGTTGTGAACCGTTTTGGATCTTTTCGTGTGTGATGAGGAAGGGATTGTAAGTGTATCCCCTGCCCGAATCACACTTCTTTTGCTGAGGTCATTGGCATCAAGGAGTTTTCGGATTGAAACCCGATACTTTGAAGCAATGGTACTAATGGACTCGCCTCTTCGAATCCGGTGTTTGTTGCCGGAAACGATTGGGCTTTCGTGAACTAAAATGGTTTGCCCGACCCGAATAATGCTTTTTCTACTCAGGTTATTGGTGTCCATCAGCATGTGGGCACTGACCCCGTATCGTGCGGCAATAGACGAGATGTTTTCCCCTCTTCGGACACGATGTTTGAAGGTGCGACCGATAAAAATCTGCTCTTCTTTATCTGGAGAATAGGCCGATAAAAAGGCTTCTTTTGTACCGGGAGGCAATTTAATTTTGTAGCCTGGTGCACGGGGCGGTGTGATGTTTTGTTTGAGCTCCGGATTATAGTTTTTGAGCTCTTTGACGGAAATACCTGCATATTTTGCAATCGCGCTCAGATAAGTCGCACTCTGAATCTCAACTTCCTCGTATTCCCAAGGCGCTTCATATTCAATGGAAAAACCATAACGCTCAGGGGCTTTGCTCATAATAGTCGCCGCCATGAATTTCGGGACGTAATTTCTGGTTTCAGGATGCAAATGCCTTGATTCTCTCAAGGTCCAAAAGTCCCGCGTCCTGACCCGGATGATGGTGCGTGAAACACGCCCTTCTCCTGCGTTGTAAGCGGCGAGTGCTAAAGGCCAGGAACCAAACATGTTGTAAAGCTCGGTCAGATATCTTGCTGCGGCCTGGGTTGATTTTACCGGATCACGTCGTTCGTCAATCCATTGATCAATACGCAGTCCATATCGTTTCCCTGTGCCTTTCATGAATTGCCACACGCCGCTCGCTTTTGATCGTGAATAGGCATGTGGACTAAAACCGCTTTCAATCAGAGCGAGATAGAGCAAGTCTTCGGGAAGATTGTTTTCTCGCAGCGTCCTCTGAATCATTTCTGTATAGCGGCCGGAACGTGACAACCATTTTTCAAAGTTTGGGCGTAGGCGATTTTGAAAGAGGGAGATATATTTTTTGACATGTTCATTATCCGGAGCCACCGGCATGTCATAAGTTATTTCTGAGGGGATCTCGTTTAAAGCAGGCGGAGTCGCTGTATTGTCTTCACCTTCTTGAATCAAGTCTGAAAGTGCTTCGTCTGTGAGTTCTGATGGATCATTGGAAAGTGCGGCTTCTTCAATTTCGCTGGGTGTGAGTTCTTTTACGGCTTCTTCTTTGAGTTCTGTTGTCTCAAGTTCGGATGTGTCAGAAAGTGGGTCCAGCCCACCGCTGCTTCCTTCATCTGTCGTATCGAATTCAGTTAGGGATGTGAACGGGTCAGCGCGATTTGTTTCGTCTGTGGTCCGATCATGTGTGGTTTCAATCCATATTGGAGCAGACCCGATTTTTGCTGAATTGCCAGCTGTTTCCAACGCGGGTTTTTCCTGTGCATTTTTGCTTGATGTCTTCTCAGGCGTGGAATCTTCAAAGCCCCACACAGAGAGAGACGCATGTGGTTTAAGGGGCATGAACAGGCTAATGAAGACTGTCAGGGAAAGTAAACGTCGAAAGGTTAGATGAAAATGCACAGTGATATCCCAATAAATGTAAGAGGTGAAGGGTCGATGTTTTTTTGATCGCCCTCTATAAATGCACGATAACCATAATCATAACCAATTCGAGAAGCTTGTCAACAAAAAATATGGAATTTGTCGTTCTTCTTTGGGCTTGAAAAAATGTGAAAAAGAAGACGAACGAAGGTGGGGTTTGTTTTAAGGTTCTGGGGGTTTAGGGGGGCTTCTTGCAATTTAGATGCATATTCTGTATATCTTTGCCAAATCATCTCTTCAAAGTGTCATCTCCTTTCCGACTATGTGTCATGATTATGTGTGCAGATGATGTGGTCGTCTTCAAGTATGGTTAGTGGATTTTAAAGGGTTTTATCCTCGCGATCATCATGTTCTTTGGTTTTAAAAATGGAACAGGACGTTAATAAATGAGAAGAATCATGTACAGGGTCACCGGATTTTTTTTAACAAGTGTTTTGATGCTGGGCTGCGCCACGATTCCCTCGGAAGCCCCTCGTTTATCGGCGGAGCTTGGAGAGAAGATCGGGCGGATTGAAGAAGCGCATCTTACGTTGCTACATCGTTTTTTTGATGAAAAGCGGAATGCTGTAGACCAGTTTATCCAAAAGGAATGGGTGCCTCATTTTGCAGCTGAATTTTTTTCCCACCCAACGATTGCGAGGGCGTGGCAGACCATTGTTTCTGAAAAGGACGAAAAGGCGCGCTTGGACTTTATTATCAAAATTGGCCCCAAACTTCAGGAAAAGATCAATGCGAAACGAGTCGAATTGATTGCGCCGCTGGATGAGCTTGAAGATGTTGTCGAAAACCAGCTTAGAAAAGAGTTTACAGAGGCGAAAGCGATCAATAACAGCATTACGAGCTTTTTGCTTTCTGCCGCTAAAGTAGAAGCCAACCGGACTCGGTATATTGAAAAGGCAGGATTGTCTGACGAAAAGCTCGGACAGATTCTTTCAAAAACGGATGATGCTGTATCCGGACTTTTGAACGTGGCAGCGGACATGCCTGATCGGGTAAAGTCGGCTAAAAAATATATTAAAACACTCCAGGAACTTCGGGACAAACATTAGGGAAAGCAAAGGTTAAAAAAGGAGGAAACATGCCGGTTGATTGGAACGCATTGGACCGTGAATTGGACGACATTATCAAAGAGAGTGGCGATCGAACCGATGCAAAGCTTGCTTCAAAAATTTCGTCCCTTACGCGTATGACAGACGACGAAGTTCAATCGCTGTTCCCAGACCCTGCCGATGTTAAAAAGCTTTCGGAGTTAATGCAAATTGTGAAGTCGGCGGATGAAAGAAATACCAGGGTCAATCATTTGGTTCTAAATGCAGAAAAATTCGGAGGTGTGGTGCTGACTTTGATCGAAAAGTTTGCATAAGGGCAGAGGTGACATCCCCATTTCAGGTTTATGGCTAAACATATTTATTTTGGAGGAAACATATGAGTAGTTTAAGAAAACCGAGCCTTGGGCCGATTGTAGGCCATACGACACATGAATCGTGCCGCCTCTGGATTGCAGCGTCCAATCCGGATAATGCGGTCGAAAAAGAATCCGAAGTCCGACGTACCTTGGGGGTGATCGGAGTCGTGAAACAGGACAATACCGTTGATCCGGATTCTTTGGCTTATTTTCGGCTTCATCGTGGGCACAATCGGACCGGGATTTTTACTTTGGGGACGGAAATCGGTCTATTCAAGGCCGCACAGGGCGGGGCAGAGGCAGTGCCCTATCGCCTCACCCCGGCAACGCAATACAAGGTGCGTTTATCGACTTTGACGGTCGATGATGCCTTTGACAATGATTATGACGTGCCCGATAAAACGCTTGTCGGACGTTTACCTCATCCAAAAAATTGGGTCGATGTACTTAACCGAATGCCGGACGCTTACGTCGAAGCTGAATTTAGAACATTTTCTGTTCCTGCAGCCAATGGAAAACCAAAGACGGGCCTCAGTTTTTTAGTGGGATCATGCCGGTACCCCGGACTGCTTTGGAAGCGTAAAGCCTCAGACCGGGTTTTTGGCCCGATGTTGCGTGATCATGGAAAAGATATTCGCTTCTCGTTGATGATCGGGGATCAGATCTATGCAGATATGTTTAACAAAATCCCCCTTTGTTTAGCCGACACCTATGAAGAATTTCAGGAGCGCTACACGACCGCCTTCGGGTCAAGAAACATGCGCGAATTTTTGAGGCATATCCCCACCTACATGACTCTGGATGATCACGAAATAGAAGACAACTGGACACAAGACCGGATAAACAAAGACCGGAAGAAACGCGTATTATTCAACATCGCAATCGATGCCTACTTGAGTTATCAATGGAGTCATGGCCCACGATCCTGGGATAACTGCGTTCCCCTCCCCGAAAAAAAGAAGCTTTCAGCGGTTCAGGAGGCATTGCACAATCCCCAGACGCCCCTGCTTTATTATGATTTTCTTTGCGAAGGCTATCCTTTTTTTGTCCTGGATACCCGGACGCAGCGTTTTCAGGATGAACAGGAAGGTCTGCATGACAACCATCTCTTGGGGCGTCCTGCGCAACACCCGACTGAGCCGGGTCAACTGGAACGGCTGATTCATTGGCTTCAGGCCCAACAGGCCGCCAGGGGGAATACTCCGAAATTTATCGCTTCTTCTTCTGTGTTTGTGCCGAACACCGTAATCTCAACCCGGGAAGGTTTCAAGAACAAGGAAGACAGTGACTCGTGGCCGGGGTTTCCCAATACCCGTCGCGCGATACTCGACTGTATTGTTGAACATCACATTCAAAACGTCATTTTTTTAAGTGGAGATGTGCATTGTTCAAATGTGGCTAAAATGACGTTTAACGGTGGCCCATCGAATGAAATTACGGCCTATTGTTTAACCTCATCGGCCTTTTATTGGCCCTTTCCTTTTGCAGATGGCAACCCTGCAGACTATGTGCATGATTCCAGTGATCCTAAAAATCGCGATACCTTTGATCTTTCTGAAGGAAATGGGACAATGGATTACACGGCCTGGGGTTTTACACAATGCGACAATTTTTGCCGGATCGATATTGACCCTGCCAATCAACAACTTCTTTTTCACCTGTTTGACCAATCAGGAAGCCCGATAAAAACCCGTAAAAAAAGTGGCGCAATGAACAGCGCTCCCCAGCGTTTACAATTAACCGACTGGTAAGATTCAAAGGGTCATTTTTTTGTCTTCACCTACTCGGCCCGCCTGGCCGGGCAGGTGAAGCCCTAGGTTTTATGACCTCAGAAAAAGTCAAACTCTTCTAGAATTTTCACCGGCCTCAGCGCCTTGCTCCTTTACGATTCCTTGATATACTCAATATGACCAAGTCATGTTCAGTAGTATTTTCAGCCCATGATCCGGCAGGGTTTTGGGTACACCATCTATAAGGAGTTTATCCATATGTCTATTACATTTGAAAAACGGCACGATCCGGTTTATCCTGCATACCTACTTGTAGATGATTATTCAGTCAATCTCGAACCTGAACTCATTCAATCCCTGAAAGAAATGACTTCTCTTGGAGAAAATGATGATTTTCTTTCACGCGTCATCGAGAAAGTTGGAACCAATTCCTATCTTCGCGAGATGATTTGGGGCAATATTTTAAAAGAATCAAACAAGGCGGCCCTGGTTTTAAAGCTGAGAAATACAATCAATAATCTTTAGTCGATTGCTGTAGGTCGCCTGGTCGCGTTATTTTAGTTTGATTTCTCGACCAGGTGTTCTTCTTGTCTGTCCAAAGACCCCTCCGGTTGTTTTTAAGCTTGTGCGATAAAGGCTTTAAAAGTAGACTGAATCCCGTTAGAATTGTTCTTTAAAAAGAGCCGCAAAACATAATTTCACAACATCAGTCAGAATAAAAATATGCCTTATGACGAGGGCCTTGCCGAAAGGCTGCGGGAAATTTTTATAGATCGCGATGACATTCTTGAAAAAAAGATGTTTGGCGGACTTGCCTTCATGCTGCGGGGGCACATGTGCTGCGGGGTTGTGCACGATACCCTCATGGCCCGCGTGGGGATTGATCAATATGCCGAAATGCTGAGACATCCGCACACCCGCGAAATGGACTTCACCGGACGGCCCTTGAAGGGATTTTTATATGTAGACCCCGAAGGCTTTGAATCGGATGAAGATCTTTTAGCATGGGTGTCGATCTGCGAAAAATTTGTGACCACGCTTCCTGAAAAATAGGTGGTTTAGTCAGGATCGACAGGTTTTACTGGATAATAAAAAAATTGAAAAATGGAGGCGGCGAGCGGAGTTGAACCGCTGAATGACAGTTTTGCAGACTGCTCCCTTAACCACTTGGGTACGCCGCCCATTATTTTATATGTATGAAAGCATTATCGTGTAAAAAACGCTTTATTTGAGTGGGCCATAAGGATCGTTTGGGTTTTTCGCGACGACTTTCCCGTTGCTAAATACGATGAGGAGTGTGTCAGGATAGAGGTGATTTTTAATGTTGGGTCTCCGATCGTGGTAAACCCAAATCTCCCTTGTTTCTTTATTCGGCATTGTGCGCCGATGAAAGCCGACTGCTTTTCCCAAGGCTTTTTCAACATCCTCTTGTGTTGCCCCAAGTTGAACCTCTTCCCCGAAAGTGGCACATCCAAAGAATGCGAAACTGACGATGAAAAGAAATAAAATTTTGCGTGAATAAAGATCCTTCATGACAAGCTGGATACTCATTCGAATAAATTGGCTCCCCAGGCCGGACTCGAACCAGCGACAAGACGGTTAACAGCCGTCTGCTCTGCCAACTGAGCTACTGGGGAATGTGGCAGGATTTTATCGACCCCTCCCTTGAATGTCAAGCAGTGAAAAATTGAAAGATCAAAAAGGAAAGGTGCAGAGCGGCCTATCCTCTGATACAATAAGGCCATTTTGAACCGGAGGCATGTGAGGCGAAATGGAAGAGATTCAAAAAATATTGCGTGATCGCATTTTGGTGATGGACGGCGCAATGGGAACGATGATTCAGGCTGAGAATCTGAGCGATGAAGATTTTGGCGGGGCGGCCCTTGAAGGATGTAACGAAAACCTGAATATCACACGTCCCGATGTCATTCAGTCCATTCATGAAGTCTACTTTGAAGCAGGCGCAGATATTGTCGAGACCAACACTTTTGGCGGCACGGCGATTGTTTTGGCAGAGTACGACCTTGAAGCCCATGTTTATGAGATCAACAAAAGAGGGGCGGAAATCGCCAAGACGGCTGCCGCAAAATTTGCCTCGAAAGATCGTCCCCGATTTGTGGCCGGTTCGATGGGGCCAACGACGAAGGCCATCACCGTGACCGGCGGGGTCACCTTTGATGCCTTGTCTGAAAATTTTTCGAATCAAGCCAAGGGTCTGATTGCGGGAGGGGTGGATCTGCTTCTGCTTGAAACCGCTCAAGATACCTTGAATTTAAAGGCCGGAATGATTGGCGTGATGAAGGCGCAGAAGGCGCTCGGCACGGCGATTCCGGTTATGATTTCTGCAACCATTGAGCCGACAGGCACCATGCTGGCGGGTCAGGGCGTGGAAGCCCTATATGCCGCGCTCGAACATTTCCCGATTTTGTCCATTGGTTTAAATTGTGCGACCGGGCCTGAGTTTATGACCGACCACATCCGTTCTCTGGCAGGCATGGCGGCCTGTTTGGTGAGTGTTTATCCGAATGCGGGGCTTCCGAATGAAGACGGAAAGTATGAAGAAACGCCTGCTTCACTCTCGGAAAAGCTGGCCCGTTTTGTCGCCGAGGGGTGGATTAATATCATTGGCGGTTGTTGCGGAACCACTCCGGCGCACATCACCGAGATTGCAAAAATGGTCAAAGGCAAGCCGCCGCGGATTGCAAAGCCCGTTTCCAGAACCACCGTTTCAGGGATTGAATTTCTCCAGATCGAAGATGAAAACCGACCGATCATCGTGGGAGAGCGCACCAATGTGATCGGAAGCCGAAAGTTCAAAGAGCTGATTATTGCGGGAAAAATAGAAGAAGGTGCAGAAATTGGTCGAGCCCAGGTCAAGACTGGTGCGCAGGTGATTGATGTCTGCATGGCAAACCCGGACCGGGACGAAGTGGCGGATATCGATGTCTTTATTCAAGAGCTCAATAAAAAGGTCAAAGCCCCCATCATGATCGATTCGACGGATGCTGAAGTGACTGAAGTTGCGCTCAAACATTGTCAGGGAAAATGCATTATCAACTCGATCAATCTGGAAGAGGGTGAAAGCCGTTTTGAAGAGATCGTACCGCTCCTTAAAACCTATGGTGGCGCGGTGGTGGTGGGTTGTATTGATGAAGACCCGGATCAGGGCATGGGCGTGACGCGGCAAAGAAAGTTAGAGATCGCGCAACGATCCTATACCTTGCTGACAGAAAAATACGGCATTGCTCCGCGAGACATCATTTTTGACCCGCTCGTGTTTCCTGTGGGCACGGGCGATGACAATTATATTGGATCAGCCAAAGAAACCATCGAAGGCATCACGCTGATCAAGGACGCTTTACCGGAAGTGAAAACGATCCTTGGCATCAGTAATGTCTCTTTTGGTTTGCCGCCTGCGGGGCGGGAAGTACTCAATGCGGTTTTTTTGTATCACTGCGTCAAGGCGGGCCTGGATTATGCCATTGTGAATTCAGAAAAACTGGAGCGCTACCCATCCATTCCCAAATTTGAACGTGAACTTTCGGAGAACCTTCTTTTCTGGCGCGGAGATGATCCCGTGGGGGCCTTCGCCGCTCATTTTAAGGTTAAAAAGAAGGCCGTTGCCAAGGATCAACCGAGACTGCCGCTGGATGAACGTCTGGCCCAGTACATCGTCGAGGGATCTAAAGAAGGTCTGATTGACGACCTCAATTTAAAAATGAAGGAAAGCGCGCCACTGGACATTATCAACGGGCCTTTAATGACGGGAATGGCCGAAGTGGGCCGTCTTTTTAATCAAAATGAACTGATTGTGGCCGAAGTGCTCCAGTCAGCCGAGGCGATGAAGGCGGCGGTTGGACATCTTGAGCCCTTTATGGAAAAAAACGAAAGCGCCAGCCGGGGCAAAGTGATTCTTGCGACGGTGAAAGGCGATGTGCATGATATCGGGAAAAACCTCGTTGAGATCATTCTTTCAAACAATGGGTTTCATGTCGTGAACCTGGGCATTAAAGTGCCGCCGGAAGTTTTGGTGGAGGCTGTGCGGACGAATAAGCCTGACATGATTGGGCTTTCGGGGCTGCTCGTGAAATCTGCTCATCAAATGGTCACAACAGCCAAAGATTTGAAAGCCTCGGGGATTGAGCTCCCGATTTTGGTTGGCGGGGCGGCGCTCACGCGACGCTTTACCAATTTGAAAATTGCCGCAGAATATTCGGGGCCGGTGCTCTACGCCAAAGACGCAATGGATGGCCTCTCGCTTGCGAACCAATTGTCGAGTGAAACGGATCGCGGCGCACTGCTTGCGAAAATTCAGCTTGAAGTGACAAAAGGCAATGAGGCCGCAGAGGCCGAACTTTTGAAAAAAGAAAAGACCGAGATAAAAAAAGAGTCTGGCCCAGGCATTTCTCCCGTCCGGCGAGACTTACCTCTTCCGAAAGCACCCGATTTTGAACCACACCTTATACGGGAAGGTCCCCTTGAAAAGCTCTTTGAATACATCAATCCTTCAATGCTCTACGGCAATCATCTTGGGCTCAAAGGCAATTTGGAACGGCTGCTGGCAGAGGGTGATGACAAAGCAAAACGGCTGCTTGATTCGGTTGAGGCAATGAAGTCCGAGATTTTGACAAAAGGACATCTGTCGGCTCAAGGGGTGTATCAATATTTTCCCTGTCGTGCACGCGGGGACGACCTGTTGATTTATGATCCAAAAAACCAGAGTCAGGTTCTGGAGACCTTCACTTTTCCGAGGCAGTCGCGTGGAGATTACCTGTGCCTGTCTGATTACTGCCGTGAGACGGCTTCTAATGAAATGGACTCGGTCGCTTTTTTTGTCGTGACGCTCGGCCAGGGTGTTCGGCAATTATCAGGAGAATGGAAAGATGCGGGAGAATACCTGCGATCTCATATGTTGCAAGCGCTTGCGATAGAGGGTGCCGAAGGTTTTGCCGAATGGCTTCATCAAAAAATCAGGGCCGATTGGGGTTTTCCCGATCCGAAAGAGATGAGCATTCGCGATGTATTAAAAAACAAATATCAGGGAATTCGTGTGAGTTTTGGGTACCCGGCCTGCCCTGACCTTTCCGATCAGGAAAAACTCTTCCGCCTCTTAGAAGGGGCGAAAGAAATCGGGGTCACTTTGACAGATGGGCATATGATGGACCCCGAAGCCACGGTCTCCGCAATGGTTTTTCATCACCCGGAAGCCCGATATTTTCGGGCAGATGAAGAATAGGTTTTTAGTCTCTAAGTCGTAAAACGCCAGATTAGACTGGAGGCTTTTCCTCCTTTCCCGTCGTCGGCTGTGATTTGCCATTGATAACTTGTATTCGGTTTGAGCGGCCCTGTGTTTTGGGCAATTTCCGTGCCGCCCTGTTCACCACCCGCGCTAAAATTAGGGCTGCTTCCGCCACTTCCCCCACAGGCACTGATGAAAAAAAAGGCCGTGAAGATGAAAAAAAGAGACCGCCTTGTTTTGATTTTCTGATGTGTGTTCCGATTCAATCCGTATAAAAAACCAACGATAAGCATGCCTGTTCCCGCAAAACGCATTCCAGAAAAAGGCGGTGTGCTTTGTTGAGTCTTGGCGATGAGGGTTGGCTGACAGTCGTCGCTTTGAAATTGTGCGGTTTCACAAAAGAGGAGCGCGTATGTCAGGGTGTCCCCGTCGGGATCACTCGAAGTGAGCCATTTTAAAGTGACAGACGTTCCAAGGCCCGTTTGACCGTTTGTCGGAGAAAGAAGCTGAGGTGCAGAAGGCGGACTATTCGCGCTCGAAGCAAGCGCTGTTCCGGTGAGCGTCACGGCGGTTTGTGTGGAAGGCGACCATGAGGGTGTTTTCCCTGAGACCTTTTCACCATTTGAAGCGAGAGTGAGAGGGCTTTCGCTGGAGCCGTTGGTGCCTATTATCATCAGTTCATTTTTGACCAGGGAAGTGCTCGTAGTGCGCTGAAAGACAAGGCGTGCTTCATCTGGAGACCAAGTGGGGAAGGTGTCTTCTGCACTTCCAGGATTTGTTAAGAGTGTTGGAGTCCCTCCGATATCAATAAGACTGATGCCCTGTGTCGATAGGTTATGAAAAGCGATCTTCTGACCAGCGGGTGACCATGTCGGTGTTTTCCCATTATTCGCGATAAGTTGAGATCTTGAACCATCTGCATTTATCGTAAAGATGTCATGAGGAAAGGGAATATTTATACTGGCATGATGGAAGACCAGTTTCTGGTTATCTGGCGACCAGTGTGGGTTGTTCCACTCTCCGCTGACGCTGCTCCCAATGACAGCACTTATCTGGTTGAGGCTGAGGTCGTATATTTTCAGTCCGCCAAACTGAAGGTCACGCATGACAATTTTTTGAGCATCCGGAGCCCAGTCGGGTTCGGTTGCTTTGTGGGTGACAAAGGTTTCTCCCGTGCCATCTACATTGACTCTGTAAATATAATTGAAGCCGTTGATTTGGCGATGAAAAGCAATCTGCCCGCGTCCGGGAGACCACGTGGGAAAATCGTCTACCCCTGATGCCGGAAGGGTCACTGGCGTCACGACTTTAGAGGTGAGGCTGAAGAGACTGATCCCGCTTGTGGCAGGATCATGAAAGGCGATCTGTTCTTCGGATGTGCCGATATTTAAAAAAGCAGTTCGTATTCCGGTCATATCTGGAATAAATGAGAGTGTGATGGTACAGCTTTCTCCAGCAGAAAGGTTGGTGAAACTCCCGCAGGGTGCTGTGCCCGCATTCAGATTGAGTCGAAACGCGTTCGTTCCCGGCCCTGTAAGTGTGAGGGGAGGCAGGGGCAGTGATGTGTTCCCTGTATTGGTCAGGGTAATGCGGTGCTCAGGGGATTTTTTCCCAATGGCAAATGCACCAAAGGGGAGGCTGAGGTCGTCCGTCGGTGCAATAGAGTCCGTGACTGTTGTTTCGCGTGCGATCCCTTGATTTGGCATGCATAAAAACCATGCACTTATCGCTCCGACAAGCAAAATGGAAGAAAATTTACAAGGCATCATTTGCACTCTTTAATTGTAAAATAGTAGTAATATTATTAAATATTAACGTTTATTTCGCGCAATACTACCATAATAATTGATTAAAAACAAAGAGAACTTATTGGGAGTGGACGCGTTGTTTGTACCAAAGGAAGGCGAGAAGTGTTTTGCTGTCGATGATTTTTCCGGTAATGGCCTGTTGATAGGCTTCTTCAAAGGGAAGTGTGACGGCCTCTATAAATTCGCTGTCGTCCAGGTGCTGTTCTGGAAATGCGCTCAGGTTTTGGCCAAGAAAAACCTCGATTTTTCCAGTCGAAAACCCGACGGAATGATAGTACATAAAAAGAAAATCCAGTTGCTTGGGGAGATAACCGATTTCTTCGCGACATTCCCGAGCGGCGGTTTCAATGGGTTTTTCGCCATCGTCAATGACCCCTGCGGGGATTTCAAGGGTAATTTTTCGAATTGCGGGCCGATATTGACGGACGAGATGAACCCGCCCGGCGTCGTCAATGGGCAGAATGCCCACCGCATCCGGCGGCGTGACGATTTCCCGAACCACCTCTTTCCCGTTGGGCTGACGAAACACCTGCTCTTCGGCCTGAAGGTAACGTCCCTTAAAGACTGTCTTTTTTCGAAGAAAGGTTTCTTGCAGATCCACTTATTGTCCGCTCGCTGGTTTTTTGCCATTGATGGCGGGGGCATAAAGTTGTTCGGTGTATTCTTTGACAGCACGCCGCATCGAAAAAGTGGGCACAATCGAACGAATGGTTTCTTTGATCAGAGCGGTCCATCCGCGGGGAATATCGTCGGAGTCTCGCATATAATAGAGTGGAATGACCTCATTTTCGAGAATATCGTAAAGATTTTCTACATCGGCCGCATCCATTTCATCCGGGGAAAGAGAAGTATCGCCCCCAAAGGCCCAGCCGTTTGATCCATTGTAGGCTTCTGGCCACCAGCCATCCGGGATGCTGAGTTGCGGCACCCCATTTAAGGCGGCCTTCATGCCACTGGTTCCGCTGGCTTCGAGTGGAGAGCGTGGAGAATTGAGCCAGACATCGACCCCTTGCACCAGGTAATGGGCGACATGCATTTCGTAATTTTCAACAAAGACAATGCGTCCGCCCATTTTGGCATCTTTAGCAAGGTTGTAGATTTCCTGCAAGAGGTGTTTTCCGATATCGTCTGCCGGATGAGCCTTACCTGCAAAGATGATTTGAACGGGGCGTCGCTGGTTTCCAATAATGCGTTTAAGCCGGTCGAGATCGCGGAAAATCAGGGTGGCCCGTTTATATCCTGCGAAACGTCGTGCGTATCCGATGGTCAGGGCTTCGGGGTTGAGCAGAGTGCCGGCTGCAAGTAATTGGGCGGCTTCGGCCCGATCCTGTGTCCACGATGTTCGCGCCCGTTCACGGATAAAATTAAAGAGCTTCCGTTTCATATGTTGACGGGTGTGCCAGAGTTCTTGATCGGGGATATCTGTCACGCGCTGCCAAAGTCCAGGATCATCCTGCCGTTCGATCCAGTCAGGTGCGATGTACCGTCGATAAAGACGAATTAATTCAGGTGAAATCCAGGTAGGTACATGAATGCCGTTGGTAATTGAAGAAATGGGGACATCGTCTTCTTTGGAAAGCGGCCAAAGGTGCTGCCACATTCTTCGACTGACAATGCCATGTTGCGCACTTACCGCATTTTTACCCTCCGCCAGGTGGAGGGCAAGCACGGTCATGTTAAATGCTTCTCCCCAAGTCTCTTTATGTTGACCCAATGCCCAAAACTGGCTTTGGTCTATCCCCAGTTCAGGCCAGTAACTTGAGAAATATTTTTCGATGAGTGAGGGCGGGAAGGCGTCATGTCCTGCCGGAACGGGTGTATGCGTTGTAAAGACAGTCTTTTTTCGAACCTCGGCCGCCGCAGAGTCAAAGGTTTCGCCAAGAGCTACTTTTTCCCGGATCCGTTCCAGCATCTGAAAGGCGGTATGCCCTTCGTTGCAATGCCAAACCGCCGGATGAATATTTAATGCACGAAGCAGGCGAACGCCGCCAATACCCAGGACAATTTCCTGCCGAATCCGAAGGTCTTCATCCCCTGCATAAAGTCGTGCCGAAAGCTCTCGGTCCCAGGGTTCATTTTCTGGAATATCGGTATCCATCAAAAAAAGCCGGATACGCCCCACACGCACCTGCCAGGCTGCAATCCGGATCGTCCGGTGACCCACAGGGATTTCTATAAACCGTTTGCCGCTTGAAGGAAATACGACCGGTTCAATGGCCACACGATTGACATTGAGTGGACGATAGGTCGCTTCCTGCCAGCCGTCAGCCTGAATGCGTTGATGAAAGTAACCTTGTGGATATAAAAAGCCGATGCCGATGAGCGGTAAGCCAATTTCACTGGCTTCCTTGCAGTGATCCCCGGCAAGAATTCCCAGTCCGCCGGAATAAATGGGCAGGGAGTTATGAAGACCAAATTCTGCTGAAAAATAGGCAATGGTTTGATCTGAAAGATTGGGGTGCGTTTTTTTGACCCAAGTGTCTTTGAGGCCGAGCATATAATCAAAACTTTTAATCACCCCATCGTAATGGCGAAGGAAATCCGGATCTTTTTCAGCTTCCTTGAGGCGCTCTGGCGTAATGTCTCGCAAAATGGCAACCGGGTTGTGTTGCGTGCGATCCCAAAGTACCCGGTCAAGGGCTTCAAAGAGGCTCCTTGATTCCGGATCCCAGCTCCACCAAAAATTATAGGCCAAGTCTTTCAATCGACCAATCCGTTCCGGAATTGAAAAAGTGTCCGACATAAATATCCCTCCTTGTTCAATAAGTTGGAGCTAGTATAACTGATGATGCAGGGTGTGTCAGTTGAAAAGTGAGCGCTTAGCCCTTATGAACACGTCTGGCCTGGAGGACACCGTTGAGGCTTTCGATTTTTTTGAGTACTTTCTCAAGGTGTTTGATGTTTTCGATGTCTACGACGAGGTTGAAGTTTCCTTTTTGATCTTCGGTGGTGCTGATCTCCGCGTGTTTGATGTTTGCTCCGGTTTCTGAAATCGCCGTGGTGACGGCCGCAAGGAGACCCGGCCGGTCGAGGGTCAGGACTGAAATATCGATGGCATGGGACTGGGCGTGCTTTTTATCCCAATCGACGGCAACAAGCCGTTCTTTATCGCAGTCAAGTTCATCAATATTCGGGCAGTTTATCGTGTGAATTGACAGTCCCCGGCCGCGTGTAATAAAACCGATAATTTCTTCTCCGGGAACCGGATTGCAACATTTTGAAAGATTAATCAAAATATCTCCGATGCCCCTGACTTTGACCCCGTTGTTTCCGATCCCCGTTTTGCGAATGATTTTTTCAGTAATGCCTTCTTGCATTTTAGACTGAGGAAGCAGTGGTCGGAGGACATGTTGAGCCGATATTTTGCCATAGCCGATTGCAATGAGCAGGTCGCCGATCGTGGTGATGCCTTGTTCCTTTCCAGCCAGAAGAATCTCTTTGGATTTCATCACTTCTGTCGGACTTAATTTTTCTTTACGTGCTTCTCGTTCCAGGATTTTTCGGCCAAGGGCCAAACTCTGGGCACGTTCTTCCAAACCGATAAAGTGTTTGATTTTTGCCTTGGCTTTAGATGTTTTGACGAACTTGAGCCAGTCTTTACTCGGGGTCTGTGTGGGGGAGGTGATGATCTCAACGGTGTCCCCGTTTCTGATGGGTTTCCGCAGGGGCGTAATCACGCCGTTGATCTTTGCCCCGACGCAGTGGTCTCCTATTTCTGTGTGAACGGCATACGCAAAATCAATGGGTGTTGATCCGTTCATGAGTTCTTTTAAATCCCCTTTGGGGGTAAAGACGAAGACCACATTTGTAAAAAGATCTGTTTTGACCGAGGTCATAAATTGGCGTGTGTCGGGGAGATCCCGCTGCCACTCCAGGAGCTGGCGTAACCATGCAAAAACCCGTTCGTCTTTTGGATTAATCTGGCCGCCGTCCTTGTAAACCCAGTGAGAGGCGATGCCGTCTTCCGCGATTTTGTGCATCTCTTCGGTTCGGATTTGAAATTCGACATGTTTGCCTTCCGGGCCGACCACCGTTGTGTGCAGGGATTGATATAGATTCGATTTGGGGATCGCAATGTAATCCTTAAAACGTCCGGGAAGCGGCCGCCAAAGAGAATGCATCAGACCCAAAATGGCATAACAATTCATTTTTGTATCGGTAATGATGCGGACCGCCATTAAATCGTAAACTTCTTCAAAAGGGATTCCCTGTCGTTCCATTTTTCGGTAAATTCCAAAAAGGTGTTTTGAACGACCATAGACCTCACACTTGAATTGGTTCTCTTTCAAGGTTTTTTTCACGATGTCGAGGACTGATTTTATGTATCTTTTTCGGCTCCCGCTGCCTGATTTTACTTTTTTGGTCAGGTTTTGGTAGATGTCGGGCTTCAGGGCGCGTAAGCAGAGGTCTTCAAGTTCGGCTTTTACCCAGCCGATCCCGAGTCGATTTGCCAGGGGTGCATAAATTTCCAGCGTTTCTGTTGCGATGCGTTCCTGTTTTTCTTCTCTCAGGGCGTCCAGTGTTCGCATGTTATGGAGGCGGTCAGCCAGTTTGATGAGTAAGACCCGGATGTCGGTTGACATCGAGATGATCATTTTTCTGAAATTTTCGGCCTGTTTTTCCTGGGTGTTTTTAAAAACGATTTTCCCGATTTTGGTGACCCCTTCGACCAGTGATCCGATGGTTTCACCAAATTCTGTTTTGATATTTTCCGGTGTATAATCCGTATCTTCAACCACATCATGCAAAAGTCCGGCGACAACTGAAGGGACATCCAGTTTGAGCTCGGTTAAGATTTTTGCGACCGCAAGCGGGTGGCGAAGGTAGGGCTCCCCTGATTGCCGCTGTTGTCCCGTATGGGCTTTATCGGCAAATTCGTAGGCCTTGGTGAGCAGCGAAACATCTACTTCGCTCGCATATGAACGGATCTGTTTGGCCAGTGCATCTACGGAAAGCTGCGTGGCTCTCTTTTGTTTCATTTGTGTTACTTTTGTAACCATCCGTCTCTCTTATTTCTTCATCTTAAAATAAGCTGAAAAACCACCCACTCTTTAATCGTAGGACGTGCAGAAATGATTGTCAAGAAAGGTCTTCATGTAAAAAATGAAAGATGAAAAGCCGTTCATTGATTATTCAGTTGGGTGACTTTTTGGGGTATTTTAAATGGGCGTGTTTTGGTCTAAAATCATGACGCCGTTGTTCCGCCAGCTCCCCTCTTCATAGACCAGCTGATAGCGGGCAATTACCGTGACGTGGGTTTTTCCGGTGACATGGACAATGGCGATTGCGCTGTCTCCTGTTTTGGAAACTTCTATTTTTTCAAAGGATGATTTTTGTGATTTTGCAATGTGAGGATACCCCACGCGAACCATCATCTCAAACTCGGTCAGCGTGAATTCGGTTTGAATGTGTCTCGATGCATATTGATAGGCAGAAAAATAATCATCCTCATTAAAGGCCTGTAGCTGTTGCTGAATGAGTGACTGAATTTCCTGCGTGACGGTATCGGATTTCGCAGGTGAGGCAGATAAAAAAACAAGTAGAACAACGGAAATAAAGTAGATGGCCAGCGCGCCAGGGGCGGCTTTTTTTGCAGAAGAACCCGGTGCTCTGAAATCTTGCATGCGCATCAGTCGTTTCCATGAAACCCGGTTGAGTCAGTCCTCATTATACGCCAATCGATCAAGGTCTTCAATTGGCGTATTGCAAGGTAAATTGCGGGTATTGCAAGGTTGTTCTGAATGGGCGCACCGTGATGGGTTGTCGCTTGACAGCCTAAGAGTCTGCCGCCATAATGAAGCCGCTTTTTTATGTAAAATGACACAGATGGAAAGGACGCACTCTTAATCTATGAATCGTAAAAAACGCATTCTGACCGGCGACCGGCCCACCGGCTGTCTGCATTTAGGACACTATGTCGGTTCACTGGAAAACAGGGTCAAGCTTCAGGAAGAGTACGACACGTTTATTTTAATTGCGGATGTGCAGGCCCTGACCGATCATTTTGAGCACCCGGAAATTTTGCTCAATAATATTCGTGAGGTTGTGAGAGATTATCTGAGTGTCGGGCTAAATCCGGATAAGTGTACAATTTTTGTCCAGTCAATGATTCCAGAAATTGCGGAGTTGGCCATTTATTACCTGAATCTGGTGACTGTGGCCCGGCTTCAGCGTAATCCCACCGTGAAAGATGAAATGAAACAAAAAGGGTTTGAGGCAAATCTGCCCGCCGGTTTTTTGGTGTACCCCGTTCATCAAGCGGCGGATATCACCGCGTTTCAAGCGGATCTTGTGCCCGTGGGGAAAGATCAGTTACCCATGATTGAACAGACAAATGAAATCGTCCGGCGGTTTAATGGTCTGTATCAAAACGTTTTGACCGAGCCTGCGGGACTGGTGGGGACTGTTTCGCGCCTGCCGGGTACGGATGGGCAGGGAAAGATGAGCAAAAGCATTGGCAATGCCATCTACCTTTCGGACGATGCAAAAACGGTCGAAAAAAAAGTAATGGGCATGTACACCGATCCGACACGACTTCGGGCCACAGATCCGGGGCATGTCGAAGGGAATCCGGTTTTTACCTACCATGACGCCTTTAATCCGAACAAAGCAGAAGTGGCCGAGTTCAAGATGCGTTATCAGCAGGGCAAGGTGGGTGATGTTGAGGTGAAGCGGTCTTTAATTGGCGCGCTGAACACTTTTTTAGAGCCCATTCGGGCGCGGCGTGCTCCCTTTGCAGACGATGATAAAAAGATCGATGAAATCCTGATTGCCGGGACGGCGCGGGCCAGAAAAGTGGCACAGGAAACCTTGGCAGAGGTGAGAACTGCCATGAAGATTCAGTATCCATTTTCCCTTTAATTCAGATGACATCATTCTTTAGGATCTTAGATAAGGAAATGCATTTTATGAACATTGCTCGCTTTTTTCTCTTTTGGATGGTCTTTATTTTATTTACAGGCGGGGGAGCTCGTGTGGTGCTCGCGGCGAATGACGATGATTTTTCAGGGCGAAACTATCTTAAACTGGAATCCCCGGTTCGGACTTTTTATGTGAATGGATTTGTTCACGGCATGTCGATCATCCGGCCGATGGCGGATGAGAATGCAATTGTCCCCTGGTTGTCAAAATGTATCGAACTCATGGGGCCAGCCCAATTTGAGGAAACACTGACAGGATACATCCGTAAGCACCCGGAGCTTGAAGATGCCCGACTCGACGTGCTGGCATTTCTTGCCTTTAAAGCGGAATGCCGAGGAAAATAGCGTTTGTGATGATATTCTCATGGAATGAAAAAAGTGGGATCGTGTTGAGCTTGTTTTAGCCCGCAGTACTTCAATGTAAAGCAGATCGTTTTAATGGTGAGCATTCGTTCTCAAAATCAAAAGATACGCCGCGTGGTGCACATTGCGCGAGAATTTGGGGCCATTGCGGGTGCGGGAGGCATTAAAGATGTGACCTGGGGGCTTTGCAAGGCCACAGCGGAGATGGGCATTGCAACGGAGATGCTTCTGCCGCATTATCGGAAAGTGGATGACTATCTTGCCCGTCATCACTTACGATCCCGTCGTTATGCCTCTTTTGTCATTCCGATGAATTATGGCAGTTATGAACACCCGGAAACGGTGCTGGTTTCTACCTGCAAAATCGCCGTAAACCTGACCCTGTATCTTATCAAGGCAGATCCCTTTCAATACCTCGCTGAACGGCCGGAACAAAAAATCCCCAGACAGGGCATCTACCAATATACCAAAGCTGAGGCGGATGCTGTGGGTCAACCTGCTTTAGAAGGGCAGGGTTACGCAGATGCTTTTGCGCAAAATGTCTTACTGGTGAAGTCTGCATTGATGATTTTAGGCAAAGTTTCGTGGCGGCCCGATATCGTACATTGCCATGACGGCCACGCGGCACTATTTCCTTTGATCGCGCAATACTCTGATGAGGGGTATTCGCCCGCGCTTGCGCATTTGCCCACCCTGCTGACCATCCACAATGCAGGTCTGGGCTATCATCAGGAGACAAAAGGTCTGGACTATGCCCAATCGATTTGTGGTCTCCCGAAATCAGAGGCCGATACGCTGATTGCGCCGTGCATCCTGGAAGGGGCTTTTGATCCCCTGTTGGCCGGCGGCATTTTTGGTACGGCCGTGAATACAGTGAGTGAAAATTATGCAAGAGAGTTGCGGGAAACCGGGCTGGATGCAAAAACAGGCTGGCTGGGACATCGTTATACAGGGCTGGGTATCGATTTGATCGGAATGACCAATGGCATTGATGTTGCCTCGAATAATCCGGGGAATGCCTCGCGCGAAGGTTTACCGCATCCATTTTATCCTGAAAAAGACGATTGGGAAGGCAAGGAAACCTGCAAGAGAAAGTCGATTGAAGCACTCGAAAACTTCACAACAACGAATGACGCCCGGAAATATGGTGGACTCAGGTATAAAGCGGAAGACCCGCTCTTCACCTTTGTCGGCCGTTTGACGTCTCAAAAGGGTTTTGATGGTTTGTTTAAGGTGATGGAAACCTTGTTAAAAGAAGACAAAGACTTCAGTCTGTGGGGTTTGGGAAGCGGCGATCCGGAGATTGTGAAGCAATTTATCGCCTTGGCGCAGCAATTCAAAGGGCGGGTCTGTTTTATCGATGGATTTAGCGAAGAAAGCGCCAAGCGGATTTTTGCCTCCGGGGATTTTTTCCTGATCCCCTCTCAATATGAGCCGTGTGGACTGACCGACTTTATCGCACAGTTGAACGGCAATGTCCCTATCGTGCATCAGGTGGGTGGTCTGGTGAAAACAGTGGACGGCCAAACAGGCTTTTCTTATCTCGGAGGGGCAGACGCTTTATTGCTTGCGGTGAAACGTGCGATGAAGGTGTATCGAACGGCCGGGAAAAAACAGCTGAGGGCCATTCAGCAGAAAGCCATCAACACCATCCACGATCAGTTTACCTGGGAAAAAGTTCTGGAACAGCAGTATCTTCCGCTCTACACAAACATCCTGGAAAAAACAGTGCCGATATTACCCGGCTCAAAACAAAAATGACCTGTTCGTGATTCAGAAGTTTTCCCGCCGTTTCCTGATCGTCTCTGTCTCTTCTCTCTCCAGGAGTTGTTTTTGAAAAAGTGTCTTTGTCTCTGTGTCGTGATTTTTATGGTAATGATCTCGATATTTCCCCCTGTGTTTGGAGCGGGTGACGACTTTTTTCTGGAAGATGGAGCCCAGCCCGCCTGGTCGGGGAAAATCGAAACCGGCCTGGTGTTTGACGACAATATTTTGCAAGAAAAGGACAACAAATCTTCAGATACCATCTGGGAATCCAGCCTCTTTTTGAATATGCAATCGGGTGAAGCAGTTTTTAGCGCACTGGCTGTATTGAATCGGTATCGTAAGAATACATCATTAAACAACAATTTTTATGAGCTCGGAATCTCCGCGCCGCTTTCTGAAAAGTACTATGGCAGTGCCTTTTTAAATTTTTCACCCTCGGCGCCCCTGGATAAGGAAGACGCAGACGCTACGCCTTTTGAACTCGCCTCCCAGGGCTTTAACCTATTTATTGATCGGGAAATGCCGTGGGGGGAAATGGGCGTTTTCGTCTCATGGACGCGACTGGACTATAATGCGGTTTTTGATACGAAGGACTCAAAGATTGTTGCATTGGGCCCCTCCCTTTTTTATATCCTTGACACGCGATGGACCTTTTCGGCTGACCTGGCTTTTGAGCGCGGACGCGCAGCGGGCGGCACCATTTTTTTTAGATGCCCTGTATTGTCGGAAGCACTGTTACGGGCGTGCCGGGACCTATTAAATGATGAGGGCTTTACCTGTTTGGTCGCCCTTTGTACGCGTGGGGATGATATCTCCTTTCGCGCCACGGTTTTTTCAGTACAGACCCATTACCGCTTTTCACCTAAAGCGCAGCTTCGATCCAGATACCGTGTGCGTGATAAACGATTTACTGCGGATGAAGACGACCGCATTCACCATGGACGGAGGGATCAGAATCATTTGTTTTTTATCGAAGCCGTTTATAAGCCCTATTCCAAAATCAATTTGGCTGCCCAAATTGAAAAAATCTGGACACGTTCTTCCGACCCCTTTGTTGCCTTTAATGAACAACGGTTCAGCTTTTCAATCGCCTATTATTTTTAGGGAAGGTCGGCGCTGCTCTAGGTTTTTGCTTCAAAAATAGAAACGCAGAGAAGCAATCCATATTCGAAATTCGAATAGCTGAAAACAGCCTCTTGACCCGCAGAACTTGAGCGATTATGATGGCCGGATGATTTTGAAACGTACGCCCCTTTTCTCAGGATTCATTGTTTTTGCAGGCTTGCTCCTTTCGAGTTGTTTTTTGAGGGTTCCGATAGAGCCTCCTCCGCCGGGCATGGTGGCGATTCCCGCCGGGAAATTTATTCGCGGCAGTGACAAGGTGGATGAGCATCAACAAGGTAATGAATTAGGTACGCTCAAACCCTGGTATCTTGACGAACATCCTCAGCACGAACATGATCTTCCTCTCTTTTATATCGACCGGTATGAAGTGACAAATGCGGAGTACAAGCTTTTTATCGACAATACCCGCTCTCGTCCGCCCGTTTATTTTTTTGGACGGGGGGTGCCGCCCGGACGTGAAGGGTATCCGGTGACAGATATTAACTGGTACGAAGCCGCGCGGTATTGTGAATGGCAGGGGAAACGTCTTCCGACCGAAGCGGAGTGGGAAAAAGCGGCCCGGGGTACGGATGGCCGGGAATTTCCCTGGGGCAATGATTACGATAAAAAAAAGCTGAATGCAGGAGATTCAGGTCTTGGTGATGTCGCACCTGTCGGGTCTTTTAAAGACGGTGTGAGTCCTTACGGCGTTTACGATTTATCGGGCAACGTGTGGGAGTGGACGGCAGACTGGTACCAACCCTACCCTGAAGGAACCTATCAAAATGACCTGTATGGCGAGAAACAAAAAGTGTTTCGTGGCGGTGGCTGGGGCGGTGTCGGTCATTATTCTTTACCTCTTTTTTATCGGGCGGCCTATCGCTCCTCGCTTGTTCCTGAAGAAGCCTATGCCGATTTAGGCTTTCGTTGCGTGAAATCCCCGTAATTGTTTTGTTTTTCATCTTAAATAAAGACAGAATGCCTTTCAGGAAAATTTCCTAATTTTCAAAAATTCAAGCCCAATAGTTTTGTTGTTAATTAGTATTTAATGTAATTTTTCAATTAGTTCCTGTTTTTTCCTTGACGGATATACAGCCCCTTCCTACGATACATTTCACTATGAAAATACGTACCTCGGTTCTGTGTGTTCATGTCCTGATCGTAAGCCTCTCCCTTGTGAGTTGTTCATCAAAGGCGCTGAGGCCGGTGCCTTTTCGCAATATGCTTCCTGTTCCCGCAGGACGGTTTATCCGCGGGAGTAATAAGCTTGACGAATTTCAACAGGCAAAAGAACTGGGGAGTAAAAAGCCCTGGTATAAAGATGAGTATCCCCAGCATGAAATGACCCTGCCTTTTTTCTATATCGACCAATTCGAAATAACGAATGCTGAATATAAACAATTTATCGATGCGACGGATTGGCGGGCCCCGTCTTATTTTGTAGATCGCTCCGTTCCGCCGGGTGCGGAAAATTACCCTGTGTCGAATATTAATTGGTTTGAAGCCGACCGTTACTGTTCCTGGGCCGGGAAACGGCTGCCGACAGAAGCGGAATGGGAAAAAGCTGCTCGTGGCGAGGATGGCCGGGAATTTCCCTGGGGAAATGATTTTGAAAAGATTAAAGAAAACACGGACAAAGCCACTTCAGGCGATATCGCGCCAGTCGGAACATTTAAAGAAGGCAGTAGCCCTTATGGGGTAATGGATATGGCCGGTAATGTTTGGGAGTGGACAGGTGACTGGTACAAGCCCTATCCTAATGCGACCTATCAATCCGAATTATTTGGTGAAAAGCAGAAAGTCTTTCGCGGTGGTGGCGGAGGACGCGTAGGACATTATGTCCTTCCCCTTTTCTATCGCACGTCCTATCGTTCGTCGATCAAGCCGGAACAAGCGTTTTCGGACCTTGGGTTCCGCTGTGCAAAATCCCCCTGAGTCCTATTTTTAAGCAACGATTTCTGTTCCAACCCCTTGATCGGTGAATATTTCGAGCAACAGGGCGTGGGGAACGCGGCCATCAATGATGTGAGATTTTCGGACGCCCTCTTCTACGGCGGAAAGTGCCGCTTTGACTTTGGGCATCATACCGCCCCGCACCACGCCGTCCTGAATCAATTGCTCGACTTTCTTTTTAGAGAGGGTGGGAATAAGGGTGCCCTTTTCGTCCAGGATGCCGGGGACGTCCGTCAGAATCAAGAGCTTTTCAGCAGAAAGGGCGGCGGCGAGGCTTCCTGCCACTAGATCCGCGTTGATGTTGTAGGTTTTCCCTGTTTCATCTGCTCCGATCGGGGAAATCACAGGGATAAAACGTCCCTCGTCCAATGTTCTTAAGATCTCAGGGTCAACCGAATCCACCTCTCCGACATGATTGATCGACTCTTTATCTTCAACGAGCCGTTTGGCTTTAATCAATCGCCCGTCTTTTCCTGTCAGTCCAACGCCCTTGCCCCCCATTTGGTGAATGAGGGTAATAATTTCTTTATTGATCGTCCCTGCGAGAACCATTTCGACGATTGACATGGTTTCGGGGTCGGTCACGCGAACGCCTTCAACAAACTTCGGCTCCATGCCGAGTCGTTTCATCATGCCTGAAATTTGAGGTCCACCTCCGTGCACGATGACGGGATGCATGCCCACATATTTCATCAAAACAACATCCTGGGCAAACTGGCGTTTTAAATCCGGGTCAATCATCGCCGCGCCGCCATATTTTATAACGATGGTTTTGCCATAAAAAGCCTGGATATAGGGCAAGGCTTCGATGAGGACTTCGGCTTTTTTATTGAGTAAATCGCTTGGTGTCATTGCCTCAAATTCCATCGTACTTACAGTATGTAGCGAGAGAGGTCGCTGTTTTTTGCCACTTTGTCCATGCGCTCTTCAACATATTTGGCGTCAATCACGACTTTTTTATCTTCCAGCTCCGGGGCGTCAAAGGAGATTTTGTCCAGCAATCGTTCGAGAATGGTGAAGAGCCGCCGCGCTCCGATATTTTCATCTCGTTCGTTAACCAGAACAGCTGTTTCAGCGATGGCCTCTATGGCATCGTCGGTGAGAATCAATTCGACGCCTTCGGTCTCAAGCAGACCTACATATTGTTTTTTGAGCGAATTTTTAGGTTCGGTCAAGATGCGGACAAACTCGTCTTTTCCAAGTGAAGTGAGTTCCACGCGAATGGGAAAACGCCCCTGTAATTCGGGAATGAGATCCGAAGGTTTCGAGGTGTGAAAAGCGCCCGCTGCGATGAAGAGCACATGGTCGGTTTTCACCATGCCATACTTGGTATTGACCGTTGAACCTTCGACAATGGGAAGCAGGTCTCGCTGTACGCCTTCGCGTGAGACATCGGGGCCTTGCCCTTTCTCCCGGCTTGCAATTTTGTCGATCTCGTCCAAAAAGATAATGCCCGAATTTTCGACACGCCGCACCGCTTGGTGCACGACTTCATCCATGTCGATGAGCTTTGCCGCTTCTTCCTGATTGAGTAAATTTAAGGCTTCGGGGATTTTGACTCTGCGTTTTTTCTTTTTGCCCGGCATCATATTGCCGAGCATGTCTCGAAGGTTCATTTCGAGATCTTCCATTCCCACATTTGAAATGACGCCAATGGGCGGGGTGGATTTATCCGGAACGTCCAGTTCAACCGTTCGTTTATCGAGTTTTCCCTCTTTGAGTTGCATTCTCAGTTTTTCCCGGCTTTGCTCATAAGAGCCGGATGGGGGCGGGAGGGCTTCCTTGGATTCACTGTAGACCCCTGTGGGTGTCGATCGTGCCGGAGGAGGAAGTAATAGGTCTAAAAGGCGATCTTCCGAGAGTTTGACGGCCTTCTCCTGAACGGTGATATTGTGCTGGGCTTTGACCATGTTGACGGAGAGTTCAACCAGATCTCTGACCATGGACTCAACATCCCGCCCAACGTAACCGACTTCAGTAAATTTGGAGGCTTCCACTTTGATAAAGGGTGCTCCGGAAAGTTTGGCCAATCGTCTCGAAATTTCAGTCTTTCCCACACCTGTAGGTCCCATCATGATGATATTTTTGGGCAGGACTTCGTCTTTTAATTCTTCCGGGAGACGTTGCCGTCTCCAGCGATTTCTAAGGGCAATGGCGACCATGCGTTTCGCCTCGTTTTGACCCACGATATATTTGTCGAGTTCCTCGACGATGCGACGAGGAATCAGGTTTTCATATTCTTCAGTCTCTATCATGCCTTAAATGCTCCCCTACCCTGTTGATCAAAACCACGCATACTACATGAGAAGACCAGAAAAAAGAAATTTTTTCCTTTTGTCTGGAACAAATAGAACGGGTGGAATGAAAGACAAACGCTGTCAGAGTTCCTCAATAATAACCTCATTGTTGGTATAGATGCAGATGTCTGCGGCAATTTTCATGGCTGCTGTGACAACGTCTCGTGCGTCCAGCGCTGTATGCGTAACGAGTGCGGTGGCTGCGGCCTGGGCATAGGGGCCGCCTGATCCGATCGCCACAATCCCGTTTTCAGGTTCGATGACATCTCCGGTTCCTGAAATAATCAGCGAATGGTCCTTGTCGGAGACCGCGAGCAGGGCTTCCAATCGCCGAAGCATGCGGTCGGTGCGCCAGTCTTTTGCGAGTTCGACTGCGGCACGTGTGAGGTTGCCATTATATTGTTCGAGTTTTGCTTCAAATTTTTCAAAAAGGGTAAAGGCATCCGCCGTGGCGCCTGCAAATCCGGTCAGGATGGAGTTGTTATGAATTTTTCGGACTTTGCGGGTGTTGTGTTTTAAGACGGTTGCGCCCAAGGTGACCTGCCCGTCTCCTGCCATTGCAACCTGCCCATTGTGGCGAACTGAAATAATCGTTGTCGAACGAATCATGCTGCTCCTTTTTGCATTGGGTGATTCTATTGCATGCCTGGATAAAAATACGAAATTCTTCTCGTGTTTAGAAAGTCTGTATGAACAAAAAAGACCCTCTGATCCGCGTGTTTTCCGTAAATAAACATTTTAAGACTATAAAACAAGGGGGCAGATTAAAATAAGCGTGTGAAATAGGCCCCTTTGATTCCTCTCGGGCTAAGACCTGGAAGCCTTTTGTTTGCTTTCTTGAAAGAGGACGACGACATAAGAGCCCGTCAATTGAACGCCGCCCAGCGCAGCGAGATAAATACCTGCTCCTCCGGAATATTGGTTTTGATAAAAGCTATAAAATTCCATGCCTGCGATAATGGAAATGATAAAGCCCGTGAGACCATAGACCCAGTAGAGCTGCTCTTTTCTGCGGAGGAGTTCGTAGCAGATCGTGACAAACCCGATGATGCCGAGCACGAGTACAATTTTGCCATCAATCATCTGGATACCGCGCATGGCAATCACAAAGATTTTGGGTTCGATCCAGCTTAAAAAACAACTGGCAATCACAAGTGTTGTGTTAAACAGAATATAGTACTGCACCTTTAGGAACCTCCGATTCGGAACAAAATTACAGGGGAGCATATAAAAAAACGTGAAAAAATGCAAAAAAGTCGCTAGGAAAGCATCGCATAAGACCGGGACAGTTTTCATTGACCATCCATAAAAAAGGTGTGTAAGATATTTTCTATTTAAATCCGGGGTTAAAAGATGACATCACAACTTCCGTTACACGCACGACATGAAACGCTGGGTGCCCATTTTCGGACAGAAGCCGGATTGGAAATCCCGGCCGATTACGGGAACCCGGAGGCAGAAGCTCAGGCGGCCCGCGAAGGGGTGGTTTTGGCCGATCTTTCCTACCAGGGGAAGTTTATTATTTCGGGTGCGGATGCGAGCACTTTTTTACAAGGGCTGATCAGCAACGATCTTAAGGCAGCCAGGAGTGATCTGGGAATTTATACCACCCTCCTGACGGCGAAGGGGAAGACCGTCGCTGATTTTTATCTTTTCCCGCTCCCGGAAGGATTTTTAATGGAAATCGAATGGGGGAATGCGGAAAAAACAAAAGAGTATTTGATGCGCTTTCGTTTACGTTCGAAAGTCGAGATGTCCGTGCCTGCCTGGGGGAAGCTGCTGGTTTCTGGTCCTTCATCCAGTGCGCTGATGGAAGAATTGCTCGGTGAACCCTTGCCTGAAATGGCAGAAAAATCCTTTTTTGAAAAATCGATAGAGGCTCAAAGGCTAATTTGCATTAAGCGATCGCTAACAGGATCGGTGGATTTTCACCTCTATTATCCCCTTGAAAAAATAGATGCCTTGTGGCAGAAATTAATGTCTGAGGGCGAGGCGCTCAATGTCCGGGCCATCGGGGCCAGTGCTTTGGAGATACTTCGTGTCGAAGCCGGAAAAATCAAATATGGGGTGGATATCAATGAAGAAACCATTCCGGTTGAAGCGGGCATTCAAGATGAAGTCATCAGTTACACCAAGGGCTGTTTCCCAGGGCAGGAAGTTGTTGCGCGCATCAAAACCTACGGTCATGTCAACAGAGTGCTCACCGGCCTAATCCTTGAAGGGGAGGTAGTTCCGGAGCAAGGCTGCGAGGTTTTTCGTGGTGATAAAAAAGTAGGATGGGTGACGAGCGCTGTTCACTCCCCTTTTCTGGGAAAGGTGATCGCCATGGCCTATGTCCGTCGAGAGCTGGCCAGCCCCGGAACGATGATCACCGTAAATCTTAATCAAGGCCAGATTTCGGCGGAAGTCGTTTCCCTGCCCTTTTATAACAAATAATCAAATCAGGAGTTTTTATGCCGCAGAGTCAAGAGGATGCCATTATTTTGCTGGAGTTTTCGATGTCCCCCTTAAACAAGGGCGATAGTGTGAGTGAGTATGTTTCCCGGTCGCTGGAAATTATCGATCAGAGTGGGTTGCCTTATCGGCTAAATCCAATGGGAACAGTGATTGAAGGCCCTTGGGATGAGGTGATGGGTGTCGTAAAGGCCTGTCTGGATCGGATGAGGCAGGATTGTGACCGGGTTTCAACCATCGTAAAGATTGATTATCGTAAAGGAAAAACGGGTCGTCTCACATCGAAAGTCGAGAGCGTTCAAAAAAAGCTCGGAAAGCCACTTTCGACTTAGAGAAAACACCTAAACAGAGATACCTCTAAAAATTCAATCAAGGGGATGATGAGAAGATGCAAAACTCCGAAAAAGCGGAGTTGCGGGGTCCTAAATAATATTTTGGGTGGTTTTGCAACGCAGTCAGCGCGTCTTCAGCAGATTTTTAGTGAGTCCCTTTTACTTCATATTCTTCTGCTTCGATGGCCTGGGTTAGTTCTGAAAGCGTTGCTTTTTCGGGGTCGTAGCTCAGTTGCGCACTTTTTTTCGATAGGTCGACCAAAACATCTGTCACGCCGTCAAATTCCTTTAAAACCTGCGTGACTGCTTTGACACAATGGTCACAGGTCATTCCTTCGATCTCAATAGTTATTTTTTTCATACGGTATCCTGTCGGGGTTTAAATAGAGCGGGTTTATTTTAATCATAGGTTAATAGAGAAAAGACGGTGTGTCCGTTCAATTTTTCACGGCCCTTGAGTCCAGTGAGTTCAATCACACAAGCCATTGCGATGATCTCGCCTTTCAGGCGTTGAATGAGCTTGGCGGTGGCCGCCATTGTTCCGCCTGTTGCGAGCAGGTCATCAACCACCAATACCCGCTCTCCGGGCAAAATGGCATCTTTGTGGATACAGAGCGCGTCGCTGCCATACTCCAAATTGTAGCGCTCTTCGATCCGCTCTGCGGGCAATTTCCCGGGTTTTCTGACAGGAACAAAACCAGCGTTTAGACGCTCAGCAAGGATTGCGCCAAAAATAAAGCCCCGCGACTCAATCCCAATGACTTTGTCGATGCCTTGTTCGAGGTAGGGCAAGGAGAGCTGGTCGATGACATAACGGGATGACGCCGGGTCAGCCAGAAGGGTGGTGATGTCATAAAAAAGAATGCCGGGTTTTGGAAAATCGGGCACCTCTCGAATTTTGGTTTTTAAATCCATGGTATTATTCTCCCTGAGTGTCCGGGGTTGTCTTAAAGCAGTTCATCAGACTGAATGGCTTTTTCTGCGATGATGTTCCTGAGTTTTCGGAGCGCAACGGCTTCAATTTGACGGACACGTTCCCGGGTCAGCCCAAAAACCGTTCCAATTTGTTCCAGCGTGTTTGGCTCATCTCCTTGGAGTCCAAAACGCAATACGATGACCTTGCGTTCATTCGGATTGAGTTTTGAGAGCCAGCAGGTCAGTCCTTCTCTTCGTTCAACACCCTCGGCGCGGGTCATGGGAGAAATTTGATTGGTATCTTCGATGACATCTTTGAGTGAGATCGTTTTTCCCGTGGCGATGGGGCTGTCCAGTGAGTAGGTTTTTCTCATCAGACGCTGAATGTTGTCGATGTCCTTTTCCTTCATTTTCATTTTTTTAGAAATTTCAATGATTTCGGGTTCGCGTCCCAATTCCTGAACGAGATCGTCGAGATGTGCAAGGTAGTGATTGACCCGTTCAACAACATGAACAGGCAGGCGAATCAATTTTCCCTGGTTGATGATGGCGCGTTCAATGGATTGGCGAATCCACCATGAGGCGTAGGTTGAAAAGCGAAACCCTTTTTCGTGATCGTATTTCTCAACGGCTTTAATCAAGCCAATATTCCCTTCTTCGATAATATCTGAAAAAGGGAGGCCCCGGTTGAGATAACGTTTCCCAATGCTCACGACTAATCGCAGATTGGACTCGATCATGCGTTGTCGAGCCGGTTCATCTCCTTTTAGAATCCGTTTAGCCAGTTCGACTTCGTCTTGAAAGGTTAAGAGTGTAGAGCGTCGGATATTTCTTAAGTAGGACTTGACGGCATCCCCGGCAGGTTGTTCTTGTTGATCTGCCTTTAATACTGATTTAACAGGTATTGCATCATCGTCATCTTCTTCTTCCTCAGAATCCAGGTCCGGAAGTGATTTATCCAGAATTGTAGTCCGGTCTTCTGATTCATCGTCATCTTCCTGTTCTTGAACCCAATCATTTCCCATGACCTACCTCTGTTTTCTCAATTCATCTAATCGGTTATTGAAAAAGTGCTCAAGCGGGTTGAAATGATATCCCATGATACATTGACTGCATCTACCCTTGAACGACTTGGCCCTTGATGAAGATTTGAAATGAGCGCTTCTATTCTTTCACGCGTCCCTTCGACTTTTAATGCCACGCGCCCGTCCGGACAGTTTCGAACTGTGCCGGAGAGATGCAGCTTTGCTGCACAAGCCTGGCTGAACTTTCTAAAGCCAACGCCTTGAACATGTCCACTTACATAAATTTGGGCAGACGCGATGATTTTTTGATCCTCGTCTTGTTTCATGGTCATAAAACTGGTCGGGGCGAGAGGATTTGAACCTCCGACCCCACCGTCCCGAACGGTGTGCGCTACCGGGCTGCGCTACGCCCCGACTCTAGTTTTCCATTTCCAAATTAAAGGCGTCTGCGACAGAAGGATGCCGAATTGTGCCTTGGTGCGTATTAACCCCTTTTAAAAGCGCGGAGTCTGATGCCGTGGCTTGTTCAAAGCCAAGTGTTGCGAGTTTCTGAAGATAGGGGAATGTTTCATTGGCCAAAGCAAAAGTCGATGTTTTTGGCACGATTCCCGGCATATTGGTAACACAATAATGAATCACACCCTCAACAAGATAAATGGGGTCTGAGTGAGATGTTTTTCGTGAAGTTTCAAAGCAGCCGCCCTGATCAATGGCCACATCCACGATGACTGCGCCTTTCAGCATGTTTGCAATCATGTTTCGGGTGACCAGGTGAGGGGCTTTATCTCCTGTTTTTGATACCGCGCCTATGACAAGGTGGCTGCGCTCAAGGTTTTGTGTAATCTCGTCCGGATAGGGAGGGAGCGTGACGACCGCTCCCCTGAAAAAATCATCAAGGTTGGCGCGCTGTAAGGAATTGTGTTCAAAAATAGTGACTTCAGCCCCTAAAGCCAGAGCGACTTGTGCCGCATTTTTTCCCACGATGCCGCCACCGATAATGGTCACTCGTCCTTTGGACACGCCCGCAACTCCCGAAAGCAGGATGCCTGCGCCCCCGTGAATTTTTTGTAGATATTGCGCCCCGATCAAGACAGACATGCGGCCTGCCACTTCACTCATGGGTTTCAGCAGTGGACGCTTTCCATCTTCCAACTCAATGGTTTCGTAGGCGATGGCAGTGACCCCGCGGTCGATTAAACAATCAAGCAATGCACGATCTGCCGCAAGATGAAGAAAGGTGAAGAGGATCTGTCCCTGCCGGAAAAAGTCATATTCTTCAGGGGTAGGCTCTTTGACTTTAATGATGAGATCGGCCGTATTAAAAAGCGTTTTTTTTGAGGGGGAAATCTCGGCGCCAGCTTTTTTAAAAACGTCATCTGTCAGGCCGCTGCCCTCACCGGCACCCGACTCGATCAGTACCGTGTGGCCTTCCCGGCAAAGCGTGGAAACCCCGACGGGGGTCATGCTCACCCGATATTCCTGATCTTTAATTTCCCGTGGTACGCCAATAATCATATTTTACATCAGTATATAGAGACAAATTCGTCTAAGCGACATCCAAAGAGATGTAGCAGTTTTATGGGTGAAAGTCAATCTGAGGTGTTGCCAGGCAGCGACAGATTCCTGGATGTTTGTTTTTTATTTTCCTGAAATATCAATCGCTTCGAAAGAGAGGGTGTTTGCGGCTCTTAATTTTTCGGCAGGTATTTCTGTGAGAAAAGGATCTTGTCTGTTATACACCGATGACATGGCAGGAGATCATTCGGGTGTGCGCTGCCGTTCGATGTTCATATAAAAAAATCCCTTGCCAGGTGCCGAGGCGCAATACGCCATTCACCAGCGGGATGGAGAGAGAAACTGCGGTGAGGGCTGCACGCACATGGGCAGGCATGTCATCCGGGCCCTCTGTGACATGACGAAAAAGCGGGTCTCCCTGCGGAACCAGTCGATCAAAAAACCGTTCCATGTCTTTGAGGACTTCAGGGTCGTAATTTTCCTGAATAAGCAGGGATGCAGAGCTATGACGGATATAGAGGGTCAGCAGCCCTTCCTGAATCGCGCTTGCCTTGACCCAGTTTTTGACCTCATCTGTGATGTCGTAAAGTTTTCTGCCTTTTGTTTGAAAAGAAAGTTCTCCGCTTTTCTGAAAAATGGGGTCTCCTTTTTTGCTTGCGAAAGGGAAAGGCGAAGGCCTCGGATTTAATGAGCGGTTTCTTTTTTTGCGATCTCTTCTGAAAGCAGGGCCGCGCTTTCCCGCATTTGTTTGCGAATGCCTCGACTGATCTTAAGCCCGACACACATCACAATGGTGCCAAAAACAACATAAAAAGGGGCAAGATAGGCTTGCATGGGCGTCCCCGTTTCACTTGGGTTTTTTAAAAAAAGATAAAAGCGGTAACCCCAGATGGCCAGAAGGACAGAGCCTGAGCGGATGAGCGAAATTGCGCCTTTTCGATCGAGCACCTTTTTATTGCGCCCGATTTTCAGAAGTGAATAGGAGATCCAGGCGGATAGACTCGCGCCGAGAAGATGCGGGGCAAAAAGCGGATCGGTCTCGTGCATCCGAATAACACGGTACAATCGGATGACGCCCAGAACGAGCAGGATTGAACCGGAAATCGTTAAGAATTGGTGGATTTTTTTTGACACGGTTTTCTTCCTTTTGAAAGGGAGGTACTTTACCACCTCTCCTGGGAGGAGTTCAAGAATTACAGGATCGACGATGCGTTGACAAAAAAAATAGGGATGGTTAGAATCACGATCAATTGTCGATTTTATAATAAAAAGCATTGATTTATATATGCTTTCAGCCAAATGAAACGAATTGGAATCACACTCAAAGAAAATTATCCTCAGGGCGAAGAGACTCGAAAAGCCCTGACGGACTGGCTCCGAAAAAAAGATAAAGAGGTCTTTTTTGTCGGGCCGCGCAACCAGAATGCGCCGCCAGCCTCACTGGATCTCTTGATCGTGTTGGGAGGGGACGGGACTTTTCTTTCCGCAGCCCGGCAAGTTGAGGGGCGGAGTATCCCCATTTTGGGGGTCAACCTGGGTAGTTTGGGGTTTTTGACCGAAGTGCCTCTGGATGAGCTGTATATAAGCCTGGAACGTATCTTTGAACATGGGTTTCGCGAGGATGCCCGCCAAACCCTGAAAAGCGTCGTGACGCGGGATGGCACAGACTACCCCCAACCGACGGTCCTGAATGATGTAACCATTCATAAAGGCGCACTTTCAAAACTGATACATCTCGAAATCACGATCAATGGGCAATTTGTAACCGCCATTCGCGCGGACGGTTTGATTCTTTCAAGTCCGACTGGCTCAACGGGCTATTCTCTGTCTTCGGGCGGGCCCATTGTACACCCTGCGGTTGATGCCATTTTACTGACGCCAATTTCTCCTCATATGCTGACCAATCGTCCCATTGTTGTGCCAAGCGCTTCGGCGATTCATGTGGTTTTAAAAACGGAGGGCGAGGGCCCGGTCGCCATGTTTGACGGTCAGGAGATCTTTCCCCTGTTGTGTAATGACCGGGTTAAAGTGACTGCGGCCGAAAAACGACTTCGCATGATTTTGTCCCCGGAACGCAGTTATTATCAGGTCTTGCGCCAAAAACTGAAATGGGGGGAGTTTTGAAAATACCTGTGAATCGTGTGCTGGCCTTTGTCAGTGTGCTCATACTGTTGTTGCCGTTTGTATCTGCGGCCCAAACGCCTCCTCCGCTGGCGGGATCCTTTGATGCCAGGTGGACGGGTTGGTCCATTGGTGAGGTCGTGGTCCGGGGCATGGCGGCCAAGGGTGACGACATCTGGATCGGAACCTCCAATGGTTTGATCCGCTTCAACCGAAAGACAGAAAGTCCCGAGGTTTTTAATACAAAAAAGGCCGGATTGTTATCCAACGTCATTGTTTCAATCACCCCGGATACAAAAGGAAATGTCTGGATTGGAACATACGGCGGCGGTCTGGCCCGTTTTGACGGCAGAGAATGGGAGCTGTTTACTCCCTATGGGCATGGCCAAAAAAGCTACGGCGCAGATTGGGTGCAATATGCCCCAAAAACCGGATTAGGGGATCTTTGGGTCTATGACCTGCTTTTTGAGCCGGACGGTTCAATGTGGGTTGCCACCTGGAAGGGCGCGAGTCATTCTAAAAAAGAAGGATTTCACACTTACACAATGGACGACGGCCTGGTGGATAAGTGGGTTTATACCGTCGAAAGAGAGCCCTCCGGTGTGCTCTGGTTTGGCACAGAAGGGGGGGTGAACCGTTTTGACGGGAAGACCATGCAAGGCTGGACACACAAAGACGGCTTGGGTGCGACGATTCGTGAGCCCTTGAAGCGCCCTAAAAAAGACGAAGCTTATGATGAGGATGAAGAACACCACCTGCAACAAGGCCGTGAAAATCAGGAAACCAATCCAAATTATGTAATTTCATCCGCCATTGATGCCAAAGGCATCCTCTGGTTTGGTACCTGGGGCGGCGGCCTGGCCCGTTTTGATGGGAAGACCTTTAAAAACTATACAAGAGAAAACGGGCTTCCCGGCAACATCATCAATGCGATCGAGATTGATGCGAGGGGCATCATGTGGATTGGCACCAATAAAGGCGTTAGCCGCTACGATGGAAAGGTTTTCAAAACCTTTACGCGAATGGACGGCCTGCTTGGTGACTATGTCTTTGCCATCGCCATTGACCCCGACGGCCACAAATGGTTTGGCACCTTCGGAGGCGTTAGCCGATATACAGGTGAATAGTTAACCCTAATTAAAGGCGCAATAAAGGTGAAGTGCCCCCAGCACAGCCTGTTTTTCACGGTTCAAAATTTAAAACATCAAAAAACGCTTGTTTTTTCTCCATTTTTATTGAAATAGAATCTTGACGAGAAAGGCAGAGCCTATGCTATAAGTGTAGGCCTTTTGTTTCAAAACTCATTTTATAAGGGACGAGAACTATGATTATAGCCATTCCGAAAGAAATTACTCCGGGAGAGCAACGTGTGGCCGCCACGCCCGATAGTGTCCGGCGTCTGATTAAAAAAGGTTTCGAGATTCATGTCGAATCGGGAGCCGGTTTGGGCGCAACTTTTAAAGACAGCGATTATGAAGAAGTCGGTGCCAAAATCATCGCCGATGCAGAAAGCCTTTACGGTGGTGCGGCCCTGGTCATGAAAATCATGGCTCCGATACACAATGCCCAACTTGGAAAAAACGAAATTGAATTAATGAAAGCCGGAACCGCGCTTGTCGCGATGCTGCAACCTCTGACCGCTTTTGAAATCAGTCAAAAGCTTGCGGAGAAAAAAATCAATGCTTTTGCGGTCGAGTTAATTCCGCGCATTACCCGCGCCCAGCAAATGGACGTTTTAAGTTCGATGAGCAGTCTTGCGGGGTATAAAGCCGTACTTTTGGCGGCGGCCGCTTATGGCCGGACTTTCCCGATGATGACCACTGCTGCGGGTACGCTTCATCCGGCAAAGCTGTTGATTTTGGGCGCAGGCGTTGCGGGTCTTCAGGCCATCGCCACAGCAAAGCGCCTGGGTGCGGTGGTTGAGGCCTTTGATACCCGGCCTGCCGTTAAAGAGCAGGTGGAGAGTTTGGGCGCAACCTTTGTGGCCCTCGAACTGGAAGAAGGTGAAGGCGAAGGCTCTGGAGGTTATGCCAAGGCACTCTCCGAAGCTTCTCATCAAAAAGAGGTGGCCCTCATTCACGAACGGGCGAAAGGGGCTGATATCGTCATTACCACGGCCTTAATCCCTGGAAGAAAAGCGCCGATTCTCATTACAAGCGACATGCTGAAAGATATGAAAAAAGGGTCTGTCGTGATCGACATGGCGGTGGAGCAAGGCGGCAATTGTGAACATTCTGCCGTGGATCGAGAAATCGATTTTGAAGGCATTAAAATCATCGGGGCGGTGAATCTCTCCGCCACGATTCCGGTCGCAGCCAGTCAACTCTATGCCAATAACATGATTCATTTTTTAAATCACCTTTGCCGGGACAACGCAGTACAGATCGATTTAAATGATGAAATCACAAAAGGGTCCCTTGTGACTCATGATGGACAAATCGTCAACGAGGCCGTAATAAAGGCTTCTGAGCAAGCGAAAGCGGGAGCGAATGGATCATGCTGATATTTTCAATTACACTGTTTGTGCTGGCGACCTTTCTGGGGTATGAACTCATTTCAAGAGTCCCGCCTCTGCTGCACACGCCGCTGATGTCCGGGGCCAATGCCATTTCGGGCATCACGCTGGTCGGTGCCGTGCTCGCTGCGGGGACAGGCGAGGCGGGCATTAGCTCGACTTTAGGGTTTTTAGCTGTGATTTTTGCGACAATTAATGTCGTCGGTGGCTTTATGGTGACCAGCCGAATGCTCAAAATGTTTAAAAAAGGACCAAGATAAATATGGATCAGCTTATTCAGTTTTCCTACCTGCTCGCATCTGTTTCTTTTATTCTGGGTTTAAAATTTTTAAGTTCTCCCGAGACGGCCCCCCGCGGGATGCTGTTGTCACAAGGAGGGATGTTCATTGCTGTGGTTGCGACCCTGCTCAATTATGGGGTCGTGAGTTATGGCATGATTCTCTCCGGGGTAATTATCGGAGCAGCCCTGGGCGCCGTCATGGCGACAAAAATCAAAATGACCGATATGCCTCAAATGGTCGCTCTTTTGAACGGCTTTGGCGGCCTTGCTTCTGCCTTGGTCGGCGCGGCGGAATTTTTTAGATCCCAGTCCAATTTAACGGCCTACCCCATGATCACCATTGCCTTGACGATTTTGATCGGGATGGTGACCCTGACCGGAAGTCTGGTTGCTTTTGCGAAACTGCAAGAACTCATGAAGGGCGCACCCATTATTTTCCCGTTTCAGCATGGACTCAACTTTCTCTTTTTTATTTCGACACTGGCGCTCATTGGATATCTCGCCTTCATGCCAGCGGCAACGCCGGCTTTTTGGGCCCTGGTTGCGATTTCGTCCCTGCTGGGTATTTTAGTGGTGATTCCCATTGGTGGAGGAGACATGCCGGTGGTGATCTCCCTTTTAAATTCCTATTCCGGCATGGCTGCGGCTGCGAGTGGTTTTATCCTGAATAATAATGTCTTGATCATTAGTGGCTCCCTGGTCGGATCGGCCGGGATTATTCTGTCACAATTGATGTGCAAGGCGATGAATCGTTCCTTGACCAATGTCTTGTTTGGTGGATTCGGTCAGGTTACGGCGGCTCCAAAAACGCCGCCGGTGAGCGCCGGATCTGATGGGGGATCAAAACCGGCCGTGCCTGAAGCCGCACCCGAAGTGAGAAGCGGTACTCCTCAAGAGGCCGCAGAGTTTTTTAAAAAAGCAAAATCAGTGATTATCGTTCCCGGTTATGGCATGGCCGTTGCTCAGGCCCAGCATACGGTGAAAGACCTGGCGGAGCGCTTGGAAAAACAGGGGACAGAAGTACGATATGCGATTCATCCTGTGGCGGGGCGCATGCCAGGGCATATGAATGTCCTGCTTGCCGAAGCCAATGTGCCGTATGACAAGTTGATTGATATGGATGAAATCAACGACGATTTCGAGGACACGGATGTTTCGCTTGTTATCGGCGCCAACGATGTGGTGAACCCGGGGGCCGATACCGATCCGGAAAGCCCGATTTACGGGATGCCGATTCTTCATGTGGATCGCTCTAAATTAGTGATGGTTTTAAAACGAAGCATGAAACCGGGTTTTGCCGGTATCGAAAACGAACTGTTTTACAAACCCAATACCATGATGATTTTTGGGGATGCCAAAGGCACTGTGGAGCAGATGGCCGAAGCCTTAAAATAGTCACCTGATTCTCTCCCACGCTAAAAACAAAAAGCCCTCAATTGAGGGCTTTTTGTTTTATTAAGGCGATCTCTTGACTTGATCAAAATGACCCGAAGCAAAGGATCTGTCTACTTTTTGGGGTGATCTTCCCCTTGTTTATCTTTTTTTCGCTGCGCAGTGGTTTCATTATGAAAATGTTGGCTGATGCCGGTCCATGTGGCGAACACATCCTCAAAAATCCCTTTTGAATCAATGCTGGTCCCTTTTTGAAGGTGGACGAGCTTTGCTGTAAAGAGGGCATTGGTGAGCAGTGCAGCGATGAGCTGGTTTTTATCGATATCATCCTCTCTGGGTGTCGAACGCATTTTTTCCTCCAATAAAAATTAGAATATTTTCTCAAGCCCGCCCGAATACTTTTGAGGCCGTTCTTATTCAAACAATGATACCAACTTTCATGCCCCTGTCTATCTGGCCCCAAATTAATCCACTGCGCTTAAATCGAGTCGTCCATCTGTCACGGGTGGGCACCAGAAATAACTTCCAGTGATCGGTTTTGTAAATCGAAACAGCGCATCGGGAATCCCGTCGTCCTCGCCGACCATGCGTTTTAAAAGGGCCTCGAAGGCGTCGAATGATTTCCCGAAGGCGACAAAAACCAGCCCGGCCCATTGTTCATCCGCCCAGGGCATGGACCGCCTCAGGATAAAGGCTTCCGGATCAAAACTTTCTTGCGCCGTGCGTTTTATGTGGGCCGATTCGGGGGCATCCTCTATTTCTTCGTTATCGCTTTTCTTGCGTCCAATGGTGTTGTCCTGCTCATGCTGCGGCATTGCGTCAAAAAGATCGAGATCGTGCACCCACTGCTGCACCGCCACAAAGCTCGAACCATCGAGTCCCGTTTGATCGCTGTGAACAGTCGCCACCTCCGTGGCCTGTTCGTCCGTCGGGTTCTCCGTCCCATCGACATAGCCGGTTAAATCGAGGCTGGGCCCGTACTGAAAGGCATCTGTGACATTTTCCAGAATAAAGGCGGGTGAGAGCGTTTCTTCGATGGCACGGCTGCGATGCAGCAACTCGCCCCTGTCGTCCCCTTTTAGCCAGCACCAGAGGGCGCCTGCGGTCGAGGGTACATCAAAACCCGGCCCGGCGTGACGTGGGAAAAGACGAAGCCCTTCAACATGACCTTCAAGTGTGAGGATTAAGGACTGTCCTAAACCCACAACCGTTTGATCGCCATCAATGGCTTCACTGAGCGCGTGCAGATTTTGACGCGGATCTTCTCCGGGGGAGAGATTGAAAGTGAGATATCGTGCCAAAGGGGGTACGGGTCCAAGTATGCCCGGTTGAATACTGCTCATAAATTCTCCTTCATATCATCATGGGAAAAAGAGGGGTTTGTCCCCTAATTGAAAGATGAGAATGGCCTTATTTTGCTTCGTCCACCATCTTAATGACTTTGTCTTCGACTTCTTTTGCCGTTTGTTGCAGCGTCTTATCCTGGGAAAGAGACGCGAGCATCGGAACGGGTTTAATGAGACCGATCTTCGTTTCATTGTTTTCGGTATACACCGAAATACGGCAGGGCAGCGCCATATTCAGCTTCATGTCTGCCGCCAGCACTTTTGCGGCTTGAGCCGGATTGCAAACCTCAAAGACCTTGCAGTTTTCCTTAAAATCGATGCCTTTACTGCGGAGGGTATTCCCCAAATCATGAATGTGCAGCACGCCAAAGCCGTTCCGTTTTACCGCAGCTTCAAGATCTGTCGCGGCTTGTTCAAATGATTTTGTGGTTTGAACGATATAATACATGCCTCACCTCCTGGTTTTGTTTCGACGGTGTGCGTCTATTCGACACAGACGATCAGAGATTCTAGCGTATTCAGCTGCTCAAAGCATATAAAGACTTTCAGGCCTAAAGTCAAAAGGCGACGAATTGTCGATACGCCGTTAAGATACGGCTTTGTTCTATTGAGGGGGCTTGACGATTGAAGGTCATAGATCTAGAATGTACGCATGCCACAGCAACAAGAATTTGTCCATCTTCATCTTCATACCGAGTACAGCCTGCTCGATGGGGCCAATCGGGTCTCTCCGCTTATTTCCTCTGCAAAAAAATTTGGCATGCCCGCCCTTGCGATCACGGACCACGGGAATCTCTTTGGCGCAATCGAGTTCTATCAAAAGGCCAAAAATGGCGGAGTCAAACCCATTATCGGCTGTGAAGCCTATCTGGCCCCCCGAAGCCGTTTTGATAAGGAAGGGCACGGGGCCAACTCCGATGATTACGAGACCGCGATTGCTTCAAATCCTTATTATCATTTAATTCTGCTGGCTGAAAACCTTAGGGGTTATAAAAACCTGATGAAGCTGGTCTCTCTTGCCAATCTGGAAGGTTTTTATTACAAGCCGAGGATCGATAAAGAGATTTTGGAGCAGTATTCTGAGGGACTCATTGGGCTTTCCGGCTGTCTTCGCGGGGAAATTCCCTATCTTTTGGCGCGTGATCTAACAAAAGAGGCCTATGCGGCGGCGGATGATTATCAGCGCATTTTTGGGAAAGAACATTTTTTTATCGAGATTCAGGACAATGGACTGGATTTACAGGTCAAGGTCAACCGGCAATTGGTGGACTTGGCCGCTAAAAAAGAAATTCCCATTGTGGCCACCAATGATTGTCATTATCTTCATAAAGAAGATGCCCACGCACACGACATCATGCTTTGCCTTCAAACCGGAAAAACCTTCCACACGCCAAACCGGATGCGCTTTGAAACAAAAGAACTCTATTTAAAATCGGGTGAGGAAATGGCCGCAGCCTTTTCAGAACTGCCTCAGTCGGTGACCAATACACTCCGCATTGCCGAAATGATCGATCTCGACTTGACCTTTGGCAAGGCCCATATGCCGGATTATCAACCCCCCGTCGGCATGAGTCGTGAGGGCTATCTCGAATCCCTGGCCCAAAAGGGCTTGACCTGGCGTTTGAATCAACTCAAACATGTTCCAGCGGCGCTCCATCCCGCATATGAAGCTCGACTGAAACAAGAGCTGGACATTATTAATCACATGGGTTATCCCGGATATTTTTTAATCGTCTGGGACATCATTAATTACGCGCGGCAGTCGCAGATTCCGGTCGGGCCGGGCCGGGGGTCCGCCGCAGGCAGTCTAGTAGCTTACGCCCTGGGTATTACGGATATCGACCCGATTCAAAACGGACTGATTTTTGAGCGATTTTTAAACCCGGAGCGGGTGTCCCTGCCGGATATCGATATGGATTTTTGCATGGACCGGCGGGACGAAGTCATTCGATATGTGAACGATAAATACGGCGCAGACCATGTTTGCCAAATCATCACTTTTGGCACGATGGCGGCAAAAGGGGCCTTGCGTGACGTGGGCCGCGTGCTTGAAATTCCCTACGCCGATGTGGACAGGCTGGCCAAACTCGTGCCAAATACCCTGAATATCACCTTGGATGAGGCCCTGGCGCAAGAGCCGAAATTTGGAGAGGAAATCAAGAATAATCCAAAAATCGGCGAATTGATCGAGATGGCGAAACAGTTGGAAGGGCTTTCCCGGCATGCCTCGACGCATGCCGCCGGTGTGGTGATTTCCGATGCGCCGCTGACAGAGCATGTGCCGCTTTATCGTGGGAGCAAGGGTGAAACAGTCACCCAATATCCAATGGGCGATATCGAAAAAATCGGGCTGATCAAGTTCGATTTTCTGGGTCTGCGAACCTTGACCGTGATTGATCTGGCATTAAAAATGGTCAATAAAAAACGCTTGCCTGAAGAGGGAGAGGCTTTGTTGGCGGCCGATTTTTCCCTGAGCGACCCTCACACTTATGCCCTGCTCGGCTCGGGAGAAACGACGGGTATTTTTCAGCTGGAAAGTCCCGGCATGCGCGACCTTTTAACCAAGATGAAGCCTGAAACCTTTGAAGACATTACGGCGATTTTGGCTTTGTACCGTCCCGGCCCGATTGGCAGCGGCATGGTGGATGACTTCATCAAACGCAAACAAGGCAAGAAGAAGATCAAGTATGACCACCCGAAACTGGAAGAAATTTTAAAAGAAACCTACGGGGTGATTGTTTATCAGGAACAGGTGATGAAAATCGCAAACGCCCTGGCGGGCTTTTCACTGGGTGAAGCCGATCTTTTGCGCCGCGCAATGGGGAAGAAAAAACCGGAAGAGATGGCGGCGCAGAAGGTTTTATTTATCGAACGCGCTGTTGCTTTGAAGGTCTCCGCGAGTAAAGCGGAAAAGATTTTTGACTTGATGGAATATTTTGCGGGATATGGATTTAACAAATCCCATTCCGCCGCCTATGCCCTGGTCACCTTTCAAACCGCCTATTTAAAGGCGCACCACCCGGCCCAGTTTATGGCGGCGCTGCTCTCCTGTGAAATGGGGAACTCTGACAAGGTGGTAAACTATATTACCGAGTGTCGGCGCATGGGGATTACGATTTTGCCGCCGGACGTGAATGAGAGTGAAAAAGGCTTTACCGTGGTAAGCGGAGGCATTCGTTTTGGCTTGGCGGCGATTAAAAATGTGGGCGAGGGGGCGGTGGACTCGATCCTTGAAGTTCGGGATGAGCTGGGCGCGTTTGCCTCATTTTTTGACTTTTGCCGTAAAATCGACCTCCGAAAAACCAATAAGCGAGTGATTGAGGCCTTGATCAAGTGTGGTGCATTTGACGGCTCAAAAGCGAAACGCTCGGCCTTAACCGAGGTCATGGATCAAGCCATGCAAATGGGGGCACAGCATAAAAAAGAGGTAGAAAGTGGACAATTGTCCATTTTTGGCGGGGCTTCAGCCTCAGTCCATCCGACTGAACCTGCGTTGCCCGATATCAAGGAATGGGATGACAGTGAAATCGCCAAACTTGAAAAAGAAGCGATTGGGTTTTATATTACCTGTCATCCATTAACCCGATTTGAGGGTTTGCTCAAAGAGCGCTCGGTGACACCAACGGACGCCCTTTCTGAAATAAACGATGACCGGGAAATTCGGGTCTGCGGGATGGTGATTCAAAAACGGGTTGCGACAACAAAACGAGGAGACCGCATGGCCTATCTTCGCATTGAAGATTTGGTCGGCAGTGTGGAGGTGATTGTTTTCCCGGAACTCTATCGTAGTGCTGCGGGACTGATTGATCAGGACGTGCCGTTGATGGTTAATGGGACTTTGGATCAAGGCGATAAGGGAATCAAGTTAAAGGCCACGATGATTCTACCTCTGGAAAAGAAACAAAAAATGACAATTCTGCTTTCCTCGGCGCAAGTTTCTCCTTCAGATATCGCCCAACTGAATAAAATGTTAGAGCAGGCTCCAGGGAGGATTCCGGTTTTTTTAAAGATTCGCATACCGGATGGAGATCAATTTGTAACAGAGTCGACCATTGCGGTCGATACGCGGTTAAATGTGGACGGATCAGATCGTTTAAAACTGGAGGTGGAAGACCGGTTTGGCAGAGGATCTGTTTTATCAGATGCGCCCTAATCCGCATGCCGTTTTGAGGGAAACATGAAAGAATATCTCGATTTTGAAACACCCGTGATGCAAATCCAGGAAAAGATTGACCAGCTGAAAGATTTGGGAAAGACCAATTCTCGTAAATTGGATGAAATTCCAAAACTCCAGAAAAAAATGGAGGAACTTCAGCGTGAAATTTACAGCAAGTTAAGCCCCTGGCAAATTACACAGTTGGCGCGGCATCCGAGACGGCCGGGGACTTCGGACTATATTAAATTGATCTTTGAAGACTTTGTGGAACTGCACGGAGATCGTCTTTACGGGGATGATAAGTCCATGATCACCGGTTTGGCCCGACTGGAAGGGCGTTCTGTCATTGTGATTGGCCACGAAAAAGGAAAAGGGGTGAAAGATCGCATTGTCCATAACTTCGGCATGTCTCACCCGGAAGGCTATCGAAAAGCGCTTCGTATCATGGAGCTTGCAGAAAAGTTTAACAAACCGATTATTACCTTTGTCGATACGCCCGGCGCTTATCCGGGCGTTCAGGCGGAAGAGCGCGGACAATCCGAAGCCATTGCCAAAAACTTATGGGTGATGTCTCAGTTAAGCGTCCCGATTATTGCCGTTGTCATTGGTGAAGGCGGGAGTGGCGGGGCCCTGGCGATTTCGGTCGCTGATCAGATGTTGATGTTGGAATATTCGGTTTATTCTGTGATCTCCCCTGAAGGCTGTGCGGCCATTTTATGGGATGATCCGGCGAAAATTTCCGAGGCGGCGGAGAGTCTACGTCTGACCGCAAAAGACCTCTTGGCCTTGGGTGTGATTGAGGATATTATTCCGGAGCCCCTGGGCGGTGCGCATTATGATCCCAAAAAGATGGGGGAACTCATCTCAAAAACGATTTGTAAAAAAGTGAGCGCCCTCGAACTCATTCCTCCTGAAGAGCGCGTAAAGCAGCGTTATGAACGTCTGAGAAAAATCGGGGCCTATACGGAACCGGCCTCCAGTCCTTCTTGAGCAGTCCCCTTGTGCTGATGCCGGAAAAACAGAGGTGAAGCTTTTTAAAAACCAACTCGAAAAACCCCTGGCGATTCCCCTTCTCTTACTGATACGCTTCAAGAGCTTTTCTTTAAAATGAACCGATGATGGTGGAGGTTTTATGCCTTTTCACTTTGGCCATTACGAAGACCCAAAAGACGACCCGATTGCCCGGGTATTGTTTTTTTCCGTGATACTGCACTATGTGGTGTTTTTCATTGTCTTTGGAAACCCGTTATTATTAATTCTGGGCGATCCCGTAGAAAGCGCAGCCCCGGATAAGCGCTTTGAGGTTCAGCTGCTCTCCCTTCCGGGCATCGGAGGGGTTTCGTCCGATGCAAACCTTGCTGAAGAGGACGGTCTTTTGGGGAAAGGGGGCGTGAATGCATTGGGGATGTTCCCCCCTAAAGTCGAATCTCTTGGGTTGTTTCCGCAGGAAGTCTCAATAGACGGGAAAATGGATGGAAATTCTGAGAGCCGTGACTCACAACAAGTCGGCGCTCCGCCGGTCTCTCTGTCCGATGATCCATCACGCATGCCGGACTTTGAGAAAGAAATTATCCGTCATCGTGATGAGGGTTCGAAGCAGTCCGTGGCTTTAAAGCGGGATGGAACCGCGATGCTAACTGATGAACCCATTCCGCTGGTGACCACGAAAAAACTTCCGCCCAATATGACCGGCCCTGAAGATTGCATGATCAAAGTGGTGTCTATGGTCTGTCCCGATGGGAATGCGCAGTGCATCACGGCCTATAAAGAATTTTGTGCAAGTTTACCGAGTCAGCCCTGATGCATTCTGCTTTGTCTTGAAGGTGCGTCCGGTCGTTGTCTGTTTCGGGTCCAGTCTGTATTTCCGTATTTTTCTTTGACGAGCCGGTCACTTATTTTTTTCTCGTATAGGGAAAGCCCGCCGGGTGTTAATTCAATCTCAAGCGCTGATTCAAAGCCTTGTTTTAAACTTTGAATGAGGGTGTCATCTGGAGGCAAGTGGGGAAGCAGGTCGGCCAGGGCCGTTTGGTTTTTGGAGATCAATGATGCTCCGGACGCATGATGAATCTTTAGGATCATCGAGCTGTGCTGATAAATTAAAGATCCATGCTGCAGAAAGTGGGATTTCCAGCGTCTCTGTGCACTTCCCAGGAGCTTTTTCCCTTTTGCCGTGATTTCATACATGGATACGGCATCAAAACAGAGCGGGTTTTTCTGTTTAAGTGGTGGCAAACGGGATGGAGAAACATCAATTCCTTCAAGTCCGAAGGGGTGAAGCCCTTTTAAAAAACCCTGAGCGATCGTATAAAATGTGCCTTTGATCCCTTTTGAAAAGCGCGGATCTTGTGTGCTGGAGATGATGGCGTATGTCAGTTCATTGTCATGTAAAAGGCCTCGCCCGCCGGTGATACGACGGATGATGGGAATGTTCTGTGTTTCGAGTGCATTGATCCAGTCTTGATCCAGCGTTTGAAACGTGCCAATTGAAAAGCTGGGTGTTTCCCAGTGATAAAACCGAAGTGTTGGAGGCGCTTTGCCTTCAGAGAAGGCGATGGCAATGGCTTCGTCCACTGCCATATTGATTGCAGCGTTTTGTGGCGGGTCAATTATGAGCCGCCAGGGCGTTTTATTCAAAAGCGCTCCGTTGATTTCCTTGCAAGAATGACGAGCTTATCTTATATTAAGTGATTTGTTGAATGACACAATTTTCATTCATGCACTATTTTACAGAGAACGATTGACCTAAAGAAAGGGGATGGATAGCAATGCGTGCACAAATTGAAAACTTACTTGCTGATGAAGCGGAATACCTTCTCGCCCACAAATGCCTGACCATTACAAAAGAACAACTCCATTTACCTGGCCCAAATTTTGTGGATGAATGTGTCGTCCCATCTGACCGTCCCGTCGGTGTGCTGAATAATCTTTCACGTTTGTTTCATCATGGTCGATTGTCGGGGACGGGATATGTTTCGATTTTACCCGTTGATCAGGGCATTGAGCATTCCGCAGGGGCCTCTTTTGCCCCGAATCCCGTTTGTTTTGATCCGGAAGGCATTATTCAATTGGCCATCGAAGGCGGGTGCAATGCGGTTGCCTCAACGCTGGGTGTCTTGGGTTGTCTTTCTCGAAAATATGCACACAAAATCCCTTTTATCCTCAAGTTTAATCACAATGAATTTCTCTCTTATCCGAACAGCTATGACCAGATCCAGTTTGCAAACATGAAACAAGCCTTTGATATGGGAGCGGCAGGTGTCGGGGCAACCATCTATTTTGGGTCGGAAGAATCAAAGCGTCAGATTCAGGAAGTGTCACTGGCCTTCAAACAAGCGCATGATTTGGGCATGTTCACCGTTTTATGGTGTTATCTCCGCAATCCGGCGTTTAAAACGGCAGAGGTGGATTATCATGCCGCCGCAGATTTGACGGGACAGGCAAACCACATGGGCGTGACGATTCAGGCCGACATTATTAAGCAGAAACTGCCGGAATGCAATGGCGGCTATAACGCGCTTAAATTCGGGAAAACAGACAAGAAGGTGTACAGCAAACTCAGCTCGGATCATCCCATCGATTTAACCCGATACCAGTTGGCGAACTGTTATATGGGGCGGTCGGGTCTGATTAATTCAGGCGGGGCTTCAGGAGACAATGACTTAGCAGATGCCGTAAAAACGGCCGTTATCAACAAAAGGGCGGGCGGAACGGGTTTGATTTCGGGCCGAAAGGCCTTTCAAAAACCCACAGCAGAGGGCATTCGGCTTCTCAATGCGATTCAGGATGTTTATCTGTGTAAAGACATTACGATTGCGTAGGGGCAAAATACGCTGAGTTGTTTTTTATGGTGCGCGCTTAAGCCCTGCCATCATTTCAAAAAAAGCTTGGCTCGGGTCTGTTTCCGGTTCAGTCAGGGCCGCCGCAATCTCGTCTCGAAGTGTAAATGAGCGTTCTTGTGATGTGATTTTTTCCTGAATCTGTGGGGGCCCCCGAAGCCCCTTGATCTTTTTGAAATACAGTCCAAGTTTTTCCCCAAGCGCAAGCGATATTTTTTCATAAAGGGCTGATGGAAGCGCCCAGAGAAATGCCTCTTGTTTTTCGATAGAAACCGCCTCTCCTCCAAAAACCCGAATGGTGATTTTGAGAGTCTCCTTTGCTCCTATATCAAAGTCGGCGGGGGTGATATTTGAGCTGAGCTCAATCGGCTCCATGCGCACTTCATGCGCATGCTCTAAAACCGTATAAATTTCAATATCAAAAGGCTCGGCTTGCGGTTGTTCCTGAAAAAGCAACGTTCCCTGAAAGCCTGCTTGAATCGCCGCCGCAATGAGGGTGCTTTCATATTGTGAGGGGTGTCTCTCTCCCTGCTCAGCTGGAGAATAAGGCGTGAGCAATGTCTTCAGGTGATGTTGAGCGGCTGAGTGAAAGATCATTCGGGCGCTATCGTAACACATGCCTGTGATCTGGATTGAAGGGGTCGAAAGGGCCGCTGAGATATCATTTTCCGGCTTCATCTTCAGATGAATGCCGAGCGGCGCGGCCATTCTTTTGATGATCCATCTCGCCATGCCGCGCATTTCTACTTTTTCATGGAAGCGCGCGGTCGTGGTGAGCCGGTCGATGAGTGGCCCCCTTATGCGTTGGGCGTCTATGATGGCAAGGTTCCCGTTTGAAATGTCGACGATGTTTTTTAGGGTATCACCCAGCTGACTCATTGTTTGAAATAGCATGGGTTCCTGTGAATCATTGATAGGAGATGAAGGGGTGAGGATTCATTGCTTTAAAATGTTTTGACCACTTCAAAAACGACGTGGGCCGTTTGTGTCATTTCCGAGAGGCTGACCCATTCCCGAACAGTGTGAATTTGGTGCATGCCGGTTCCGAGATTAGGCACAGTGATGCCTTTTTCGTTGAAGATGTTGGCATCGCAGCCTCCGCCGGTGGCGTTGGTCTGGACATTGTATCCACATCTTTTTGCCGCGTTTAGTACTGCGTCAACAATGGGCGCGCTTTGTGGCAGGTTGATTGGGTTGTAATCGCGCCAAATCTTTTCTTCGACTTTTCCGGTGATCCGTTTTCCATCAATTTCAATGCTGTACTTTTCGACCGCTTCCTGAAAACAGCTTCGCATATGCTGGGTTTGCGCGGCCAGTTTTTTCTGGCTGTGGCTTCGAGCCTCAGCGCGAACGAAAACCATTTTGGGGACAATATTCACGGCGGCACCGCCCTGAATGATCCCGACATTGGCCGTGGTTTCATCGTCAATTCGACCCAGAGACATGCGGCTGATGGCATCGGAAGCGATTTGAATGGCGGAAATTCCTCGTTCGGGACATAGCCCCGCATGGGCCTCAAGGCCGTGCACGGTGAACTCAAGTCGATCCGAAGCCGGGGCTCGGGTAAACAAAAAGTGCGCGTGATCGCAATCCAGCACGATGCCGGATTTTGAGTGGAGCTGTGACGTATCGAGATGTTTTGCGCCGACAAGACCAAACTCTTCACAGATGGTGAGCACGACTTCGATTTCCCCGTGAGCGATATTTTTTTCGGTCAGGGTGCGTAAAATTTCGACGATGATTGAGATGCCTGATTTATCGTCGCCGCCCAAAATGGTGGTTCCGTCACTTCGGATCACATCACCATCACGAATGGGCTTAACGCCTTCTCCGGGCACGACGGTGTCCATGTGCGCCGAGAGCAGTATCGGTTGCCGCTCCGGGTCGTTTGCGGGCAGTCGGGCAATGAGGTTCCCGATTTCACCGCCAACAGCTTCTCCTGCATGATCGAAGATAACGGTTGCGCCCAGGGCTTCGAGATCTTGTTGTAGTTTCAGCGCAATGGCGCGTTCTTTTTTAGAGATGCTGTCGATTTGGACAATCTCTAAAAAGTGTTCGGTCATTCGTTCGATATTTAAAGGGGAAAGGCTCATACTGATTCGGTGTCCGGGCTGTGAAGCCGGATATGTTTTAACAAGGCTTCGATGACGTCTTCCGGATGAAGGCGACTGACAAGGTTTTCACCTGCTTTGTCGGTAAATTTGAGGGCGGTGGTTAATCCCTTATTTTCAAAACCTTCGGTCATCCACGAACCACGGGTCTGTGTTTCCAGTGTGTTCAGCTTCTCGGCGAGTGCGTTCATGGGGATTTTCTTGATGGGAGGCCGTGTGACCGTGTCGGCCCATGAATAGTATCGGTAATCCAGAACATATCGATATCCGCCTTCAGATCGTTCTTTGTCCTCAATAACGAGAAAAAGATCGCCCTGGCAATAGTGGTCAATGGCCTGACGGGCTGGCGCATGTTCATCAATGACGACTGAAAGTCGCTCATTTTCATATTCTTCGCCCCCGATCACGCCTTTTTCAAAAAGCGTCATGGACTGGAGGATTTTTTCAAAAGAAGGTTCCCACAAGTCGCGATACTGGTCTTTTTTTCTAAATAGGTCAGGGACAAGCGGGAGGAGGTGTTTGTAATAAGCAGCCTCTCTTGGCCCGACATATTCCTCTATTTTCTCATGAATGGGACTTTTTTCGTGATGACAGAAAGCCTGAATCAGGAGATTGACTTGCACGCCTTCTTCGGAGGAAAAGGCAGAAAAGTCGCCTGCCTCAGCAGCAGCAATCATCCGACTGGCCATCGGTTCTGCGCGTTTCGAGTTCAACATGGACCAGACAGACAAAAGGCCGTCTGTATCAAAATGGGTGTTGGTGATAATTCTCATTTTCGGGAAAAAGTCTTTCTGGTTCGGATGACTAATATAGCGAAAGACGATTGCGGTGGCCGTGTCGGCTTTTAGAGGGATAGGGGTCTGGTTTCCTGGCCAGTGGCTGAGATGGACACTATTCGGGGCAATGCCATCGACGGAGATTTTATCCACGTCTTTCATTGCATTTTCGTAAAAATAAAAAACCATATTCTAAAAATTCAGACGAAACAGGATATCGTGCTAAATGTTCCTTTCCGAGACAGGCAGAGGCACAGGGAATTACACTCAAGTGTGACTTACTATAACAAAAATGAAAAAACAATACAAAAATCATTGGGGATTGGAATATGGGGTTTCCCGCAGCACGGATCTGGATATTTTTCACTAGGACTGGAGAGCATAAAACAAGCCGTCGTGGGTTTTATGGTGAGCTGGAGTGAGAAAAACCATTTGACAATGTGAATCCTATTGAATAGAATAGAGATCAGTACCGTCTTTATCTGATATTTTCTATTTCAGGAAAAACCCTATACTATACAGCAGAACAGAATAACTCATTAGACAACTTCTATTAAACTTAAGGATGCCTCTCTCGGTTTGCGCCGACACTACCTTCTAATTAATCAAGACTAAAAATTAAAAAGCTGATCAATATTGACATGATCTTAGATTGAGTCCCCCGTATGGTTATCCTTTTCGTTACTATTTGTAGTGGATGCCTAAGCAAGGCCTAGAACTTAGGTGAGTGATTATTGTTTTTGTTAGTGCTTGCTTGTCTTGTTCAGCCAAGAGCAAGTTAGTTATTTTTTGATGGAGGAATAAATATGCATCTTGCTGAATTAAAGCAAAAAAGTATTTCAAACCTGTTCGATGTTGCTAAAGAAATGAAAGTCGAAGGGGCCAGTAATCTTAGAAAACAGGAGCTCATTTTCGCGATTCTCCAAGCGCAGGCTGAAAAAAATGGGACAATTTATGGAGAGGGCGTACTGGAAACATTGCCGGATGGTTTTGGTTTTTTAAGGTCGCCTGACTATAACTATACGCCGGGGCCGGATGATATCTATGTTTCTCCATCACAAATCAGGCGTTTTAGTTTGCGAACGGGAGACATTGTTTCGGGGCAGATCCGGCCTCCAAAAGAAAGCGAGCGGTATTTTGCGCTCTTAAAGGTTGAAGAGCTCAATCATGAAGGCCCGGATGCCGCTAAAGATAAGATCCTGTTTGACAATCTGACCCCCCTCTACCCTGAAGAAAAGATTAAGCTCGAATATAAACGCGAAGACTACTCGACGCGGGTCATGGAGTTGATTACCCCCATTGGAAAAGGCCAGCGTGGATTGATCGTCGCATCCCCCCGAACGGGTAAAACCGTGCTGCTTCAGTCCATTGCGAAGGCGATTATGAAAAATCATCCGGAAGTTGTGCTAATTGTGCTTCTGATTGATGAACGACCTGAAGAGGTGACGGACATGCAGCGTCAGGTCAAAGGCGAAGTGGTGAGTTCCACCTTTGATGAGCCAGCAACACGGCACGTCCAGGTGGCCGAAATGGTGCTGGAAAAAGCAAAACGTCTTGTGGAACACAAAAAAGATGTTGTTATTTTATTGGATTCCATTACCCGTTTGGCGCGGGCCTTTAATGCGGTGATTCCTTCCAGCGGGAAAGTGTTGTCAGGCGGATTAGACGCCAATGCCCTGCAACGGCCTAAGCGGTTTTTTGGGTCGGCCCGAAATATAGAGGATGGCGGAAGTTTGACCATTATCGCCACGGCATTGGTGGATACGGGGAGCCGGATGGATGACGTGATCTTTGAAGAATTTAAAGGAACGGGAAACATGGAAGTTCATCTCGATCGGAAACTGGCTGATCGGCGAATTTATCCCTCAATTGATATCACGCTTTCCGGGACTCGAAAAGAGGAACTTTTGGTTGAAAAAGAAGTTCTGAATAAAATGTGGATCTTAAGGAAGGTTCTTAGCCCGCTTTCCCCGATTGAATCGATGGAATTTCTGATCGATAAAATGAAGGGGACAAAAACCAACAAAGAATTTTTAGAGTCGATGAACCGATAAACACGAGAAAAAGATAAAATCGCTTGAATTCAGAATACTCTTTCGATATGATAAAGCGCTTTTATTATAAAGGGGATCAGTTATGAAAGAAGGGATTCATCCAGAAGTACATGAGATTGAGATTACCTGTGCGACCTGTGGTTCGTCATTATCGACAAGGTCAACCATTGATACGATTCGTCTTGAGGTGTGCGGGGCTTGTCATCCGTTTTATACCGGTACACAGCGCATCGTGGATACTGAAGGGCGGGTTGAGCGATTTAAGAAGAAATACCAGGGCGTCGAAAAAAAATAATTCCCAATGGTGTGCGCAAAAACCTGCCTATTGGCAGGTTTTTTTGTTTCTAGCCCTTATTTAGGCAAGGCATCCCTTCCTCTAGGCGTCAATAGGATCAATCATGTTTATTGAGTTGGAGTCTTCTGTATTAGAAAAACTGGACGAGAGCGCTCAGAAGTATGTGTCGTTGACCGCTCAGCTCTCGGACCCTGCGATTCTTTCTAATCCTAAGGAGCAAATTCGTATTGCCAAAGAGCGGGCAGAATACGAAGAAAGTATGGGATTGTATGAAGCGTATCAGGTTCTGATCAAACAAATCGCTGAAGCAGATGAGTTGCGTCAAGATGAGCAGGCCGACCCGGAATTTAAAGAACTTGCAGAACTGGAATGGGATGAACTTTCAGAAAAAGCAGAAAAACTGGCCGAGTCGATCAAAACCTTGCTGCGTCCTAAAAATCCTTACGAAGACCGGAATCTTTTTTTAGAAATTCGTGCCGGGACGGGAGGCGATGAGGCCGCACTTTTTGTCGGTGACCTCATGCGTATGTACACAAAATATGCCGAGCGACAGGGCTGGAAAGTCGAAATCATCAACTCCAGTGAAACCGGCATTGGCGGATTCAGGGAGGTTATTTTGTCGGTGATTGGTAAAGGCGCCTATCGTTACCTGCAATACGAAAGCGGCGTGCATCGTGTGCAGCGTGTGCCAAAAACAGAGGCGAGTGGACGGGTTCATACCTCAACCGTTACCGTCGCCGTCCTTGTTGAAGCCGAAGAGGTTGATGTCGAAATTAACCCCTCCGACCTGCGTGTCGATACGTATTGTGCTTCAGGGCCGGGAGGGCAAGGTGTCAACACCACTTATTCTGCCGTCCGGATTACACATCTCCCGACCAACGTGGTGGTGACCTGTCAAGATGAGCGTTCTCAAATCAAGAATAAAGCCAGGGCAATGCGGGTTTTGCGTTCCCGGCTTTTGGAAGTTGAGATGGAAAGACAGCAGGCGGAAATCGCGCAGGATCGCCGATCAAAAGTCGGAACGGGTGGTCGGAGCGAGAAAATTCGGACCTATAATTTCAAAGAAAACCGGGTGAGCGATCACCGTATTAATCTATCCCTCTATCAACTTGAGCGCATTCTTGAAGGGGAAATCGATCCGATTATTGAAGGCTTGGTCGCCGAAGGAGAAATGGTTTGAGCCAGGCTTCTCTCGTGCCAAAACCGACACAGCACATCGCAGATGTGCTGAGAGAAGGCGCGGCCGATCTTCAGCGGCATGAGATTGAGGTTCCCCAGCGGGAGGCCGAACACCTGCTTGCTGCCGTCCTGGGTTGTTCAAGGCTTCATCTTTTTTTGGATATTGAAAAAAATCTTTCGCAAGAACACCTGGATCAGTTTTGGGCAAACATTCGCCGTCGGGCGGCGCACGAACCGCTTCAATACATTACCGGCCAGGTCGAATTTTGCGACATGACCCTTGCAATTTCCAAAGGCGTTTTCATCCCTCGGCCGGAGACGGAATTAATTATCGAAGCCGCAAAAGCGCTTTTCCCACCGCGTCGAATTCTGGATCTCTGTACAGGCAGCGGAGCCTTGGCTGTGGCTTTGGCCAAGACCTTTCCATTGGCAGATGTTGTTGGCGTCGATTGTGCGGATGACGCGCTGGCATTGGCATCCGCCAACGCTCAAAATCAGGGTGTGGCTGCGAGAACTGTTTTTCTGAAGGGAGATTTGTTTGAAGCGTTTAAAAACAATCACACTACAGCCGAAAAATTTGACCTGATTGTTTCAAATCCTCCATATATCTCTGAGTCAGACAGTGAATCCCTGCCAATCGAAGTGCGTGATCATGAACCTGCTGTGGCTTTGTTTGCGGCCGATGAAGGCCGCGACTTTTACCGTCGTATTTTGCTGGAAGCGCCTTTATTTTTGAATGATCAGGGGCTTATTTTATTCGAGTTGGGGCAAGGCCAGAGCGAATGGCTTCGGGCCTATGTTGAGGATACGCTGAATAAAACCCGTCACCTTTGGACATTGTCTTTCATCAAGGACTGGGCGGAGATTGACCGCATTGCTTGTCTTTCCAGAATGCCGTCCGCACCAAAGGAGTCCGTTGATGGATAAAATGATCATTCAAGGGGGAACTTCCCTGAATGGAGAAATTCAAATCAGCGGTGCAAAGAACGCGGCACTTCCCATTTTGGCGGCGACCCTGCTTTCACGCGGGCCAAACCGGCTTAAAAATGTTCCCAAGCTCGGCGATATCACGACGCTCAAACGGCTTTTAGAAAAAATCGGCGCGAACATTTCGGAAGAGAATGACGGCTGCTCAATCGAGGTCAAGTCGATCGAGAATAACGAGGCGCCCTATGCCTGGGTCAAAACCATGCGTGCAACGATTTTGGTCTTGGGTCCACTGCTTGCGCGTTGTGGAGAGGCCCATGTTTCTCTGCCGGGGGGATGTGCCATTGGTGCACGGCCGATTCAACTGCATCTCGACGGGCTGGAAAAAATGGGGGCCGAAATTAATATCGAACACGGCATGATTCATGCTAAGGCAACAAAACTCAAAGGGGCCGTGATCCATTTTGAAACCCAGACCGTGACCGGCACCGAAAATTTAATGATGGCCGCCACCCTGGCGGAAGGAACCACCACTTTGGGGAACGCGGCTTGTGAGCCGGAAATAGTGGATTTGGCCCATTTCCTCAACCAGTGCGGCGCTCAAATTATAGGGGCCGGGACAGAAACCATCGTGATTCACGGGGTTAAATCACTTTCTGGGACGAATTACGAAATCATGCCCGACCGGATCGAAGCCGGCACCTTTATGCTGGCAGCATCCATCACAAAGGGAGATCTTCTCCTGAAAAAATGTAATCCTGCGCACATGGGCAGTATTATCGAAAAACTGAAGGCGACAGGCTCAGAGATTGTAATAGAAAAAAAGTCGATTCGAGTGATTGGAAAAGAGATAAAAGCCGTAGATGCGAAGACGCTGCCCTACCCCGGGTTACCGACGGACATGCAGGCCCAGTTTATGGCCTTGATGAGCGTGTCGGACGGCTTGTCCGTCGTCACCGAAACCATTTTTGAATCCCGATTTACCCATTGTGCGGAGTTGCAGCGCATGGGCGCTGACATTCGTTTGGAAGGGCATCATGCCGTGATCAAAGGCGTCCCACATCTTTCTGGCGCACCTGTGATGGCCTCCGATTTACGCGCAAGCGCCTGTCTCATTTTAGCCGGACTGGTGGCCGAGGGGCAAACCGAGGTGCTCCGCATTTATCATCTGGATCGCGGCTATGAATCGATTGAAAAAAAATTGTCCCAGGTTGGGGCCAATATTCAACGGGTGAAAGGGGATTTGTAGATGAATAAACCCCTGGTCATTGCCGTTTCTAAAGGTCGGCTTCTCGAATTTGCTGTTGAGTTTTTTGAAAAGATGGGCATTGCCTCAGAAGCGCTTTTATCGGAAAGCCGGGAATTGATGTTTGACCTGCCTGAAAAAGGCATTCGACTCCTCCTGGTTCGAGCCGTGGATGTGGCAACATATGTCGAGTACGGCGCGGCGGATATCGGACTTGCCGGAAAAGATCTGCTGCTTGAGCAGATGTGCGATGTATACGAACCCATTGACTTGGGTTTTGGGTATTGTCGTATTATATTGGCCGAGGCGGTAGAGAATGGTTACAGTCAAAACCCGAAACGTTATACAAAGCGGCGCGTAGCGACAAAATATCCAAACATTACCGAGCAATATTTTTCTGAAAAAGGGATTCCCATCGAAATTATAAAACTCTATGGCTCGATTGAATTAGCACCGCTTGTGGGTTTGGCCGACCAGATTGTGGATCTGACTTCAAGCGGAGCCACATTGAAGGCAAATAATTTAAAAATCGTGGACGAAATCGCCGAGTGCACGGCCCGCGTCATTGTGAATCGCGCCAGCCTTAAACTCAAATATCCTGCCATCCAGCAAATATTGGGTGAGATGAAGGCGATTCTTCAGAAAAAACCCGAGAAAGCGTAGAAAATCTCATGCTGATGAAGACGTTTCAGTTTAAAGAGGCTCAATTCCAATCGACGTATCAAAAAGTGGTGAATCGTCTCAGCGTGGGAGATGACGGCCTGGATGCCACCGTGATGAGCATTCTGAAAGATATTCAGAAACGGGGCGATCAGGCTGTGATTGAATACACCGAGCAATTCGACCGTTTGAAGCTTAAACCCGCTGGCATGCGGGTGAGTCAAAAGGAAATCAAAGCCGCTTATCAAGCGGCCGATCCCAAGGTCATCGAAAGTCTCAAATTTGCTGCAGCGCGCATTTCTGATTATCATCAACAGCAATGCCAGTCAGGCTGGTCGAGCAGAAAAAATGGCATTTATCTGGGGCAGCGCGTCGATCCTTTGGAGACGGTCGGGCTCTATGTGCCAGGGGGCAAAGCGGCCTATCCGTCTTCCGTTTTAATGAATGCCATTCCCGCCGTGGTGGCCGGGGTCTCCCGTTTGGTCATGACCACGCCCATGCCGGAGGGTGAATGCAATCCCTACTGCCTCATTGCGGCCGATATTGTCGGGGTCGATGAAATTTACCGTTTGGGCGGAATTCAGGCCATTGGCGCCTTGGCGTATGGGACGAAGCAGGTGCCCAGGGTCGATAAAATTGTTGGGCCGGGCAATAAATATGTGGCCGCTGCCAAACGACTGGTTTATGGCGTGGTGGATATCGACATGGTGGCCGGACCGAGCGAATTGTTAATTATTGCAGATGAAGAGGCCAACCCGGCTTACTTGGCCTCTGATTTAATTTCCCAGGCGGAGCACGATGAAGAAGCGGTTGTGATTTTCATTACGCCTTCCGCCCAACTGGTCAAAAAAGTAGGCAAAGAGATGGAAAAACAACTCAAGACGCTTTCGCGTAAAAAAATTGCACAGACTGCTCTTCAGGCCAATGGCATCGCCTTTGTCGTCCCTGATTTGAAAGAGGCGGTGAGGATGTCGAACGCAATTGCTCCGGAACATCTGTCGGTCTTTACGAAAAAACCGTTTGAACTCCTTAAAAAATTAAAAAATGCCGGATCGATTTTTTTGGGCGAAGACACGCCGCAATCGCTCGGGGACTATGTGGCGGGACCCAACCACGTCCTGCCAACTGGCGGGACGGCGCGTTTTTTCTCTCCGCTTTCAGTGGATGACTTTATCCGAAAAAGCAGCGTCATTTCATATACCCGAAAGGCGCTCGAACGACATGGAGATCATTTGATTCGCATCGCCGAAGTCGAAGGGTTGACCGCCCACGCCAACATGGTCAGAATCAGGTTGAATGATCATGCGTAAAGCCAGTGTGACTCGCACAACAAAAGAGACGGATATCGCCATCGCAGTGAACCTCGACGGTACCGGACAGTATCAAATCGATACTCCCTTTCCCTTTTTGACCCACATGCTCTCTGCCTTTTCAAAACATGGTTTTTTCGATCTTGAAATAAAAGCAAAAGGCGATATCGAAATCGACGAACATCACACCGTCGAGGATACCGGCATCGTGATGGGCGACGTTTTTGCCAAAGCCTGGGGCGATAAGGCAGGTATCCGGCGATTTGGCACTGCCACAATCCCGCTGGATGAGGCCCTGACACAGGTCACGGTCGATCTTTCGGGACGCCCCTTTCTGGTTTACAATGTTGAGAACACCCGCAAAAAAATCAAGGACTTTGACTGTGAACTCATCGAACACTTTTTTCGTTCAATGGTGGACCAATGCCGGATCAACCTGCATATCAATTTGATGTACGGAAAAGACCCTCACCATATTTTTGAAACCATTTTCAAAGCCTTCGGACGCGCACTGGATCAAGCGACGCAGATCGATCCGCGTCAATCGGGTGTCGCCTCAACGAAGGGAAGTCTGTGAACATCAGTTTCCAGCAGACGGTTGACCGTTCACAGTTAAAAAGCAAAAACCAATAAGATGGGGCTTCGTTTGAAGACTTGGACGTGTGGAAGAAATCATGTCAGTTGAGCGTTAAAATGTATCGATTATTGAAAGATTGCCGCGATTACGGGTTAAGAGATCAAATGCTCCCTGCATCAGTGTCGATTCCATGTAATATTGCCGAAGGAAGCGAGCGAGGCAGCGTTCGGGATTTTCAAAGATTTATTAGCATTGCAAAAGGTTCTGCTGCAGAACTCAGGACACAAATTTATATTTCAAAAGAAATCGACATTATTTCTAATGAAGATGCAGGAACACTGATTCAGGAAGTAAAAACGATCTCAAAAATGTTGCAAGGCCTCCATAATTCTTTAAAAAACCGTCAACCGGTCACTGTAAACCGTAAACTGACACAATCATGAACATTGTGATCGTCGATTATGGTTCCGGCAATTTGCGTAGTGTGCAGCGGGGTTTCGAGCGTGCGGGTTTTTCCTCCACGATTACCCGCGATCCGAATGTTGTGGCCGAGGCAACGCACCTGGTCGTGCCGGGTGTTGGGGCCTTTGCCGACTGCATGGACAATCTTGAAAAACTTCAGTTGCTTTCGCCGATTCGAGAATCCATTCAAGCCGAAAAACCTTATCTCGGTATTTGTCTCGGGCTTCAGATTTTATTTACAGAAGGGACCGAGTTTGGTTCAAAACCCGGTTTGGGTATTCTGCCGGGTCAGGTTGTGCGTTTTCCAAAAAATGATTTAAAAGTCCCGCACATGGGCTGGAATCAAATACAGATTAAAAAAGAACACCCGCTTTTAAAGGGTATTCCCGATGACAGTTATTTTTATTTTGTGCATTCGTATTACGGCGCGCCGAAAGATCCTGCGTGTGTGATGACGACGACGGACTACGGTGAACCATTTGTTTCTTCCGTGTCGAAGGGGCGACTCTTTGCCTGCCAGTTTCATCCGGAAAAAAGCCAGCACATGGGACGGCAGTTACTTGAAAATTTTGCGAGGTTATAAGTGATTTTAATTCCAGCAATAGACATTAAACGTGGGCGCTGCGTGCGTCTGACCCAGGGCGCACTCAATGAAGAAACCGTGTACGGAGAAGATCCGCTTGAAATGGCCCAACGCTGGGTCAGCGAAGGCGCGGAACGGCTCCATTTAGTCGATTTGGACGGTGCAGTGCAAGGTAGCCCTGTAGCCTATGCCGTGATTGAGCGCATCATCAAGTCGCTCTCCATTCCGGTTCAGGTGGGCGGCGGCCTGCGTTATTTACAGGATATGGATCGATATCTATCGGCGGGTGCAGCGGGTGTCATTCTCGGCACCGTCGCCCTTAAAGAACCCCTGACCCTAAAAGAAGCCTGTTTATCCTTTAGAAATAGAATCATCGTCGGAATCGATTCGCGTAAAGGCAAGGTCGCGGTTCAAGGCTGGACAGAACAGCGTGAAGAGACGGTTGCCGAACTAGCACTTCAAATGGAACAGGCTGGTGTGGCTTCACTGATTTTGACGGATATTGAAAAAGACGGCATGCTTGAAGGGCCAAATTATGGGCTTATGGAAGATGTGGCCAGGGTCGTGAAAATCCCCATTATCGCGTCCGGCGGCGTGACCACGATAGCGCAAATAGAAAAACTTTCAAAAATGACCGGTGTCAAGAGTGCCATCATCGGAAAAGCCCTCTACGAAGGCCGGATTTCCCTTAAAGATGCGATTGCAGCCGGGAAAAGGAAGGTCTAGTGCTGGCGAAACGGATCATCCCCTGTCTTGATGTGAAAGGGGGCCGCGTGGTCAAAGGCGTGGCTTTTGTGGATTTAAAAGATGCGGGCGATCCGGTCGAAGTCGCGAAGGTTTACGAGGCCCAGGGTGCGGATGAATTGTGTTTTTTAGACATTACTGCTTCGTCCGATGAGCGTGAAATTTTGCTCGACATCGTCCGGCACACGGCGGATGAAGTGTCGATGCCCGTGACTGTCGGCGGCGGTGTACGCACGGTCGAAGATGTCCAGATTCTTTTGAGTGCAGGGGCCGATAAAGTATCGATCAATACCGCAGCCGTGAACCGGCCTGAATTTGTGAGAGACGCCTCTCGGCAATTTGGCAGTTCGACCATTGTGGTCGCCATTGATGCGAAACGCTCCCCCGATCAGGCACACTGGGAGGTCTACACCCACGGTGGACGCAATGCTACGGGTCTCGACGCAGTTGAATGGGCGGCAAAAATGGAAGCCTACGGTGCAGGCGAAATTTTGCTGACCAGCATGGATCAGGACGGAAAAACCACGGGTTACGATCTTGAACTCACTCGAGCGGTTTGTGAGCATGTGCGCATTCCCGTCATCGCCTCCGGCGGCGTTGGTACGCTCGAACATCTTTACGAAGGCGTCACCACCGGCAAAGCCGACGCGGTTTTAGCGGCTTCAATTTTTCACTACCAAACCTATTCCATCCAGGAAGCAAAGCATTATCTCGCCAAGCGCGGCATCCCGGTGCGGCTGTAAATTATTGTCAATTGAACAACCCAACCCGACAGGTGACCTTCCCCTGTTTTCACGGACACCGATCTAGCATAAAATGCTGAGGGAGGTAAAGGATGAAAACACGCAGAAAATTCAGTTCATCATTCAAAGAAGAAGCGGTTGATCTGGTCAAAAAGAGCGGAAAAAGCACGAACCAGATTGCAGGGGAATTGGGGATCTCACAAACATCTTTGAGTCGTTGGATTCGAGAATCGAAAACAAGTCCGGAAGGGGCCAGGATATTCTCAAGTAATGAAGCACTCCGTCGATTACGAGAAGAAAACCGTCGTCTGACGATGGAGCGGGACATCTTAAAAAAAACGACGGCCTTCTTTGCCAGGGAGTCATCATGAGATACCCTTTGATTGAAGTGGAGAAGGCCCATTACCCAGTAACCCAGCTGTGTCGGATATTAGGTGTTTCACGAAGCGGATATTATGACTGGCGTCGCCGGGCAGAGAGCAAGCCTTCCTGCGCGAAACAGGTGAGCGTTGTGGCCTACACCGTGTCAGACGGATCATGCGCGCAGAAGGGATTCGAGCCAAAAGTGTCAGAAAATTTAAGGCAACGACAAACTCAAAACACAAGTATCCCGTCTCAGAGAATCTGTTGAAGCAGCAATTTACCGCCCAGCGGCCAAACCAGAAGTGGGTTTCTGATATGACTTACATCCGAAGCCGTGATGAAGCGAAGGCCTCGATCTTTGAATACATTGAGGTCTTTTATAACCAAAGACGAAAACACTCTGCGATCAATTACAAAGCACCT
>JAJDBT010000038.1 GCA_029261215.1 Nitrospirota bacterium | reverse complement strand
GGGAGACGCCTCAGGTCGATACGACAAGCCCATCGTGACGGAAATTCGGGAGGCCATGCCTTTTTACCGGGCAGAAGACTATCATCAGGATTATTATAAAAAGAATGCCGCCCGATACGCATTTTACAAAGAAGGCTCAGGTCGTGCGCGCTATATTAAAGAAACCTGGGGGGAGAAAGAGACGACCATGAAAGAACAAACACCCAAAGCACCAAAAACCGTACTCAAAGAAAAACTGACGCCGCTACAATATAAAGTCACCCAGGAAGACGGCACAGAACCGCCCTTTGCCAATGATTACTGGAACAATAAAGCCGAAGGCATTTATGTCGATATTGTCTCTGGAGAACCCCTGTTCAGCTCATCAGACAAGTTTGATTCCGGCACCGGGTGGCCAAGCTTTACCCAAGCCATCGAAAAAGAGCAGTTGATCGAAAAAACAGACCAGTCTTTTTTTGCCGTGAGAACCGAAGTCCGAAGCAAAGCCGGAGACTCTCACCTCGGCCACGTCTTCGACGACGGGCCCGCGCCGACAGGCTTGCGTTATTGTATTAATTCTGCCTCACTTCACTTTATCCCCAAAGAAAACCTAGAAAAAGAAGGTTACGGAGAATATGTGCAGTATTTTGAATAAAGCTGAAAAAACCATGAGCCATAAGCCCCTTTATTGAAGCGGCTTATGGCTCATTTTCTGCTGTAATAATCTCAAGGCCCGCATCGTACCTTCAATCGCACTCATGTGCTGCCGGCTTGAAAATTGATCATAAACAGATTGATCAAGGATCAGCCAGTCGTCACATCTGGCGCTGCCAAACCCTCCATCGCCTTTTTCATGGTGTTCCCATTTCAAACAATTCTTTTTCTTCCCAAAATGATTTCCTGCCAAACCATAATTTCCAAACCCGCGTTCATTCACTGTTGTCTCCCAAAAAGTTCCGGCCCATGTTCTTTCTGTGCCCTGTATTTTATGATCCAGCATACGATAGGTTCGTCCCGCAGCATCGTCCAAAATCGCATTAAAAGAATGATCTGAGGACTTCAACAATACAGAACAACCTACACGATCTTCAAAATCTTTAAAAAAATCATCCGTCGCCTTCGGTGGACTCCCCTCCTGAACGGAATAAAATGTTATTTGAAACGGGTAATTGTCAAATTGATCTGCCAGCGGCAGGGTTTTTCCGGGGTGAAAAATGGGAATGACATGAGCGGGCACGGTCACATCCTGAATATAATGGACGATTTTTCCCAGCGTATCAAATATCCGCCAGGCCCGTTTTGCTCCGACAAAATCCGTTTGTTTGTCCGCTGTGATTTCCAATTGATCAAACCGTGCATGCAAGGACGTTTCTTTGATGAGCAGATTCAGGCCTGGAAAACCAATGCTGGAGTGGCGCCCCAATGTTCCTTCCCGATCATAAAAGTGCCATCGCTTCAACTTGCCGGATAAATCTTCATCATCCGCAATACTCCCAAAAAGCAGTCTCTTTTTTTGAAGTGGGTCTATTGTTTTAAACCATCCGGGCCTGGGATTCATTTTTTCTCCGCAGCGATTATAGGCCTCTACTGCAAGCGCCGTGATCAGGGTGTGGTTTTTTTTCGAATATGAAAATGCTTCTTTTGTTGAAAAGGTGTGGAAACTCAGTACAAATATCAACACACTCAAGCCATATTTCATTCGATCTCCTTTATTGAAAATCTCCCCGTTTACAAATATGCCGTGTCATAAAAAAGGGGGAAGAAAATGCAATGATTACATCTTCTTCCCCCTTTTATTTTGTGAGGCATCCACCTATGCTGAATACCTTAGCTCACGCCACCGCTCACCTTCACAAAAGAAGCCAATGCTCCTCCTTCATAACCGCTGATATCATCGTCATCAATTCTAGCGCTAATACGTCCATTCTCCGGTGTTCCGCTGATCAGAGTATACTCATCCGGCAAGCCTGAATTATTTGAAAGATGCACAATCAAGCGGCCTTGGTCATCAACAGACCATGTAAACCCTTCGTCAATGGGGTCATCACCCCAATCGGCCACGCCGGTGCCGTCTGCATTAAAAACATACACATGAGTCACGCCGGGTAAATCATCATCAATCACATTATAGGTTCCCGGTATGCTTACTGCGTTGAAGGCCAGTAAGGGTCCGTCTTTTTGGCCGCTGAATGCGCCGGATTCGTCGGAAGTACTCCAGGTTCCGGAAATTTCTCCAGTGAGCGTGATCGCCCCGCTAAAGGATCCGTCTCCGTCAACAATGCCAAAAGCCGTGCTGCCACCACTCGTGGCAGTCCCCGAGAGTGGAAAGCTTCCTGACTCCGAATTACTATTGACAGTACCCGTGATATCTCCGGACACATTAATTGTCATTTGCCAGGTGCCGCTGTCATCCCCCGAAAAAGTGCCGCTGTAGTTCCCAGCCATTTGGGCAACGGTTGTGCCTCCGCCGCTTCCGCCACCGGTCACTTTCACAAAAGAAGCCAATGCTCCTCCTTCATAACCGCTGATACCATCATCATCAAACCTGGCGCTAATACGGCCATTCTCCGGTGTTCCGCTGATCAGAGTCATCTCATCCGGCAAGCCCGAAAGACTTGAAAGATTCACAATCAAACGCCCCGCTGCATCGACCGACCATGTGAATGTATCATTATCCGGGTCATCACCCCAATCGGCCACGCCGGTGCCGTCTGCATTAAAAACATACACATGGGTCACGCCGGGTAAATCATCATCAATCACATTATAGGTTCCCGGTATGCTTGCTGCGTTGAAAGCCAGTAAGGGGCTATCTTTCTTGCCCGTAAAGGTTCCAGAATCTGGTGCATCAGACCATGTTCCGGAAATTTCACCGGTGAGCTTTATTGTGCCCGTAAAGGACCCACTGCCGTTATCGACCACTCCAATGGTTGTGCTGCCGTCCGCTAAAACCTCACCCGAAAGGCTGGATTTCCCCGGCTCAAGTGTACTTTCTCCTGTCCCCGTGATTTTACCGGATGTGTCGATGGTAATCTGCCAGGTCCCGCTATCATCCCCCGAAAAAGTGCCGCTGTAGTTTCCGGACATTTGAGTAAGGAGGGATGTTTCAAAATGCGCTTGTGCTTTGACCGAAGAAACCAGGGCCGGGGTGCCGGGGACTTTGGTTAAAAATGTCGCAACCGAAGCAGCAAAATCCGCATCGCTCTGGGCAAAATTGACTGAGGCCCCTTTCGCCGCAGTAACCACCTCCGGCGAAATTTGAATCCCATTATCCGGATTACCGTCGCTATCCAGGGTTTGAAGTAAACGCAGGATGTTGATGGCCGTCGGGTTCTTCAGGTCTGTTGTGCCCGCCATATCCAGAGGGGTGACAACGCCCGCAGCGCGGACCGTCGGGAACTGAATATCGCCGATGGAAAAGGTCACGTCTTCTCCTTCAGTAAATTGATATTCCCCGGCGCTGTTTGTATCGCTCTCCTGGGTTGCTGTTTTAAAATGAACGCCTGAAACCGGCGCATCAAGCAAAACACCCTTTTCAACTTTTGGACCGCCACCGCCGCTACTGCCGCCGCAGGCAAAGAGTCCTGCACTCAAAACCAGAACGAGCGCATTTTTGATACTTCCTTTTAAATATCTCACTATTTTCTCCTCTTGGGTTTAATTTGTCATTTGTTTCAATAAAGGGTCGAATGCCTTCTTTTCACGTCTCTCTCGCCAACAGGAAAATGGTGCTCTCTTTTTTAAGAGAAGACTATTCACAAAATTGCGGACGACTTTCAAAGAATGACGAGATGAGGCCCATTCTAAGCGGAAAAATTCGATGCCACATCACCCATATGGGTGAAAAATTAAGAAAACAAGCACCTTATATCATAAAAAAAGACTTAAATATATAAATATTCAAGAAATATAATAAATAATGAATTTTTAAAGCAAAGGAGATGAAAATTGAAAAAACACATCCAGCATCTCTGCCCAATGAGAGAAAAACATCAAATGGCCCTGAGCGGGCCGAATAAAACTTCTTACATTGGGCAAGGCTTCTGCGAGCCGAATACCTGTTGTGCAGGGCACATGATGATCGGTTTCACCATGCCAAAGATCCACCGGGGTTTGAATATCAGAAACCTTAAACCCCCAAGGCCGCATCAGTTGTTCTGCGTCCCGCGTTTGGGCATAGGCGCTCTGACGCCAGCCTTCGGTAATATTGGCCTGTAACTTCTCCCGAAAGTCTTTTGCTTCAAAAATAGGCCGATCGCCTTCGGCCAATTTTTCGCTCAATTGCTTAAAGAAACTTTCGGGGTTACTGTAAAATCCTTTACGCATCATCGATACTAAAAGACGGTGGAGCGGCGGCGCATGAAGCGCCAGTTTTAAATTAAAGCGATAAAAGGGAAGCGTTTTTTCAAAATCTTCCGGCGTTTTCAGGGGGAAGCCTCCGCTAATCAGCAAGACTTTCCTGATACGCTGAGGCAGAATATAAGCACACGCCAAAGCATATTGTGCCCCCATCGCATACCCTGAGAGATCAAAGCGCTTGATCCTTAAAAAATCGGCCAAAGACTCCAGGTCATCCGCCCATTGCAGAAAGCTAAGCTTCGCATTCGGGTCGGAACAACCCACCCCCGGCCTGTCGGGCACAATCAATCTCACCTTGCGCTGACGGACGATGGCCTCTGCATTTAAAGCGGTTTCCAATCGGGAACCCAGAATACTATGACAAAAAAACAGGGCTTGGCCCTTTGGGTCTCCATACTCCCGGTACGACATCCGCCGCCCATCCGAAAGGAAAATGAATTTGGGCACGTCGGGTAAAGGCCGTCCTTTAAAAATAAGCCTGGATGTGTTTTGATCCACCTGATATTTCTGCAAGCCCGTCGTAATCATTGAGCCCGGCCCCGTTAAAATCAATCGCACGAGTTCCGCCTGACGGCCCGTGTTTGTTTTACTCAACACGGCCTTCACCTGTGATCGCACCGTGTGCTCAGAGACCTCTGTATTTGAACAGATTTCTTTAATGCTCAGCCCCTGGACCAAAGCGGCAGTCACCTCCATTTCTTTCGGCGTCAAACCATAAAAATTGGAGACCTGTCGTGAAATAACAAGCGGCTGTGAAATGCGGGTGGAGGCAAAAATTGCAAGCCGATGAATCGCCTGCGCTTCATTTTGGCCAATCGGAGTGATAAACAACATCAGGTCATTCTGAGCGTCGCTGTCATCACTCAGGGTCAAAGCCTGCCCCGGATTTAAGGTCGCCCCTTGTTGGAGCACCGCTTTAATGGCCTGATGGATTCTTTTGGACTGTGCGTGGAATCGGGCATGCAAACGGCCTTCAATCGTCCGCAGGTGTGTTTGATCAAGAAGCATCTGGTCTGCCCGGTTGTTTGTTTCGAGGACAGCGGCCTCTTCATCCACGACAACCAAGGCGATGGGGAGATGATCCAGTAAAGAAACAACGGCTTCATGTTTTTCTTCCAGATCAATCAGGCGTTTTGCGATTTTAATGGCCTTCGTGAAGTGCCTGAGCAAAATCAGATTAATGGCGTCTTGATCGATTGCTGAGGGGTGAGGGTTTTGTTCCCTGACTTCTTCTGAAGAGGACATCTCTTCAAAGGCCTGCGAGAGGGAGACCTTTGGAACCGCCAAGGCATCTGCAGCAAAACAGGGCCTCGGATCTTCTGATATTTTGGAGCCTTCAAAGGTGTTTGGTGTGTGTTGCTCAATGAATCCGGCCAAAACAGACAGCAGTTCCGGCCACTGTCCGGGTTCTATGGCTGTTTCATAGATTAAATCGATCATTTGATGGAGGGTGTATGAATCATTCCGATCCGTCACAAAGTGCTCCAAAAATCCATACAACCCCCTCAATTAAAGGTAAAAGGGATTTTTCAAAAAAGTGTTGGGTCATCATGGACTTGCAGTGCCGGATTTGGGGCGAGCAAGGTACACACCCCAGGGCTCAAACATTGCAAATCAGTGACTCTGTACCAGGCATTTGGCTCCGTTTTGTCCAGATCATCGACCAGGAAGGTTTTATCCGGAAAGGTAAAGACCTCCTTGCCTATCTCGACCGTAACCGTCACGCTTGTACTGCCCACACCCTTCATATCAAAACTGTTCACAGCAATCACATAATACCCGGCAGGAAGGCCGCTGATGCTGACATGTTCCGGGCCAAAACCACTGCAATCGTCAATATCCAGTATTGCGGGAACACCACTAAAAAGGCTGGGGAAACGCGTATCGCCGCAATCGTCCCCTCCTCCCGAATGCCAGGACACAAGAGCATTTGCAGGGCCAGTGGCGGGCCGGGGGTTGTTATAATATCCCACATGCAGATCCATATCGCTTACTTGAAGAAAGGACGGGGAATCGCGCCACACCAGGGTAATAAATTGCCTGTCGCCCGAAGCCTGCGTACCGGGAAGCCCTTCTTTTGATAAAAACCCGGTCTGAAAATTTTCAAAGGCGCAAAGCCCAAAGAGCCCGCTGCAATCCGAAAAAGAACGGACCTCTCCGTTGACATCAATTTCCATGCTTTGATCCGCGTTGACCTTATGGTTCGCAATCCCCGAAACACTGCTCAAACGCAGTGCCCCGGAAACAGGGCAGGTTTCGCCTTCAAGGTAGTGCAGCGGCGTGAGGGTCTCAATGGAAAACGCGCCCTGAAAACCGCAATCCCGATTCGAGGAAAAAAGGACGGTCACATCACCGGAGAACGAAAGGTCTTTTGTCTGACCCGAGGTGCTTTCGGTCACAATGTTTTGAGAAAGCAGGTTTTTATAGGTTAAAAACGTAAGGTGTGTGCCGTCGTTTTTTGACTGCGACTCACGAATATCACCATTCATAACAAACGTAGACGCGGTTTCAATATCCCCGAATGACAGGGTTTGGGTCTCAAGGATGCCGTCAGTGGAAAAGTCCAGAAAGGTAATCCCCGTTTTTTCAAAAAAATCGTCGTAACTTGCGCTGCCATTCAAAGTCATTTTAAACGCGTTGATCCGATCCGCAGAGACCTGATAGCGCAAGGTTAGCTTTGTGCTCAAAAGGCTTTTGAGGTGGCCATACCGTTTGCTGTTGACGGTTTGAAAGTTTTGGATCAAGAGATTATTCTTTGCATCGCCCAAAGTTAAGGTCATCTCCAGACGCCCACTAGCCGAAACAGAAAGGTTTGAACTACCTTGTGCCAAGGCCACGCCATCAATCTGAATCCCGTTTTCACGGCAATTGCTAAAATCAATCTGAAAATTAAAGTCTGTTTGAGCCGTATCAAAGCCCGTGAGAAGCATTGTTCCGCCGTCCGTGCAATTTACCTCCGCTGGTGAGCCTGAAAAAGTGGGAACAAAGGCAGGATCGAGCCCAAAAACCTGCTTCGCCACCCCTTTCCCCAGAGGAGACAACATCTTGGAAAGTCCCGTCCCCGCTTCCGCCGCTTTCAAACTTGAATTCAGGGCGCGTGCGCCCAGATCGGCATTCAGGGCCGCACCCGCCGAATTGGGGACCCGCTCATTGGCGCAGCCTTTGAGCCACAAAATAAGAACAACACACAAAAAACAATATAAAACAGGGAAGATCCCTTTTTTTGCGACTTTCATAACGCCCTTTTTAAAACATCAACAAATGCGTTCGGACAAAATGAATCGTATGCGATTCGTGAAAGTACTCTATTAAACAGGTCGCCAATAGTCAAGGACAGCGCGATACATACAAAAAGAAGGTCCTTGAGAATAAGAATAGTTTCTTCTCAAAAGAGACTCCGGTATAAAGAAGCACATGAAGATTTTTCGAGGCCCCTTTCATCCACATCTGGAAACCGCGTTTGTTGATGAGATTAAGCAGTTCAAATCTGCTGATCCATTAAAACCGCTCTTGATCATTGTGCCTTCCGACACATTGAAGCGGCACATCATGAAACAGCTCACCCTGGGCCATCAACTGAATTTAATCGATGTCACCCTGCAAAATTTCAGTGAGCTCTCACAAAGCATTTGTAAAGAAGATCCTGAAAGTCACAACCTCACCCTTAAGGATGATCTGTTTCTTGAAGAGACCCTCCGCCGCAGCTTGAGCCTTACAGGATCTTTGGATCCAGACCATTCAGGCGATACAGACCTGAGCAGCCTGAATCGCTCGGAAGGTGGAATCAGCGCGCTGTCTCAAACAATTCGCGATTTAAAAGTAGGCCTGGTCTCTCCGGAAATCGTCACGCAGGCCTTAAAAGAAGGGCACTTCGGGCCGTGGGCGATGCGAGGACATCTTCCCCGACTCTTTAAACAATACGAATGCATTAAAAAGACCTGGCAGCAGCACCGTTTTTTTGATTATAACGATCTCGCCATTCGCGCCACTGCGGGGGTCTCCGACTCGCGTTTTCTCAAACGGTTTTCAGGCATTTTTTATTACGGATTTTATGATCTGACTCAAATTCTAATCGATTTTTTACACATACTGGTAAAACAATATCCGGCCACCCTCTTTTTCCCTACCCTGAAAAACCAGCCCGGATGGGTCTTTTCAGAACGGTTTTTTGAACGCTACATCGAAGGGCTGGCCACTAGCGCAGACCAAGTCATCGACCTGACTGAGCAAAATACGACCGAAACATTTTTGCCTTTCCTGGGGCTTTTTAATGAAGAAGGCCCGCATCTCTCCCCGAAACCGGAGACAGCGCCTCATTGCAGCATCATCAATTGTTTTGACCGGCAGGACGAGGTCTTGACGACTGCAAAAGAAATCTTAAGGCTCATCCGCGAAGAAGGATTCGCTTTTCATGACATCGGTGTGGTTGCGCGGGAGATGACGCCCTATCTCTCGTCAATCACCTCCTGTTTTCAAAAACACGCCATCCCTCTCAACAGTACGTGCAAAGCGCCGTTCATCCAGTACCCGAGGGCAATGGCCGTGCTCCAGCTTTCACGTCTGCTCGCTGAAGACTTTCCCCGTGCGCTTTGTATCGACTTGATCAACACGCCATTTTTCAGGACGGATTTATTTAACGAAGACGGCCCCCCCGATGATCGCGATACCTGGGATGTGATCAGCCGTAAAACAGGCATCAAAAAAAGCATCACGTCCTGGGAGCGATTAAAAGATCAAGGTCAAACGAAAGATCCGCATCTTGCCAAACAGGCCGATTTATTGTGGCGCATCATCTCAAGGCTGCACAAGGATTTAAACGCCCTGCCCCTCCAATCCTCCTGTTCCGATTACGCCGCGCAATGGGAAGCGCTGCTCATCAAAACACTCGGGTTCAAAACCCTGAATAAAACACAGAAAAAAAGCGAAGCACTGACGCACGAAGAAGCACTGAATGAGGGCATCCTGAACATTTTGCAGGCTTTGGCCGAACTCGACCCGGTGGCGCAGTCCGTTTCTCGGCAGGACTTTATTCATGCCTTCCAGCGTGGCCTCAAGCGGGCGCTTCTTCCCGTTTCAAAAGAAAATATTCCCGGCGTTTCGGTCATGGATGTCTCGCAAGCGCGGGGAGTTTCTTTCCGCGTTCTCTTTTTGCTCGGCCTCAATGAAGGGGTTTTTCCCCGCGCCATCCGGGAAGACCCTCTACTGCAAGATCCGCATCGCCGTGTTTTGGAAACTGTATTGGGATACAAAGTGGGCGAAAAGCTGGCGGGCTACGATGAAGAAAAGCTGCTTTTCACGCTCATGGTCACAAGCGCCCAGACAAAACTTTACGGCCTCTATCACCGGGCAGACGGCCTTGGAAATCCCGCAAATCCCTCCGTCTACCTCAATGAACTCAAAAAAACATTTTGGGAAAAAGACTCCGACAAGGAACACACCTTGCCGCAGAGCCTCATCGAACGCCGGTCTTTTTCCCCCTTTAATCAGGAAAACCTCTCCCTGCCCGATGAACAGGCCATTTATCTCAGTCTTACCGGACAATCCTGTGATGCCGTATTAGACCATCTGCCCTTTTCACCCGCACTGTATTTACAGGGCAAAAAGGCTTTGGCGGAGATTGAAAACTGCGGGGCACTCACCGCCTTTGACGGCTTGCTTGCCTCACATCAAACACATTGGGCCCACCTTCAAAACAAGGGCATTTCCCCCACACGGCTCGAAACCTATGCAAAATGCCCCTTTCAATATTTCTCGGAAAAACTGCTCGATCTTTCCCGAACGGAAACACCTGAAGACGAAACGGAAGCCGCACCCTCAGATATCGGCACCCTCTTTCACAGCATTTTAAAAAGTCTTTATGAAAACCTGTATCAGGCGGGCTACTTTACGGACACAGCAAAACAAAATAATCCACGAACGCTGTTGACACAGATCAGCACCACCCATTTTGAACAATACGAATCTGAAATGCCGCCGCAATACCCCTTGCACTGGCAGGAAACAAAAACACAAATTATCCTTATCTTAGAAAAAGTGATTGAGGAAGACTTCAAGGCCATCGCCAAAACGGGGTATCATCCCGTCGCCTTTGAGGTAGAAGCGCGTCAAAAAATCGAAGCCGATTGGCCTGAATTTTTCGGGCGCATCGACCGGATTGATTCCAGGCCGGATGAAGGCAAGGTACGCGTCGTCGATTATAAAGTCACCTTCCGAAAATCCCCCAAACCCCGCGAGAAAAACCTGCTGCTTTCCGCCCTTCGCGGAGAACGCCTGCAAGCGCCCATTTACCTGCGGCTCGCCGAGGCCTTTGCGGAAGAATGGGATGACGATGATGAAGACCAATGCACATCGGCTTTTTATCACATCGCCCCGAATTGGCCGGACGGCCCGCTCGTTGTTTCCGAATTCTCCCAAGCGGGCTGGCACGGCGAATCAGGTGATTTGCTCAAAACAAGTATTTCTACACTTTTTGAGGGACTGTCCTCTGGAAAATTCTTTATGAAACCGGGCGATTATTGCGGCTTTTGCGATGTCCGCACGCTCTGCCGACAACATCATTTGCCTTCTCGGCAACGCATAGAAAAGGATGCGGCCTGGCAAAGGCATCTATCGCTACAGGAAATACAGGCCCCGAAAACGGGCGGAGCAAACAAGAAAGGATCTTCCAAATGAGCCTGCGTCCGATGGATCAGAAAGACCGCGATCTCGCGATCACGACTTTCGATCAAAACATCGTCGTCACAGCCGGGGCCGGCACAGGCAAAACCACCCTTTTAATAAACCGCCTGCTGCATTTGCTGATGCGGGAGCCGGGGGCGATTCTGGTCACGCAAATCGTCGCCCTTACCTTTACCAATAAATCCGCCAATGAAATGAAAACCCGTTTGAGGGCCGCCCTTGAACAGCTGATCAACGAAGACGCGGATGCGGAAAAAACCGCCGCCTTGATGAATCAATACGGGTTTTCCAAAGACCAGCTTAATCAACGGGCCGTGGCGGCCATCCGTGATTTAGAACGCAGCGACATTGGCACCATCCATCACTTCGCAGGCGCCCTGCTTCGGCTCTACCCGATTGAAACAGGGGTCGATCCCCTCTTTCAAATTGACGAAGGCGGACGGCAATTTGAGCGCCGCTTCAAAACCGTCTGGCAAGGCTGGCTCGAAAGGGAACTGAGCACAGAAAGCCCACGAAAAACAGCATGGCAGGAAGCTTTTGCCAGGCATGCGCTTTATGAAATCGAAGCCTTTGCCAAAATGCTCGTTTCAGAAACCCTCCCGCTGGCTTCACTGAAAAATGATCCCTCGGCCCCCAAGGTTCCGCTTCCCATACAAGCGTGGCTGAAAACCCTTGAAACGGCGGCGGAAGACCTCTTAAACGCCCATCCCGAAAACCGAAAAATTGAAAACATGCTTGCCGCAGCGAAAACCTTGTTTTGCGCCGTTCGAGAAAAAGGAAACATTGAAGAAAACACCCTTGAAGCGGAACAACAACTCATCGCCTCAAGCGCTCCCGGAAAAGTGAAAGGCTGGGAAGAAGACGAATTTAAGGAAGCGGGGCAATTGATAAAAATCGCAAAACAATGTCTTCAAATTGATTCAAAAACCCTCACGCACTTGCTTGCACTGCTCAGCCCCTTTATCACGCTTTTTCATGAACACACCCGGCAGGAAGGCTGGCTTTCTTTTGACGCCCTGCTTGTCAAAGCGCGCAATCTCTTAAGAGACCGCCCCGGCATCCGCGAGGCGCTCAAATTCCGTTATCATGCCATCCTCATCGACGAATTTCAGGATACCGATCCGGTGCAATATGAAATTTTGCTCTATCTCGCGGAGCAGCCCAATACCCAAAGCAATGGCTGGCAGGATGTGGAGCTGGTGCCGGGGAAACTGTTTGTCGTCGGCGACCCCAAACAATCGATTTACGGGTTTCGCCGAGCGGATATCGAAGCCTATCATGCCGTGCGTGAAATGATCCTCAGGCAAAACGGCATTCACTGTACGCTGCGAACCAACTTCCGAAGCCACAAAAAAATACTGGATGCGGTCAATGGCGTGCTCAAACCCCTTATGCTCGAAAAACCCGGCATTCAACCCGAATACATCCCCATTGTGCCCGCCCCTCCCAAAACAGACATCGGCGGAAGCGCGGCAGACAAAAACCCCTTTCGGGGCGTGTCTTTTCGACCTTTTCGAGAGGATACCGCAAACGCCGAAACGGCAAAACAGCAAGAAGGTGAGGCCATCACACAATGGCTGAGTGCTTCCGTGCTCGACCGGGCAGAGATTGTGGATGCCGACGGCACAATTCGGCGTGTCCAAAAAGGGGATGTCGCGATTTTAATGCGCTCACTCACCGGCATTCATTACATACTCGAACCGCTTCGACGCGCAGGCATTCGCTACCGGGTCGAGGGCGAACGACATTTTTACCGGAATTCCGTGGTGAACGACGCAATCAACCTCTTGCGTACGGTCGCCGATCCAAATGACCGCATCGCGCTGGTGGGCCTGCTTCGTTCACCCTTGGGTGGATTAACCGACGATGACATTTATGCCCTGCACCTCAAAAAGCAGCTGAATTACCGTAGCCACTCGACAGAAAACGCCATTTTTCCTCCCGTCGTTCAAACGCTCTATCCGCTTTTACGACAACTGCATGAAGATGTGGCACAGTTGCCGCCGGGAAATGCGGTGGCCCATATTTTTGAAGCAACGCCGCTTCACTTGCTCGCGGCCGCAACACCAGATGGGGAACAGGCGCTTGCAAACCTGAACAAACTCGTAGGTCAGGCCGCGCAGCTGGCGGAAGCGGATGAGATGAGTTTTCGTGCTGTGGTCGAGGTATTCAAACGCGCAGTTCTGGACGATATCGATGAACCCGAAAGCCCGCTGGCTGAAGAAGGGGTGGATGCCGTCAAGATTTTCAGTATTCATAAAGCCAAGGGTCTTGAATTTCCCGTAGTCATTCTCGCGGGCTGTCAGACCGGCCCGGCGGAAGGAGAACGCGAGCGCGCCATTATGCACCATGATTGGTCCACAAACCTGATTGGCCTTCGTATCGGAGACTGTCGTGATCTCGCTTCGGTGTTTCTTTCCGAAAAAACCCGGCTGAGAGAAATCGAAGAAGAAAAGCGTATTTTATATGTCGCCATGACCCGTGCACGCGAGCACCTGATCTTTTCAGCCGCCTTCAACGGGAGACTAAAAAAAGGCAGTATACTGGCCCATTTACAAACGGCAATGGGTGAATCAGAAACCTTGCTGGATGAACATTCAGGGCCGCTCGCTTTTGGGGAAGGAACAATTTTAAAACACGTGTTTTCTGAGATTGATCGAACCTCGCTTGCGCCGAAGATCGAAATCCCGCCGCAAGTCCACAGCGACTTTACCTCCATCGCCCAAGAGTGGGAAGGACGCTTTAAAACCTGTGAAACGATTCAAAATACGCCGGTCTTTACCTCGCCAACACAACTGAAAAACGAGACCCAACTCCCCTTCATAAAAACCGAAGCACCGACCGGGCAAAGCGGCGCATTGACAGATGGGACATTCATTGGGCAGCTCGCCCATCAGTTTCTGGAAACCTGGGATTTTTCAGGTGATGTTCAGGATTTTCCTGTCAGGCTCCGAGCTTTTATAAAGCAGCAAGACTTTCGTGAAACAGACCTGACGATGGACATGCTCCTAGAAGAGATGGATATCATCTTTCAGGTTTTTTTTCATTCCAAACCTTATCTTGAACTGGCCCAAGCGACCATTCTCGGACGCGAAATTCCTTTTTTGATGCCCTGGAAAGGCCAAGTCCTGAAAGGGACGATTGACCTGCTGTATGAAAAAGAGGGCCAACTGTATATCGCGGATTACAAAACGGACCGCATACAAAAAGAAGACATCGAAGACGCGGCCCTTAACTACCAGCACCAGCTCCGTATCTATCCCGAAGCCGTCAAGCACGCTTTAAAAAGAGAAGTGGCGGGAATGAAACTGATTTTCCTGAGACTTGGAATATCTTTTGAAAGTGATGCTTAGGACTGGGTTTCTCGACTTAAATATTCTTTATCTCGCTTCTTCCTAAAAAATTGGGGACATGCGGCTTATTCAGAAAGTCCGTTCTCTTCGATGTTTTCATTAAGAGCCTGACCATATCAATTCGACTCTTATGCCACTGGGTTCGTAACAAATCATGTGTTTTGCTGGCCCTTCCCCTAACAATTCAGGGGAGAACTCTATTTCCACATGATTTTCCACCAGCTTGCCATAAATCCTGCTCAGGTCAGATGCGTTTTCGACTGCAAACGCAACATGGTGCAAGCCGATATGACGATTTCGGTCAAACGGGCTTGGCGGCGCCTCTTTGTTTTTCCAGAGTGTCACCATCACTGTACCGTCACTGACAAATATCGCAGGGTACGCATCATTTCGTCTCACTTCTTTCCAGCCAAGCAGTGAAGTAAAAAATGATGCGCTTTCCTCAAGCTTCGAGACAGTAAGACCAATATGATGAATGCCTTGAGTCATTTCCATCCCTGAATGAAATCTAAAACCAAAAACCTTTGGTCATCAATCAAGCGTTTTAAAGTTGATAAAAGGCTTTGATGGCATCCACAACCATGCCCTGCATGACAGGGGTCAATTCCGGGTAGATCGGCAAGGCCAGGGTTTCGTTGGCCGCTTTTTCTGATTCGGGAAAATCGCCTGTTTTGTGGTTGAGATAGGCGAAACATTCCTGAAGATGAACGGGAACGGGGTAGTAGACTTCGCAACCAATTTCGGCTTTTCCAAGAAAGGCCCTCAAGGCATCACGATCTTTCACACGCAGAATAAACTGGTTGTAAATATGATTGTGTTTCGCGCCAGAATCGGCATAAATCGCAGCTGGAAGACGAACGGCCCCCTTTTCAAGCAAGCCGCTTTTTTGAAAGAGATCGGTGTAACAGGCCGCATTTTGTTGACGCTGTGCGGTGTATCCATCCAGATATTTGAGCTTTACATTGACGATACCGGCTTGAATGGCGTCGATTCGAAAGTTGCCGCCGATCATTTTGTGGTAATACTTGGGATGGCCGCCGTGTACCCGCATTTTCTCAAGCTTGTCGGCCAAGACCGAATCACTGGTGACGACGATGCCGCCATCGCCCATCGCGCCCAGATTTTTGCTGGGAAAAAACGAATAACACCCGATATCGCCAAAACTCCCGGCCCGTTTGCCACTCGCATCTTCCGCACCGATGGCTTGCGCCGCATCTTCAATCACCTTCAAAGCATGTTTTCTGGCGATGGTGAGGATTTCGGTCATCGCTGCGACTTGTCCATACAAATGCACGGGCATGATGGCTTTGGTCTTGGGGGTGATGGCCGCTTCGATTTTTTTAGGATCGATGTTAAAACTGACGGGATCAATGTCTACAAAAACAGGTTTGGCCCCGACGCGCGCAATCGTGCCCGCCGTCGCAAAAAAGGTGTAGGGCGTGGTGATGACTTCATCGCCCGGCCCGATATCCAGCGCCATGAGGGCAATTAAAAGTGCATCGGTGCCGGAGGAAACGCCAATGGCAAAATCGCTTTGGCAATAGGCGGCGATATTTTCTTCCAAATCCTTCACTTGTGGTCCGAGAATGAAATACTGGCTTTCAAAGACGTCTTCAAACACTTTGAAAATTTCGGCTTTAATCGGCTCGTGGTGCGCTTTTAAATCAAGTAACGGGACTTTCATCTTAATCTCCTTCTTAGGGTCTGTGACCGGATAAGGGTTACAGACCCTTATCATTTTATGAAATCAGTTCAATTCTCTTTTCATACTGCCGATAATGCCGTTTGCATTCAAGGCAATGTGCATCTTCTTCTTTAAAGGAAAGTTTCACGCCGCATTGGCAAAACCATCCGGTCAAACGGGCCGGGTTGCCGGTAATGAGGGCATAATCGGGGACATCTTTTGTCACAACCGCACCTGCCCCAATAAAGGCATAAGCGCCGATGGTCACGCCGCAAACGATGGTGCAGTTCGCGCCCAGGGTTGCGCCCCGCTTCACCAGGGTTCGCTTCAGCTCTTTCATGCGCGGGACTTCACTGCGTGGATTAAAGACATTGGTAAAGACCATCGAAGGGCCGCAAAAGACATGATCCTCTAAAGTCACACCCTCGTAGACAGAGACGTTATTCTGAATTTTCACGCCGTCACCGATTTGCACATTGGGCCCGACCACACAGTTTTGGCCGATCTGACATTTTTTCCCAATCCGCGATCCTTCAAGAATATGAGAAACGTGCCATATTTTAGAGCCTTCGCCAATGTCCACGCCCTCATCAACAAAGGCCGAATCATGCGCAAAGTAGGCGGGCGATTTTTCAAACAGGCCTGTGCGCTTAAAAGAAATGTTTTTGCTCAGGGATTTCTGGCATTCCTGAAGCACTTTAAGAACCCGCAGGCCTTCCTCCCCGTCGGTTCTGGGTTTTGAGCGGTTTTGAATGGACTCTAAAAAATGCAAACACTCCGCACGAAGCGGCTCACCCGCCTCACATTCCACGGTTTCAGCCTCGGCCTTGGTGGGAACCGGAATATGGTTTTTCCATTCAATCGAGTGAGGGTAGAGCCGTAATTTTTCTTTTTTCTCCATGTCGTCAAAAACGGCCATTTTCCGGTCGCCGACCACGATCAATTTTTGCTCTTTAAAGGGATGCAGCCAGGAAACAAAGATATGCGCTTTGACGCCACTCGGAAACGAAAGCAAACTGACGGTCACATCCGCAATTTGGGGATGCAGGTAATTGCCGCCCTGTGCCTCGACTTTATCCGGCTCTTCATCCAATAAACCCAGGATCACAGAAATATCATGCGGGGCAAAAGACCAGAGAATGTTTTCTTCGCGACGGATTTTTCCGAGATTGAGGCGGTTGGAATAAATATACTGAATACGTCCCAGCTCACCCGAATTGATCAGTGATTTCAGTTTTTGAATCGAGGGATGATACCAAAGCAGATGTCCGACCATAAGAATACGGTCTTTCTCTTTTGCCAGGGCCACAAGGATTTCCCCCGTTTGCACAGAAAGGCAGAGGGGTTTTTCAACAAATACGTCCTTGCCCGCCAGTATGGCCTGACGAATCAGATCGTGATGGGTTTCTGCCGGGGTTGCGATGGCAATTCCCGTAATGCCTTGATCTGCCAGAATTTCCGGAAAAGAGAGCATCCTGGCTTCAGGATATTGGTCACTTAAACGCGCAAGCTGTTCCTGATCCTGATCACAAATGGCCTCCAGGGCATTCAGATCATTAAAATTACGGACAAGGTTTTTTCCCCAATAGCCACTTCCCACAACGGCCACACGCGGTAAGGTCTTTTTGTTTTTTTGAACGGCTTGTTTCATCTCATCACTCCCCTGGATATTCATTCAAATATAACATCGAATTGAAAATCAGGATTTTTCCAGCAAATGCCTCACTCGCTGTTGCGTCTCTTCAGTACTTTGGTGATGAATGCCTTGCCAGCCGCATGATATCGCACCCTTCACATTGTCCTCAAGGTCATCGATAAACAGGGTCTGAAGCGGGTTCAGATGAAACCGCTGCTCCGCCGCCTTAAAGATGGCCGCATCCGGTTTCAGCACCCCTACTTCAAAAGAGGTCAGCAGGCCTGAAGCCACTTGATCGAGGTGGTACTCAGTCTTCAGGTAGTCCCAATGAAGAGGACTGGTATTGCTGATGAGAAAGACGCCATAGTCACGTTTAAGAGACACGGCCCACTCAAGCATTTCAGTAATAGGTTCAAAAATTTCCACCCATTTTTGCTTCAGTTCATCTCGATTGACCGGCATATTAAAAAGGTCCGTAAGATTGTCGAGGTAAGCTTCATTCGAAATGTGTCCCGACTCATAGATTTTTAAATGGGTTTTTTCTACAAAACCCTGGACGCTGGTGATATGGATGTTGTTTTCTTTAAAATAGAGAAACAGGTCATCGTAACTAAAGTTGATGAGGACACGCCCCACATCAAACACGATATCTTTAATCAGTGTCCGTTCTTCCAATCTCAGGTTCTCTGACAACAGCAATCTGTGCGCTTTCATCTAAACCATCGACGGTTGCGCCGATTGAAACCATGTTTTCCAAATATTGGATAATCTCTTTTGTAATCACCTCTCCTGGCACAAGAATGGGGATGCCCGGCGGGTAAACGGTTACAACTTGAGAAGCCGTCTTTTTTACTGAATCGGCCAAAGCAACAAAGTCCTTCTTGTGAAAAAATGCTTTCCTCGGTTCCAACGCGGACTCTTCAGGCAAAGGCGGAAGATCAAAAGGGTGGGGTGAGGACATTTGACCCGGTTTACCAAAATAGATTTTTGAAATTTTTTCAAGCGAATACAGCAATTGATCCAGATCTTCCTGACGATCCCCGATACTCACAATCACAAGCACGTGGACAGGATCTGCCATTTCAACCTGAATTTGATATTCCGAATTGAGCATATGGGAAACCTGAAATCCGGTCAAACCCAGTTTTTCAACAGAGATGGTGAGTTTTGTCACGTCCAGCCCCCAGGTATGCTCTGAATCTTCTTCCAATGTTTCCTGACCCATACAGAAAAAACCCGGGATTGCATTGATTTTTTTACGGCTTTCTTCGGCCAGACGGATCGCCTTTTTCAGGAGTTTTTTGCCTTCCGTTGCCATCTGCATTCTCGCAAGATCCAGAGAGGCCATCAAAATGTAGGAAGGGCTTGTACTTTGGGTCAATTTTAAGACAGAGGTCAATGTCGCAATATCAATCCGCTCCGCATTCGCATGTAACATTGAGGCCTGTGTCATGCCGCCAATGATTTTATGTGTGCTTTGAACACAAAGGTCTGCATGAGCCGCCATCGCCGAAACAGGGAGATCCGGATGAAAATGCAAATGAGGACCGTGGGCTTCATCCACAAGCACAATCATCCCCTTTTCGTGGGCATAATTTATAATTTTTGGCAAATCTGCCGTCACCCCGTAATAATTCGGACTGGTCAATACAAGTGCTTTTGCATTCGGATGGGCATCAATCGCAGACTTTGTTCCCTGATAGGAGGCATTTAACTGCATATTCAGGTCTTGCCGGACTTCCGGAGAAAAAAAGACCGGCCGGGCGCCGGAAAAAAGAAACCCGGCAATGATTGAACGATGCGCATTTCGCGCAACGAGAACCTCTGCACCCTGAGGACAGGTTGCAAAAATCATTGCATGGTTTCCGCCTGTGGTCCCATTCACAAGAAAAAAAGAATGATCAGCACCATAGGCGCTTGCAGCCAAAGCTTGTGCTTCTTTAATCACGCCTTTTGGGCGTTGCAGAGAATCGACTTCATCCAGAGTAGTTAAATCGATGGAAAAAATTTTCGGCCCAACAAATTTACGAAAACGCGTCGAGATCCCTTTTCCACTCTTATGCCCTGGGGTATGAAATGAGATTTTCCGACTTTCCGCCAATGAAACCATCGCGTCAAAGAGCGGGGTTTTGAATTGCGGATCATCCTTCATGGATATAAGTTCTGGGAAGACAATGGAAAGATCATTGTGAAATTAGACATACAAATAAAGTGGCTGGTTGTCTTCGATAATGCGTTTCTTTTTTTGCAGTTCACGACGCAGATATTTAGGCAGGGAAAACTGACCGAGATGTGTTATGCCGTCGTAAAATTTCAATTCCCCTTCTATACGTTCAGCAATATGTCGATCAATTTCATCGGGTGAAAAAGATGTGGGGTCAGTCAATTTTGACGCCAAAGCAAAAGCCCAGGGCAAACCAAATGAAGGCATTGAGACCTGGTAAGGAGAGACGATGGGAAACACATTCAGTAGTGTTTGGCAAACCGCTCTAAAATTAATGAGATAGGGCGGCGCAGTGGTTCCAGCTTGCAATGAAATCGTCCCCGCTTCGCTGAGTCGATCAATCAGTAAATGATAAAATTCCTTGGTATACAAGAGGTAGGCAGGCCCCTCTTCTACAGGCTCGGAAATATCGATGATGATCACATCATATTTAGTTTTCGTTTCTTCCAAATATTTTCGCGCATCAAGAAATTTAAGCTCGACCCTGGGATCATCAAAAGCCCCCATATGCCATTGAGGGAGATGCTCTTTACAGGCTTCAACCACCTTTTGGTCGATGTCAACCATCAGGACATGCTCAACAGAAGGATGTCGCAAGATTTCTCGAACGGTCGCACCTTCCCCTCCCCCAACCACAAATATATTCTTTGGGTTTGGATGGTTCAACATCGCAGGGTGAACCAGGGCTTCATGATAGATATATTCATCGATCTCACTGGATTGCATTTTTCCATCAAGCACCAGACATCGGCCATAACTCTTGGAATCGAGAATTTCAATCTCTTGAAAATCAGATTTTCCTGAAAAAACAAGCGCATCTATTCCGTGTCCATGCGTTTCGTGGGGAGAGAGATGGTCAACAAACCATTTGTAGGATTTATCCGAAGACATGTTCGAGAGGCCCCTCGTCATTAGAAATATTTGCTGTCGTCGTTCTTTCTCGCGACAAAAAGAGACCTCTCTTTAACTCGACAATAGATGGATTTTTTGATTCAAATATCTTTATGAGAAAATCGGTTGCCACGCCTGGCTGCAACACATTTCCACAGGTAAAAATATCCACTGCGGCATAACCGTGTTCCGGCCAAGTATGAATCGTAAGATGAGACTCTGCAATGACAACAACACCGCTTATTCCAAAAGGACTAAACTGGTGAAAGCGGCTCTCAATGATCGTCGCTTTTGCTCTCCTCGCCGCTTCAAGCAAAGCTTCCTCAACCCCCTTTAAATCGTCCAAAATCTCATACTTACAATCTTCTAATTCAAGAAGAATATGTGTTCCTAATGTCTCCACTATATTGTCTCTATCACTAAAATAAGGGCGAAAACCACCCAAGGATTAACCCAATGCCTTTAGAATAAATTCCCGTCTGAAGTGGCATGTAAAAACGGAAGTAAATATATAGTAATCTTTCAAATTGTCAAGGGGAATTGCCCCTTTTTTTAACATTAAACTTCACCTGGCGATGTTGTTTTCCAGAAAAACAGGTAAAAATAAAAAAATGGATAAGAGGGAAAAAGTTTGGTGAACTCCAGCCTCGTTATTATTTTTTACTTTCGATACTGAAGAAACCCGTCATGATTGGCTATTTTGGGGAAATATTGCTTAGGAATTTTTTCAATTTCAGGATCCCTTAAAGAGAGCACAAATACAGTAAGCGCCACAGCCTCTTCTTCAGTCAAACCATAATTTGGCATAATCGTGGGGGAATTTCTTTCTTTTTCATCGGCCGCATCCGGGTTTCCAGGCACAATCTTTTGAGGATCAAGAAAATGTTCATATTCCCAGACACGGGTAATGTGGTCCTCGGATTCTATATGTGAAAAATCATGGACAAGTGTAAACGCCAGTTCAGTCTTACTGCCCATATTTGAAAGCTCCGGAGCCAAGGGAGAATTGGTTCCAAATTGACGAATGGCATGGCAAGCGCCACAACCCAGATCAAAAGCCAACTGCTTTCCTTTCATTAAAACATCTGCCTCAGGCCAGTTAACCTCCCTCACAAGAAGTTCGTAGTGACACTTGGTGCAAGACGCCTGAACATAGGGTGTCGATAAAGGCTGATGATCGAGATGTTTGACCACACCGTGCGTTGCGGCAACAGTCACCGCCTGACCGTTGCCTTCGTGACAAATGGTACAGCCAAACTTTTCAAAAGCATGCTTGGAAATATATCCCTCATCTTTAAAGTTTGGGTGGGTCGTATAAGGTTGTGGTTCGTTTTCAAAAGCAGGATTATCAATACCCGCATGACAGGTTGTACATCGATCTGCCCGGTTTAAATTTTTGTCCCAAATCTGAGTCACTTTAATCGGGTTTTTTAAAATATTGGGGTCACCCGTCATTTCAGCAAGCTTTTTATAATAGGTTGCTTGGTACCCTTTCCATTCAGCTGTTTCTTCACGATAAACAAAAATTCCAAGTTGAAGAACTATTAAAAAGCCTGAAATACCAAAGACTATATGCTTAACCATACGGTGACTCTTCCCCCTATATCCACAACATCATCAGCTGTCGCATCGAAAATAATTCTGCTACTTTTTAGTGTCGTCTTCTTTCAGCGCTTTTTCGAGCCAAACCGCGATCCCAATAAACGCACCCATAAATACAAGCGTTCCTACAAGAAAAAAGAGTCCAATTCCCAGCCGATAAGGATATGCCCAGATATCATCCATTCAAAACACCTCTTTCGTTACGATTAGAATTTAAACCAGGGCGTCACAAGGACATACTTGACATCAGCCAACAATCTCAAAAAAATCTTCATCGGGACACCCATCATTGAAATGAAAAAGAACATGGTGAGGTTATAACGAACAAAACCGAGTTTCCGATAAAAATCCCTGAAAAATAAAAATGGAACCGTAAAACCTACACCATAAAACCCTAAGAACAGGGCCCAAGTTAAGACATTTGCTTTGGTAATCGCATATCTCCCCAGTGTCGTCAAGGGCGCTTCACTCAAGCCCAGGGTGCTTTGAAGGATTATTTCTAAATCCATGAGTTTTACAGCACCCGCAGGTTGGTGAAAATGAGGATCATCCCATGGCCAATACCAAGACCAATCTAAACCTCTAAAAAACACACCAATCAAGATTAGAACCCACCATAGTGATAATCCAAAACCAAACCCCAACATCGAAAACTTCCGTTCTTTAAAGGTGTAATATCCTTTTCCAAGCGGACTGGGATCCAAGTAAGGAATCAGCACTAACCCAATAATGATAAACGTCGGAAGAACCATGCCAGCCAACCAAGGATCAAAATAGACCAATAATTCCTGCAATCCTAAAAAATACCACGGGGCCTTTGTCGGGTTTGGCGTTGTGTCCGCACTGGCCAATTCTTCCAGGGGGGCGGGTGAAACCAACGAAAGAAACAAGATGACAGCAACCGAAACCATGATCGCGATCAATTCAAGGTAAACCAGGTTCGGCCAAACCAATACGGTGTTTTCCGGGCCTATTTTTTCAGAGGCCGTTTTCTTGATGAGTTGGGCCAGCTTACTCTGCTTGGACAAAGCATTTGAATCTTCAGAGATTTTTTCTGACATATGTTTCCTCTACTTAAACAAGCGATTAAAGTGGTCCGGAAAAACCATCTTTTCGAATTCTCCAAAAATGGACCGCGATAAATAAGGCCGTAATTAAAGGGAGTGCAAGACAATGAAGGACATAAAAACGGAGCAAAGCACTTTGCCCAACAACAGTTCCCCCTAAAAGCGCAAAAGCCATATCATTCCCGGAGTTTCGACCTAGTTCTGGACCAAACGGCCCCGCGGCACCAATAAATGGCGTGGCTTCTGCCATTTTGCTTCCGACTGTTACGGCCCAAAGAGCGAGCTGATCCCAAGGAAGCAAATAGCCGGTCCAACTCAAAACAAGCGTCGTGACCAATAAAATCACACCAACAACCCAGTTAAACTCCCTAGGCGGTTTATACGATCCGGTCATAAAAACACGTGTCATATGCATCCACACCGAAAAAACCATTGCGTGGGCAGACCAACGATGAACAGCCCTAAAAAGGCTTCCAAAGTAGATTACAGTCCCCAAGTCACGAATATCATTGTATGCACGTCTTGTATCAGGCACATAATAAAACATTAAAATAACACCTGTGATTGCAAGCAAAATAAAAAACAAAAAAGTTAAGCCACCAAGACACCACGTGTATTTTATTTTAAGCGCTCCCCTTCGAACACGAACCGGGTGTAAATGAAGGATAACGTTACTGAACATCACCAAGGCGCGATTGCCATCCGTATCCGGATACCCATGCCTGAAAATCGACTTAAAAACCTGGGTTTTGTTCACAATCGAACGAATTTTCTGGAGTAATTTCAACATACTTGCTCTATCTCCTCCACATCTAGACCTTTAAGAAGTAAGGCTCAACTTCTCGTTCCATTTCATCCACCATGAGGCCCTCTGGTGTCCCTTTCGGATCCGGATCCTGCCTTGTATTAAAGCTCACAACAATCTGACCATCAATGGGATCCAGTGACACTGCAGCCCGCCATAAGGTTCGGGGCGCTGGGCCACCCAAAACATTCCCATACGTATCATAAATGCTCCCATGACACGGACATCGGAAGAGACTCTGGTCTTGAAAGAAATTTGGCGTACAGCCTAAATGGCGGCAAATAGCAACCATGACATATAGACCACGTTCGTTACGAACAACCCAAATTTGCCGCTCTTTTTTTAATTTTGTATCTACGCCGATTCCGTAGTCAGCAGGTTTTCCAATTTTAAAAACGGTGGGTGGTTCATAAAGAACAGAGGGCAACATATACCGTGCAGCGCCAACACCAACCCCACCAAGGGCCGTCAAAAGTCCACCCCAACCGACCCCAAGCCCCATGAGTGTAAAAAACCGTCTCCGACTAACATCCTCGTCCAGACTATTGTCTTTATTATCTGCCATGACCTAAACGCTCCCCAATGTCCCTGATAGGCAACATGCTAAACCTTTTTCCTCTTCTTTTTAGTAGACGACTGCTTTTTACTGCGTCCTTTTGATTTCTTACTCTTTTTAAAAAAATAAAGTAAGACGAAGCTGCCCAGCAGTGAGCCCATTCCGACAATTCCCCAAGGGAGAGTTGGCTCATTGCTTGGGGCACCAAAATCTACAACATCTCCCCGATTAGTGAATTTATCTTCCGGATCAAACGTAATTGTTATTTTTCGTTGAATATCTCCATATGAAACAATTATTTTTTCACCCAGATTTTCATTATGGAGGTGAAATAGAACTTCATAACGACCTAAATGGTCAGTTTTTACGTCCTTCTTTTCCCCTCCTTTATGTTCTAATGAAACCAGAACTTCTTTCTGAGGGTTTCCAGAAGCATCCCTTACCTGACCAGAAATGATATATCGGTGATCAGCTTCATGAGTCGCAAAAACTGGGCTTGAGTAAAGTGCGATAACCCCATGCATAAAGATAATGGGAATCATTCGCCTTTTATTTATATACTTTAAAAGATAATTAATACTTGATTATCTCGCCTCACCATTTACTTAATTTAAGGAATAAAGTGGCAAATTCTAACTGAATATACCCCCAGAATCAAGATGAACCTGATGCCTTTCTATTCTTTTTTAAAATTTTCACTAAAACAAACTCCATTCCAAAGACAAGAAGAACAACAATCGGTGGAAAAATATAAACACTCTTCGGTGTTTCAGGTTCCATTAAGACAAAATACCAGGGTGTAATTGACCTCTTTGTTCCCACTTCTCCATTCGTTCCATCCATGGCAAAAAATGCTATGGGATAAAATTCACCCACTTCAAACTGAATATCTTTTTCCTTATCAGCAGTCTGCAACGACCGTTTGATCACAACTTGATACTGGCCATTCTTGAAAATACCCTCTCCACTCAGGTCACTTTTTTCCTGTTCTATTTCTCCATTTAAAATACCATTGGCGTTTGTCTCAAATACGTGCTTGTCTTCAGAGCGCCAATTCCATAGATTCACACCTAACTTTTCGTCGCCCATAATAAAATAGGGCTTCTTAACTCCACCGGGTTGCAGTTTTTCAGGAAATTGTATCGCGACCTGATCTGTATATGTTTTCATCTTGGCGCTGGGTTTACTGGCCTTGCTATGACTGCGGTCATCCCAAATGAGCTTAAACCCAATTTCTTTTTCGTTATAAATAGATTGCACCGTGATATCAGTTACCGTTGGCGTGAACAAGCGTTCTTCAAATGAAATCTGTCCCATCATGGGGAACCAGCTGGAAGCCGCTTCTGCCCAAAGAGGATCCTCAGGGTCTGTAGGCACTGCCTCTTCAATCTTAAGAGGTTTGATAAGAGAGCCTCTTTCAGGCTTTACGGGGGGCGAGAGCGAACGAACATAGTTGGCTAAATCCCAACTTTTTTCATTATCAAGTTTATCTGCAAAGGATGGCATTGGCGTACCGTTTAAGCCCGTGTTCACCCTTTTATAAATATCCTTTGCGTCACCGCCACCTCGAAAAAGCCAATTCTTATTGAGGTTTCTAGGAAAAACGGGATCTCCACGGTGATTTCTTAAGACCAATGAAGTTGGGCCATCCCCTCGGCCTTCGGTGCCATGACACAGCGTGCAACCCAAGGCCGTAAATTGCTTCTGGCCACGCTCAATACTTTCGGCACTCGTGGGGATAGGCTCCCCTACTGTGATCACCTGTGGTTTTTCTTTTTGTTTTTCCCATTTATCAGAAAATGTTTTAATGTATTTTATGACTTGTCTACGCTTCTTTTCGTTTAAAACATCGGCCCAATCAGGCATCCCGGTTCCAGGAAGTCCATTTGTTACGGCTCTGAACAAATCTTCGTCGGTAGGCAATTCATTTCTCGGGGTACTGCGATATTTAAACTCCGCCTTCTTAAAACTACGTGGTTTCGGCTCAAATCGATCTGCAGCTGGCCCATCGCCATCGCCTTCATTCCCATGACATGAGATACATCGCTTTTCATAAATTATTTTTCCAGCAGCCAGATCATCCGAAGGAAGGTTGTCTTCCTGTTTTTGAGGGGAAGCCTCTTCCGTCTCATCTGCATAAAGATTTGGACCTAAGCCAGAGATAAGTAGGAATATGCCAAACAATCCGAATATGATTTTTTTTGTATTTTTGTTTTCCAGTTTATTCACCTGCATCTAATTCCCAAGTCCTTGGTTTATAGCCGGTATAATCATATAAAAACATGATCGCCTTCCAACGCTCTTCTTCCGACAAAATCAACTCCCACCTCGGCATTGCCGAATCCCATGGGGTTGATTCTTCAGGTAAACCGATGCCTCCTGTTTTTACACGCCAAAAAACGAATGATTCCTGCAACATCGATATCGTTGTCGGATCGGCAAAGTTCGCAGGTTTAACATTCAATGCATCCGCAAAAAGACCGTTTCCGTCTAATTTATCCCCATGGCAGAACACACAGTTTTGGTAAAAAATATCTCGCCCTTCCTGTATGTACTCCTCCCGATGTGCAACCTCACCCTCATAAGGATTCATAAAGCCGGCTGCAGATCCAGGGGGCGCAGGATGAATCACTCGGTTTGGGAATGGCGGATTGAAGTTGGGTTTTACACTTTGATAAGAGCGAAAACCGACAAAGAGGGGAATCAAGATAAAGAGAGCGGTCCGACTCATTTTTCTCCCAATCCCCTCATTCTCATCTCCTCTGATAAAATCAACAATCGGAACGTAGAATTGATTAAAGTCATCTTCAAAAATAGAAACGTACAACAGAATAGAAATGGTCACCAAGGCCATATACATGAAAATGACACTAGAAGGCAGTGGACTCGTAATAAGAGGCATACCTAACTTAAGAAACAAATAGAATCCAATTTCCAGCAGAAAGGCCTTAGCAATCAAAGGTAACTTCACGGCTACAGTTCCTCCTCATCTTCAGCATCCACCTCTTCTTCATCCATGGATGAATCTTGACTGCCCTGAATGACAGAACTCCCGCCCTTGAGCGTGCTGACATACAACGAAACAGCCAGCGCGTCCTCGTTAGGTAAATCCAAATTAGGCATTCTCGTTTTTACCTTAAACCCCTGTGGATTGACAACCCACCTAAAAATAAACTGAGTTTGTAGCATCGAACCCGCTTTGGACAAATCAGGACCGAGTGTTCCGCCTTTGCCATTCACAATATGACACCCAATGCATCCTCTTTCCTCAAATACCTCTTCACCAATTGCCACTTGCTCATCAAAAGCGTCTTCATCCGGAACCAATGAGGCCATCAGATCATCAAATACCTTTTCCCTCACCCTGGAATACTGAGGTTTTGTTTTATCGAATACCGGATCCTTTGTTCCGGGTTTCGTAAACACAATTTCTTCTGCCTCATTGGGATGAAGTGTACGGATGTATGCGACTAAGGACCAAAGCTGTTCCTCAGAAAAAACTTTCCCCCAAACAGGCATTGTTCCAGCGAGATCTACACCATATCCTCCCACTTTCAAAACTTCAAATATTTCATCATTGCTCAATTTGGCCATGTATTCTTCTTCGCTGTCGGTCAAATCACGAGGCCGCGGGTCTAGGTTGCCCGCATTATATCCATTCCCATCGCCCTGCTCACCATGACACGATGAACAGTAGCGACTAAATAACTTATGGCCTTTGGCAACATGTTCATTCTCACATCCTGCTAATGTGAATACAAAGAGCAATAATAGCGGAATGGCTTTCACCACAACTGACTTTTCAATCAAAAATCTTTTTTTCACCTACTCCCCTGAAAACCGATAACTAAAACATTAAGTCCAATTATTTGCTGCCCATCTCAAAAACCCAGGACAGGAATATCAATACCTTTTGATTGCACGCTAAAATACCAAACTACGATCCGCTCAAACTCATTGCGATTTCTTCGGGAGCCTTTGGTTTTTCTTCGTTATTGTGTTCAACAGGTTCCGGCACTGGAGTTTCTTTCGATTTTTCAGAAATTGCCCTCAGTTCATCCGGCGTCACAGTCACCTTTCCCCCATTACTTTGGACAAAAGCGATGATTGTCATTAACTCCACTTCAGAAAGACCAATAGGAGGTTTATCAATCGCTGGCATTTCAGCAGAATAGTTCACAGGCATCGCAGGATCGTAATCCATTTTCACATACGCCTTGGGATTCGTCAGGGCCTCGTATATAAATTCTCGTGTAAGCCGCTCTCCTACACCAGCCAGATTAGGACAACGCCCATGCCCTTCTCCAATACTGTGACAAAGTGCGCATTGCCCTTTACTGTAAAAAATGTCCTGACCCATTTGAACCATATCGTCCTGGGTTTTGACCATAGTGAGATCCAATTCCTTTTTTTCTGGCGGCATACCCACTTTTTGGGGAACCTGATAACCGACATAGGTATAGGTCAGCAAAAAGACACTCACAACGGTCGTTACCTTCAACATCACAAAACGGGGACCACCCACCTCTTTTGGAAGACGTTTTTTTTCGTCTTTTTCAAAAAGATCGCAAAACCACATAAAAACAGGGGCAAGATAAAAATATCGTGTGGAAAAACGATTATGCCGAATTGTATGTGAGGTCCAAAAAACAATCCCTACCATTACACAAAAAATTGCAGTACTTAATACGAACAGAAAGGACGCAACCCCCAAAGTCGGGGTATACGCATGAGTAGACGTATCTTCCAAAACCCCATAGATATGCCAGTGAACCCGGGAAGCAGAACGAGCGTAACCCATCAATGCCATTGTAAGCACAACAAAAACCGCATTAATCACGAGGGCATACTGTGAACGTGCAGGCATTACGCCCCACTTCATCTTATGGGTGAGTTTCGCAGACCGAAGAGAAAGTGCCGTTAAAGGCGTAATCGTAAACATCACAAAAAGTACAGCCAAAACTTGAACCACAGAAAGGACATTTACACGATAAACCGAAGGCACAAAATACCCATAAACACCCAACCAGATAATAAAAATAACGGCCACAACAATCAGTGCGACGGTAAAAATATTCGCAGCCTTTCCCCACTTCACTGTAATCTCTTTATCTGCCCTCCAATAAAGAATGAAACAGATAAATGTGGTCACAATCATCAGGTTGACCACAGTCAACTTAGCCGACATCACCCCAAAAACACCTAGCAGTGGATGATGAGAACCACCCATTGCTCTGGCTTCAGAAACACTGGCCACAAGAGAATGAGGAGTCAGCCAGACAGAAAAAGCACCGACCAAGGCAATCAACATAAAAATAATTGGTTTTTTATATTTGGGTCCAGAACCTGTTCTATAGGCAATCCCCTGCCAGAAATAATAATTGGACCCCACAAAAAGGACACCAATAAGAACCGCTTGAAGAATAAATAACCATGAGAGAATACCCCCCATTAAGGTAATTCCCATCTGCTGGTTATACTGATAGACTTCCCGCATAAGGTAATAACCCGCAAAAGGCATCGGGAGTAGACCAAAAACGCCGATAAAATTACCGACATAGCCCATCCAGTCGTAATGTTCCTTTTCCTCTTGTGTTTTCGCACCAAGATAGGCGACGCCCGCATAGGCCCCACACACAAAACCACCGAGAATCAGATTTCCAACGACGCGATGGATGACAACCGGAATCCACGTAGGGTTATTAATCGCCGTCCAGGCCTTTTCCCATGGACCCAAATCAGGACTCAAAACCACAGGACTGGCCTGAAAAGCGAGATAGGCACTGGGTAAAAAGACGAGGGCCAGGCCAGCAATATTCAGCATCATGCCCCAGAATATGTGCAGCGCTTTTCTGTTCTGCCACTCCTCCCATTTAGACCAATAAATGTAGACACAACCCGTCTCTGCCAGGAATAGGGATAGATAGATGTAGTAAGTCGGATTGAAAATATCCGCCATAACCCGCATTAATTCAGGATAAAAAACCAGGAGAGAGAACAAGAAGAAAATACCGAGCAGAGCCGTTGTCGCAAAAACCGCGACAATCAAATCTGTAAATTCGTGGGCTAATTTGTCATAACGAACTTCCCCGGTTTTAACCCCCATAATCTCAATGGCGATAATAAACATCGGCACACCCAACAAAAACGCGCCGAACAAAATGTGTACCTGAGCGAGCAACCAGACAAGGTTCCGGCTACTCATACTGCTCATATCACGATAACTGATCGCCTCGGAAACTTCAGCATAAACAGAAGGAGAAGAAAGGAACACGAGCAATGCGAAGAGGAATACGCCCCAGGCCCTGGGATGTGTTGTTATTTTCTTTAAAGTCATTTTATTCCCCCTTTCATGACTACACCTATAAATCTCATACGCGCTTACGACTACCATCAGCAAGGAACCAAGGATTCAATAATCGTCTGAGTATTTTAGTCGCATAAAAATCAAATGTAAAAAATGTTGGTACCCTGAAGTTAAACCAATGATATTTCAAACCACCATAGAGAAGCCCCGCTCCGAGAACCAAGGCGATCCCACCGGAAAAGAGGTTATGCAAGACCATCGAAAAGCTTTCTGTGCCCGGGTACAGAATCGCCAAACCTGAAATTTGTGTTTGCACATCATAGATAAGGCGGTATCCATCTGCCCCAGAGTCAAAACCAAGAGGAGCCAATGCAGGACCAATCGCAGTTTCAAGCAGCCAGTTTGGAAATAAACCCAGAAAGAGAATCGCAACGGAGAAACCAATCATTCCAATTTTCATGGGAAGCGGTGCCGGTGCCACATCGTCATATTGTTTTGGTCGATTCCCTCTAAACATTAAATAGAACAGCTTAAAGTTAGAGGCAAAAGTACCCGCCGCCGTGACAATAAATATTTTCTCCACAACCCACAGCGTCATATCATGGCCATGCTCATAGGACTCAATGATGGCATGATGCAGAATCGTTTTACTGGCAAAGCCATTGAAAAAAGGGACACCGGAAATGCCACAAACTGCAATGAACAGACAAATCGCAGTCACAGGCATATTTTTCATTAGACCACCAAGCTTGTACATGTCCAGCTCATTTGTCCTAAAATAAACAGCCCCGACACCCAAAAAGAGAGCGGCCTTAAAAAGTGCGTGATTAACGATATGATATAGAGCGCCTGCAGCACCTACGGCCCCGTGCTGCCCCAAATAAGCCGCACATCCAATTCCCATGACAATATAACCCATTTGACTGATGCTATGAAAAGCCAGCATCCGCTTTGAATTGGTTGCAATCAAGGCCGAAATCACCGCAAAAAACATCGTAATGCTTCCAATGATGATCGTCCAATAACCAATATTGCTCAAGGTCAACCAGTCTCCCGTCATGGATCCACCCTGAGGGACGAACAACAGATTGACCACTCTAAAAATCCCATAGGCTCCAGCTTTAATCATCGCGGCCGAAAGCAGTGCAGAGGCTGGGGTGGGGGCAACGGGATGGGCTTCAGGCAACCAGAAATGTTCAAAAAACAATCCAGCCTTCCCTCCAAAACCGACGATCATGAGTATTGCGATTTGATACTTAATCGCGGTGCTCATAGAGGCTGCAACTTCAGGAGAAATAGATTGAATAGCGAGCGACCCTGAATACGATTTTAAGAGTACCATCCCTGATAACAACAGCAGACTGGTTGCAACACCCACATAAAGATAGAGATTTGCACCTTTTACTGCTGGAGCATCTTCCTTATGTGCAATTAAGGGGTAAGGAAAAATCAGCAAGCCTTCAAAAAAGATGAAAAGCGTAAAAAAATCACCGGCGACCAAGACACCCAGATTTGTCGCCAAGGTTAACAGGGAAAAGAAATCATATCGAAGTCGTTTTTTTTCATGCGTCATATAGGTAACGCTGTAAACTGAACAAAGAATCCAAAGGAAGGCTGTCACAAGAGCAACTAGCAGGCCAGAAGCATCTACATTAAAAGTAATCTCAAAACCTGGCAACCAGGAAATGGCGTAATGCGCACTGCCTTTCATGACCGAACTGTACAGACTCAGCAAAAGGATAAAAGAAAGCGTGCTGCTTCCGATCACAATGGCATTTCGAAATTGATCTGATTCTTTTTTAATCAGTAAAGCAAAGGCCCCCAAGATAGGAACCAAAACTACCCATAGGGGAATTGAAGTCTCCACTTATGCGCTCCTCGTAATAAACATTGCAATCATCTGGAGATCAACAGACATAAACACCCCTTCAGCCAGCTTCATCGAAACATCGTCCCGATGAATTCCAACAACAAATTGGGATACATCCCAAGCACCATAGAAACCACGGCTGTAATGCACAATGGAAGAACAACAAAGAGTGACGGCTCCCGAATGCTAACTGCGGCACCACCGTTCGCCACATTCGACGCGGCGGCAGCGCCAACGCTTTGCGGAATCAAAACAGAACCTGCTGTCGCTTCTGATACAGGTTCGTCATCAGAGGGTCGAAAAAAACCATTGACCACGATAGGGACAAAATAAAATGCATTCAACAAGGCACTTGTTGCCAATACGATCAGCGTCCAAAATTCGTCTGCTTCAGCAGAACCAATCATGAGATACCATTTACTTACGAATCCCCCCGCTGGAGGAATACCCACCATACTCAAAGTCGCGATCGCAAAGGCGGCCATTGTCCAGGGCATTTTCCGTCCAATGCCATTTAATTCTGAAACGTTTGATTTTCTCGTAGCCACATAGATCGAACCCGCACAGAAAAAAAGTGTGATCTTGGCAAAGGCATGCATCGCAATGTGCATGATGCCACCACGAATACCCGTCGGCGTTAAGAGCGCACCCCCTAAAACCATGTAAGAAAGTTGACTTACAGTGGAATACGCAATTCGTTCCTTCAGATTATTGCTTTTCATGGCATAAATGGAAGCGGTGATAATGGTAAAACACGCAATGATCGCCGTAACAACACCTAAATCCAGCTTCTGCATCAAGTCAATGCCATAGATATTAACAATGACCCTTAAAACGCAAAATGCGCCAGTATTCACAACAGCCACAGCATGTAACAACGCACTCACAGGGGTAGGCGCAATCATGGAAGCCGGTAACCATGAATGAAGCGGCATGAACGCCACCTTACCAATACCGGCCAAATAAAAAACATATATTCCAATCAGCAGAGTTTTATCTATGTCATGAGGCATAATCCCGTTTGACGTAAAATCAATAGACCCCGCATAGAAATAGGTTCCGAGCACCGCAGGGATTAAAAAGACCTTGGAAGTACCGAGCAGATAAGCCAAGTACTTATTTCCTTTTTCCCAAGCCTCTTGTGTCTCATGATGTGCAACGAGAGGGTAGGTAAACAGAGTAATAAGCTCGTAAAAAAGAAAGAGCGTAAACCAGTTATTTGAAAAAGCGGCTCCCTCGGTCGCAAACAAGGTCACGGCAAAACAAAAATAAAACCGTGTTTGCGCGTGCTCATTCAAACTCCGCATGTAGCCGATCGAATAAAAGGTAGTCAATATCCAGGTAAACGCAGCAACGATTCCAAAAATCATACCCAGACCGTCAACACGAAACCCGATAGGCACAGAGGGCCAGAAAGCGAGCAGAGTGTACGTCAGTGTTTTCCCCGCAAGGACATCCGGCACCATACTTAATACGGCAAAAAACATAAGAAACGCCGTAGTGAGAGTACACAGCTCCCTAATGTTCGGCTTCTTTCGGGCAAAAAGAATAAAGGCTGACCCGATCAAAGGAATGAAAACCGCCAATAGGGGTTTTATTGATTCTACTTCCATCACTCTCTTTCTATCTTCACCTTCAAATACCGATGAAGATAAAGGCTTTTAAGCAACAATACGAAGCGACACATACGGACTAATTACTTTTCGACAGTGTTTTCAATTTCCTTATGATCATGAACCGCAGGCTTGTTTCCGTGTGACCAGGTATGTTCATAGGCGATTACTTTCCAGATTTCCTCTTCAGAAAGCTCTTTTCCCCATGCTGGCATGCTTGTTTTTTTCACACCCTCTGAAGTTCGCCAAAACCAATAACTGTCAGAAAGACGGTTCATTCTGTTGGATGAGCGAAAATCCTTCGCGCCCCGCTTTTTCGGACGATCCTTCTTGGCATTAATACCGTGACAGGTTGCGCAACCCTCTTTTGCAACCTTCTTTTTTCTTTTGTACTCATATTCCAGTTTTCGTGTTTCAAAGATCTTCTTGCCTTCTGCGATCACCTTCTCATCGGTCCACCAACCACTGGGCATATGCTTGTCCGCAAAAGCCTTTGGGACGGGTTTTAAAGGCTTGTCATCATCCTCTGCCGCAAGCCCAAGGCTTGGAAACGCTAAAAGAGAAATGAACATTAAACTCAAGATCAAAAGAGGAAATTTTCGAAGCATGCGAATACCCTTTCTTAATTGTTTATTCTTGCTCTCTATATTTTAAACGGAACTCACTCATCCCTCAAAGGGCCTGACTGACTATTATATGAATCAATTAAATGACAACCTTGACAATTTTTAGACTCTACAATCTTTTTACCTTTTTCAAGCTGTTTTTCATCCAGAGGCTCATCCATTGAAACCGCCCTGGCCATAGCCGCATTTCCGCCAGAACCATAGAGATAGGACAAGAGAGAACGGATCTTCTCATCCGGAATATCAAAATTGGGCATTGGAGTATCAGGCCGCATTCGCTGTGGATTTTTAAGCCAATAGAACATCCATTCTGGACGAATCCGTTCTACCGCAGAAGAAAGCTCAGGCCCCACCGTCCCTCCATCACCATCAGAAGAGCGCTTGTGACACCCATCACAGGCATAATCTTCCACAAAATAAATTTTGCCTTTTTCTATTTCAGCAGGATCTCCCGCGTCCCATCCGGCTAAAATATTAGGGTCAATCCCTTCATCCTTTAAGGTCATCAAATAAGCGACCAAGGCATCAACTTCGGCATCTGTAAAATAAAAGTTCGGCATTTTTGATTTGCTAAAAGGCATGAATCCGACAGGACGCAAAAGTTCAGGCTCCTTCAAAAAACCCCTCAACCACTCTTTGCGTAATTTACTTCCTTCGTGACCAATATTTGGCGCAATCGGACGAAGCAGGTTTTGTTCCTGAGAATGACACATCAAACACTTGTCATCCCCTTCCCTTCTTACATCTGCAAAACGAACTACATCAGAAATTTCACGGCCATTCGCCTCTGATAAGGTCCGGATATAGGCAACGATATCGTTGATTTGCTCTGAAGAAAGAATCGACCCCCAAGGCGGCATGTAATAGGAAATATCAATGGCAGCCCCCCCGCCTTCAATCACCTCGTAAATTTCTTCATCTTCGAGTTTGTCGACCGCTTCGCTGGTCAAGTCTGTAGGATGAACATCCCCAAGGTTGTCGGCATTGGGCCCATTTCCTTTCCCGGTAAAACCATGACAAACAGCGCAGTAGTGCTTATAGAGATGTTTCCCAGCTTTTGGGCTGGCTTCATCTTCTTGGGCGAACGCAGACAGTGGATTAATAATAAAAAGAAGCAAGAAGGACAGTAAAACAGCATATACTGAATTGAAAGCAGCTCTTTTTCTTTCTCTCAAATTCAAAACCTCTCCATATGTGATCGCTTGGGGTCTTTACTTTACCTTTAATAACGATGCTCTAATACGGCAAAGAAACTCTTTATAGGGAGGCTCATCCCCCTAAAATGACCACCATTTTAGCCACTATTTAAAATAAATCGATCTCCGAGGAGAAGCCACATCCCTTCTACGAGTACGAGCAATCACATCCACACCGCTCGCAGGGAAAATTAGTTGAAACAATTCAGTTAAAGGATATTTTGTTCGGGAAACTTGCAACAGAACAAATGAAGCCATCATTGAAACAGAGAACATCAGAACGACAGTAGAGTAGCCCCCCCCCACCATCATTTAAGATATTCTCCCGTGCTAGCTTTTGATCGCATCATTTCTACTAAATCCTTGATAAATCCAATAGTTACGAAAAGTAAGCGACTTTCTCCAGCGAAAGTTTTCGAGTTATAACACACCGAATAAACCTTGTCAATTTTTTTCAGAGTAATGAGACTCCCTCCAATAAAACCCATTTTTTTAGAAAAAAGCCCCACAAGAAACCAAATTATTTACATTCATCTAATCAGTCAATTATCAGATGAATGCCTGATATTTCAATAAGCACCCAGAGGAATCATCATCGGCGCTTATCTATATTTATGATTTTTGATTAGAATGAAACCCGAGATGATCCACGATTGAAGGGCTCCGCTTTGATTTTATTGCTCAAACAATTTAAGTGAGACCGAAGCGGTAACGAGCTTGTAGGAAAACCCTGTTTTTATAGATCGATCTTCCTACTGGTGGATTATTTTTGAGGAGGGATCGTTTCCATTTCTTTTTTTCTAATAAAAAGATTTTCCTGTTTGCTCCTTCAAATTGTTTGGGCCTTTCACCTCTTGATCGCCCTCCGGGGGGCCTTTCCGTCTTTTCTTCTGTCC
>JAJDBT010000037.1 GCA_029261215.1 Nitrospirota bacterium | reverse complement strand
TCCTGACGACGATATGTTTCTTGCCTGTGCGATTTCGAGTAAATGTAAATTGATCATCAGTGGTGATAAGCATCTATTACGGGTATCCGGATTCAAAGGGATTAAAGTATTGAAGCCACGCCAATTTCTTGATGAATTTCTATCGGGTTAGAATCCTCAGATGCTTCCAGTATCCTTTACTTTGGGGTTTTCTTCTAGCATTGAATGTTTCAAACGCAATTCTCTTTTCTTTTGAGGGGATGCGGGTTTCGAATGTAGAAACGGGGATTCGTGCTGAAACGGCGATGAAGCTGAGCTGAGGTAGGAGTTCCGCTAAAAAACTCACTTTTCTTCCGTTTTAATGGTCTGATTCGTTTTCGAGCAAAACTTTTAAGTTCTCCAACCCCGCTTCATAGTCCGAGTCCATCCAGGAATCGAGTACCGGACCAAAAAAACGGCTGATCAAATTCCCGCCGTGCTCGATATGAAAAGACCAGGTCAGCCTCGTACCTACGTTTTGTTGAACCAAAAAAAACTGGACGAGGACATCCTGCCGATCGAAGCGGAGAATAAGATCCACTCGTTCGTTCGGAATACTTGCGATAATTTCACGGCTGCCCCTGCCAACCCTGCTGTCTTTGCTCAACCAGCTCATTTTTGCGCCCACGCCACTTTCGGGTCCCGAAAACTCGAAGCGCGTTTCAGGATCGTAGCGGGCCCAAGGCGACCACTTGTTGAACTCTCGATGATTGTTCACCATGGAGAAAACGGTTTCGATATCGCTGTCGATGACGATAAAACGGCTGACATCTGTAGAAGGCGGCATCGTTAGCGCAAAACCTGAAACGACAATGACGATCACGAACAAAGCAACGCCGATTTTTTTCAACGGATGCATAAACCGCCACTTATAACACGAAACATCTAAGCACGCGACTTTTGAATTCCTGGTTTTTTCATACGGTATTGTAAGGTTGTGCGATGCAGGCGATGTCCAGTAGCATTCTTCATCTTGGCTGAACTTCAATTTTGCCAAGATGCTTCCCGTATTTGAGATATTTCAATCCTGCTCTATCATCCAAGCTTTCAAACGCCATTCATTATTTTGACTGAAAAGGATATAGGAGGCCTTCGACCTTTCGATTTGCATTCATGGCTTGATTGACATGTACGAATAATGTACATATATTGTATGTATGATAAGATTCGAATGGGATGCGAGGAAGGACAAAGCTAACCAAAGGAAGCACGGTGTTTCCTTTGAAGAAGCTCAGTCCGTATTTTTTGATGAAAATGCGATCCAATTCTATGATGAAATCCATGCCGAGGATGAAGATCGATTTATCATGCTGGGTGTCAGTATCCGTTCGAGGATCCTTGTTGTCTGTCATTGTGAGCGGGAATCAGGGATTGTAATTAGAATTATCTCCGCTCGGAAGGCAACGCATTCTGAACGTCAACATTACGGTAGGTAAACTTATGAAAGCAGAATATGATTTTTCAAAAATGAAACGGCGGAAAAATCCTTATGCTTCTAAATTAAAGAAGCAAGTCACCATACGCATGGGTCAAGATGTGATTGAGTATTTCAAGGATATGGCTGAGAAGACGGGGATTCCCTACCAGAGTTTGATTAATCTCTATCTTCGCGATTGTGTGGCTAAAAACAGGAAAGTAAACATAGATTGGTTGAAGCGGGCATAAAAACGATTTTCAGTGGATGCGAGAAAAGCACTCTTTCCCGTATTTGAGATATTTGAATTCTACTCTTTTATCCAGTATTTCAAACGGTATTCGTTTTCCTGCAAACTAGTATTTGTAATCTAAAGAGTCCTAAGGATGAAACCACCCGATCTGTCATTTTCTAAACTTGATTTTCACAGACCCCTTTTTTGACGATCTGGGAGTTGACTCAAGCCTGCGACTTGGTCTGCCGTCATTGCAGGGCCTCCGCCATTCCTGAACGCTGTCCTGAAGAACTCAGCACACAAGAAGACAAGCAACTTCTGAAAGGTATTCATGCAATGGGGACACCCGTTGTAGTGCTGAGCGGCGGCGATCCTCTCATGCGGCCGGATTTGATTGAGCTTGTCTCATTTGGTAAAAAATTGGGGCTGCGGATGGCCACCATCCCAGCCGCGACCGACCGAATCACACCCCAGCTTTTGTCGGATTTGAAAAAGGCGGGGCTTTCACAGATTGCTTTTAGTCTCGATGTATCGACAGAAATCCTGCACGACGGCTTTCGGCAGGTTCCCGGCACCTATAAAATCACGCACCAGGCCATCGAATGGGGACGGGCGGAGACGATGTCATGAATCTGCTGAAGGGGGCCTTGAACTAGGGGAGAGGATTAAGTCTCCATATCGTATTGATGAATAAAAATCTATTCAAAATACTCGTCCCCCTAATCATCCTCGGCATCTACTTCGGCTTTGGAGGAATCTCCAGAAGGGAATTCAAGTTCGGGCAGGAGGGGTCCGTCACCTGGAAGGCAGACAAGTCCGTTCCAAAAGAGGCGGTGGCGCACTTCGATCAGGCGATGGAGGCCTTCAAGGGAAATCGCCTGGCCGATGCCGAAACCGAAAGAGAACAAAAACGGGCCGAACTCGGGAAAGATGTTGTGACTCATCATATTTAAGGTCGAAGACACGCGATTCTTCACTCGTTTACCCGACATCGTGGGTGTGGGTATAATGTGAGCGATGTTTTTGCATCATCATGCGATCGGGTAAGTTAAGGTGAATATAAAATCGAAAGGCATCCTCCGGCCGGGCGAGAACTGTTGGCGCACGTCATCCGCTGACCGCGTAGCCTTTTTAGTCGACGGCGCGGACTACTACCGTGCGTTTTTTGAATCGGTGAGTCAAGCGCGTCACTCTGTTTTTATCTTAGGATGGGACATCGACAGCCGCCTAAAATTGCTGCGAGATACCGACAACCCCCCTTATCCGGTTCAACTGGTCGATTTTTTAAACAGCGTCGCCGCAAAAAACAAACAGCTGCATATTTATGTGCTGGTTTGGGATTTCGCCGCCATTTATACATTGGAACGGGAGTGGTGGCCGGCCTATAAATTTGATTGGAAAACCCATCGGCGTGTACATTTCTGTCTTCACAATCAGCATCCTCCGGCGGCGTCATTTCATCAAAAGACCGTTGTCGTGGACAACAAGATCGCTTTTGTCGGCGGCATTGATTTAAGCAAATGGCGTTGGGACACCTCGACGCATCGCCCTGATGATGCGAATCGGATCGATCCGGACGGCAAGCCCTATCCGCCTTTTCACGATATGCAGATGCTTGTCGGCGGTAAAACGGCGGCAGACTTGGGCGAACTGGCACGGGATCATTGGCGGTGTGCGACAGGAAAAAAACTTCGCCCTCGAAATGAAGAGCCTCAAACCGACCCTTGGCCGCGCACGATTCAGCCCGATATCGAGCATACGGTAGTCGCCATCGCACGAACGATTCCCGAGGACAAAGACCAGAAGGAAGTGCGGGAGATCGAACGGCTTTATCTGGATGCGATTCGGTCAGCGAAGAAATATATTTACATTGAAAATCAATATCTAAGCGCACACAAAATCGGCGCGGTTTTGGCTGAACGCTTGCAAGAATCCGAAGGCCCCGAAGTCGTCATCGTGCTGCCCTATCAAACCGGCGGGTGGTTGGAGCAAAATACCATGGATGTACTGCGCTGCCGTTTGCTTAAAGAACTGCGTAAGGCCGACCGATATGATCGACTACGGACCTACTATCCGCATATCCCCGAACTCGGAAATCAATATATCGGTGTCCACAGCAAATTACTGATTATTGATGACACCTTGCTGCGCATCGGCTCTTCCAATCTCAGTAACCGCTCCATGGGTTTGGACATTGAGTGTGATCTGGCGATTGAAAGCCAGGGGCAGCCGCATGTCGCTAGGGCGATCACAGCGTTTCGCGACCGTTTATTGGCAGAGCATCTCGATGTGACGCCGGAGAAAATAAGAGATGCCGTTAAAACAAAAAACACGCTGATCGGCGGGATTGAAAGTTTGCGGGGTTCGGGCAGATCCCTTGAGATCCTCAGCGGAAAAGTGCCCGATGATGTGGACGGTCTCGTGCCCCAGTCCGCCTTGCTTGATCCTGAAGCCCCGATCGACAGCGAGCGGTTGACTGACGAATTTATTTGCCGCGAAGATCGAAAACCCGCGGGGCACGGCCTCATTTTGAAAGCAGGGATTTTCGTGCTTCTGTTGCTGCTTGCCGCCGCTTGGCGCTGGTCTCCTTTGGGAGACTGGCTGGATCTAGAAACCTTGCTGGCCACGCTTGAACAAGCCAAGGATTCTGCCTTCACGCCACTGTGGGTGATCGCCGGTTTCATGGTGGGTGGATTTATGGTGATACCGGTGACCTTAATGATCGTCACCACGATTTTGGTCTTCGGTGCTTTGAAAGGCTTCTTTTACGCTTTAACCGGCGCGGTGTTAAGCGCCGTATCTGTCTATGGCCTGGGGCACTTTGTCGGTCGTGACACCATCCAGCGTTTTCAGGGTTCTCGGCTATCCCAGATCAGCCGGCACCTTGCGCGTCAAGGTATTCTTACGGTCATCGCCACCCGCATGCTCCCGGTGGCGCCCTTTTCTGTAATCAATATAGTGGCCGGCGTATCCCGCATCCGTTTCCGGGATTTTGCAATCGGTACCTTGATTGGGATGACGCCCGGCATTTTAGCCTATGCAATCCTGGTGGATCATCTTAAAGCGGCCGTGCGCGACCCCAGCCTGGGGCGTTTCGCATTGATATCGGGTGTGCTCGCCGTTCTCGCCATTTCGGCGCTGCTCTTGCGGGCATGGTTGCTCAAACTGAATGACAAACAACATAAAAAGAAAACATGATCTCCGAGGAAAATCCATTCGTCGCCGACAAAGGGTTTGTCATCTCCAAGCCGGTTCGGACGATACGCATCATTGCATTCATCCTTGGACGATTAAAACAAGTTGCTCAGCCGTACCGCCGTTGTTCTGAAAATACTGCGTAAATGGGGAGAGCCGGATCTCTAAAAAAAGCTGTCGAGCGGATAGAATTTGTCCGCTCGGCCTCTTATGTGAGGAAACCCTGTTGAAATTCGGACACCTATCCCTATTGTATTACAATATTGTTCTTAAGGTCTTGAATTCCAGGTGTTCCTCTCCAATTTTTTTCACCTTTTCTCTTTGCTTGGGATCCTTGACAAAGCCGAATAAGCGGGCGGTCCCATCCCTGACCTCCACCTTCAATTCAAGCACTTTTAAGGCGGGATTCTGGAGAATGTCCTCGCGAACCGCTTTGGTCAAGGCAAAATCGCGGTTAAGTGGAGGGACTACCTTGATTTCCTTAATCACGCCTCTCACCTTTTTTGACGTCCCGGCAAGGAGTTCTGCGATACTTCGTTCGTAATCGGTCAATACTGTCCCACGTAGCACGACCACCCCGTCACGGCTGCTGATTTGGATGTTTTTAGGGTCAAGCCGACGGTCCATACCGAAGCGGTTTTTAATCCCGATTTCAATGGTGCTGTCATCCCATGCGTTGATCTGGATAGCAGGCTTTCCCATTGGAGCGGGTAATAAGATGGCAAGGCGAGGAATAGAGGTGACGAAGCGGGTGATGGGGGAGGTCGGGGGTGATTGAATCAAATATGGCATGTCCTTATATAAAAGCCTTAGATCTCGCTCGGGAGGGAGAGTGGAACGCCTCTCACAAGGCCGTTCAGCCTTATACCGATGAATTTCCTGCCTTATCCATGCCTACTTGCATCGGGTAGAGGGCGACTTTAAAAACGCCAACTATTGGTATAAAAGAATTGGGATAGATGCACCGGAAAACAGTTTGGAAGCAGAACTCCGTCACTTGTATCAGATGGCGAATGCTGCCTTGCCGGGCAGGTAGGGGAGGTCTCTTACTTACTCAAGTCTTCCCGTATCAGAGATTTTTTGAACACATCGATTTGTACAACTTACAGATGGCAATAGTTGTTGAAATCCAACTGAACTAAAATGTACGCTACGGAACAGTAGAATTGCCTAAAATCAGTTCCATGAGTAAACGGGAAATCTATGGCGATTAGTGAATTTGAAATATTCAAAGTAGAAAAAATGGCTTCGGCGTTCTGTACTGAAAGGAACAAGCATTTTCCGCCAGATGAGCTAAGGATCGATTATCGTGTGGAAGGTCAGAATTTATATATTTTTTTAAGTGCGGCCGCGTTGGGATAATCCAAACGTAACGATAGAAATCATGGTAGCAAAATTAAGTTATAAAAAATCGAAGCAAATCTGGAAGCTTTATTGTCAAAGGCAAAACATGCAATGGGTTCTATACGAACCCTTTGATTCATCGAAAGACCTGCAAGTCCTACTAGCAGAAATCAACAAAGACCACCATGGATGTTTTTGGGGATAAAGGCTCCTTCCCGTATCAGTGATTTCTCCTCCGAGCCAAAAGATACGACCTTTCAAATGAAATTTATTGCGAAGCGAGGGTTTAATACCCCGTCCCTTGGGGCATATAAAATGCTTTCGTTTAGA
>JAJDBT010000036.1 GCA_029261215.1 Nitrospirota bacterium | reverse complement strand
GGAGGTTTACCTGAAGGCCTATGATACGGTCGCAGAAGCAAACAAGAATATTGGTATTTGGTTGGCGTTTTATAATCAAGACAGGCGGCATGCCAACCTGAAAAGGATGACCCCAGACCAGGTTTATTATAAGCTGCCTTCGGGGCTTCCAGAGGCCGCATGACAATGCCCCAGGATTTCACTTATAAAAAGCGAATTCACTGTGTCAGCCTTGGGGTCCACTTCACTGCGCCGTAGTGCTCAGATTATCATTGGATGGCTCTACCATTTCTTGACGCCTCCTAACCCCAATCGGTTGGAGGCATCTACTAAAAAATCCCGTTCCACACTCAGTTGGCCGATTTTGGCGTGTAGCTCATGAATTTGAGCCTCTTGATCTGTGTTGGTCTTCTCAAGCTTTCCCGAAAACCCCGCGCCAGTGCCTCCTTCTTCCAACGGTGAATCACCGTTGGAAGAAGGCCATATTTTAACACTAGTTCCGACACCGGCGCATCCTCTCGTAATGCTGATAATGCTACTTTTGCCTTAAAACTGGCAGGGTGGTTCGACCCTCCTTTGGTCATATAAAGTAGCTTAACACCCAGTCCGAATTTCTGGGACCACCTCTAATTTCCAATGTACCGTTTTGCATTTTTCAAAAATGGAAGGACCAAATTAGCGATCCGGACAAACGAGGCACTTATCGCACCGGAATAGCAATCAAACCTGCCTAGATACTTAATATCTTTGCCACTTTTCCCTGAAATACCTGACTTAAAATGATAACTGCCTGGATTTGCTATTGGATTAATACCATTTAAATTGTAATATCGGCACCCATTCTTTTTCATCCATTGGATTGCTTTCCACTGAAGCAAATAAGACCCTTTATTTTTCATTCCCTGATCATTGGTCGCGCCAAATAAATAGACCCCAGTCTCCCCTATGGCAGTACAAATTGCACCGGCGGAACTTTGTCCGTTGGTGCGGCAAAGGAAAAGACCCATCTTGAATCCGCCCGGAAGTGCACGTTGAATCAACCTAAATTTATTAATATCATTGGGTTCTTTAAATTCTTTTCTTTTCAATAATTCCCTATAGAGGCCAATGAAGTCTGCAAACATAATGTCTTCAGTTCCTTCAATTACTTCCAATTGGTTGCGTTCTGCCTTGTTCAGACAATTGCGCCACTTTTGTTTAAGATTTTTTCGTATTTCTTCAATGGGTGGCCGGATATCGAGCAAAAGCGTTCTCTGAGAACTTTCTTCAGGAGTGGGTGCGTAACCTTCCGTCAGTAAGGTGCTAAGGTGCAGATTAGAGTCGTCAGAATTTGAGTTTCTCTCATACATAATGGGAAAAATACGTAGTATTAAGCCCCGTCGGCAGACATATTCATTCCTAAGCGCACGAATTGCCATTCGAAAAACAACAGAATCTGCATTTTGGCTTCCCTCCTGACATAATAAAGGCCCCCAACGCACATACGCAGCACCCAGACCAAGGCTCGGAAGCAGTGCAATACGAGCTTGTGCTGCAGCGACAATCTTATCGGCCTTCCGCAAGATAAAATGACTTATGCTGTCTTCACCACATCGAATGGCGTCATAAGCCCATGTTTGATAAATATTGGTATCTGGAAATTGCTCTATGATGTTATACCAAACAGACTTACTTACTTTGTCGAATTCTGCGGTGTATCCATCTTCTAAAGGTATGGGGTTGGAACTCATAATTCGTTTGTATCTCTCCTGAAAAAATTCAATGAGACAAACTTCGAAAACTACCATAGGTAGCGGGCTCGAACAAACGCTTGCATTGGTCACTCAGAAGAAAATTAATCTCCCCAGCGTTTTCTGGATGCACCTCAATCTCAATGGATTTTTTCTCAGCAAGGCTTACGAGATGCGTGAGACGTTCGTGATTTTGAAAGGGAACAATGCTAAAAAAGCAATCAGGGGAAATATATCTCCTTGAAATCCAAAAATTTAGGATATCCCGATAGAAGAGATTAAAAACACTTTTTTCTCCACGATTGAATGTAAATGTCCCGCGCACTCTTGAATTTTTTGGAATTATATTGCTTAATAATAGGTTTGCACAAAGATGCATATGGTGATGCCCATTAATAAAATCTGGAGGTTTGCCATACAGACGCACAAATTCTTCTTGTTGAACCCGAAATAGAAATTTGAATGACTGCGTTAAAAAGGGGTTATGAACAACTTGGGCTAAATGACTTCCTATTAAGTATGATGCAACTTTGTTATGGTGTTCACGAAGTTCCAATGGGATATTAGCACTGAATGGCTCAGTAAAATTAAGGTGTAATCCCACCTCTAAGTTGCTCTCAAAAGCTAGAGCGGCAGCGCGCTCTGAATCTTCCATGAAAACCATTGCACTCGCGGAAGTGACTCGTTTGCCCGAGAAACATTCAAGAATACTGTCCGTTGCATGTTTGGTTTTGCCATAATCATCTGCAGTAATAATTAGCATGCTTTTTTAAATAGGCTCACCATCTTCAATCAAACATTTTAATTTTTAGCCAGAGACTTCACACAGCTGACAATATATTCCATTTGATGAACATCAAGATTCTGATGAACCGGTAATGTCAAAAGATTATCTTTTAGGTCACATGCCTCAGGGAATCTCTCCCAGTCAACTCCGGGATAGTATCCGGGCCACCCTTGAACAAGAATTCCCTTATCACTTAAAGTCTCACACCAGAGGTTACGGTCTTTAACGAAAAGAGGAAATGATAAGGGGCAAACATGGTCAGGCAAATTATCAAACAATGGGCGTACCTTAGGGGTATTTAATAAAGAGCAGTACAGATACTGATAATTACAGCGACGGCTTTCAATAATTACATTCGGATCGGCTGTACTTATCACCCTCTTTGAGACTTTAGATATAGACCAATTACTCTTCTGTCCATCAAAGTAGTTGCTATTGAGCATTTGAGGGCGAACTTCTCGATTCTGCCCCTTGGGATTTTGCAACCAGCTCTTAGTAAGTATTTTACGTGTGAATTCATAGCGTTGCCAAAGTTTGTTATTTTGCATAAACCATTTTTTTAACAAAGGCAGGCTGTTACGGAAAACATGACGGGGTCGTTGGAGCCTAAACTCCATGCCTTCATTCCAGATATTTTTTTTTAATACTAAAGCCCCTCCATCTGGGACAGGAAGTGACTTTGCAAAACTGTAAATGGCAGCATCCCCAATCAGCCCAATTGTGTTATTTGGTCCTTTGCTGAAAAGGGCTTGTGCGCAATCCTCCACCAAGAAGATTCCTTTTTTTTTACACAATTTCGCAAGCTCACTAATTTCCTGAGGCCACCCGAAAAAGTGAGAGACATAAATAATCCGTGTTAGCGGTGTCACACAATGAATAATATCGTCTACATCTATCATCGCATTATTATCTATTTTGTAAAAAACGGCTGTGGCTCCTGCCCGGATAAATGGGTCAATTTCTGCGCCACAATTATAAGCAGGCACAATAACTTCATCACCAGACCCAATATTCAATAATTTACAAATCAGATTGATGGCAAAACGTCCTTGATAAGTAAATATGATATCGCGATCACCAAATTGAAACCAGTCTCGAGATTTTGAATAAGAACACAATAATCCTGAAATCATCTGGACGGGGCTACACCCTAATCCATTACAAGATTGGAATCTAATACTCATGAAAGTTTCTCTACTAAGAATCAGAGTGGAAATATAATTGAAGAGAAAAAACCTTAACCATTAGCATGTTTGACTTCAATTTGTTCAAATATTGTGTCCATTATTCTTGATGTTAATAGAATTTCACGATAAGGGATAGGCAACGGGGTGTCATCAGTAATAGAACGGTAGAAGGTCTCAAAAAGATTTTTCTTATCCACATCCATATGAAAGTCCATTTTGAGAAAAAGTCCGATATTATGGAATAAATTGGAGATGTATTGGCACGCATTCAACACTGGCGGAATAAAGTGTTCGGCATAACTCTTAAAATTCATTCCAGGAAGCTTAATGAGTGTCCGCTTATCTTCGTCAAGAACAAGACCGTTCTGGTGTCCGTAGATCCGAAATTGATGTAAAGAAGGAAACATTTGCGAGGAAAAGGTAAAATAAGCTGTAGTATCATTTTCATCACGAATTATGACACGAAGTTCATCAATTATTTTTTCTTCTCCAAGTTTTTTAAGGAAAGGACTGACAAAACCATCTGCGATAACTTGAGGGTTTTCACCTGCAAGATACTCGGCGATTTTTGAAACTCCGTGGCTAATGATGTTATGCAGCAAACCGCCTGGAAGTTGTCGTGCCCAATGTTGACTATCACCTAAAAGAGCTTTGGCATATGTGATGTCAGTTAGATCATAGCACCAATGGCTTTCCATATGCACTGGTGTGCCACCTAAATAACCGTCAGCAACCATTCTTCGCAACTGCCTTGAAACATGACTAAATTGAGCATCATGACCAACCGTTAATTTCCGGCCAGCTTTATTTGCAAGCGCAATGAGTTTTTCAGCCTGAGTTGTATGTAGTGTAAAGGGTTTTTCAACAATAAGATGACACCCCTCCTCCAGGCATTGACTGCCAATCTCAAGATGATATTGGGGTGGTGTCGTAATATGAACGACATCCGGCTGTGCCACCTGCAAAAGATTCCCGACATCTGTAAAATAACGCTTAATGGCGAAGCGTTCACACAACTGTACCGCCATTAACTCTTCTTTATCACAAACCCCAACAATTTCACATCCCGGGATTCTCTGTATTTGAAAAGCATGTGAATCTGCAATTTTACCGCATCCGATGATGGCAACCTTAAGCATGCTGATTCCTCTCGCGGCAGCTTTCGAAATATCTTTTGAGTCCTTCTTCTGTAGAAACCTTCATCTTCCACCCTAAACGTCGCTTGAGTTTTTCGTTACTGTATCGCGTCATCTTCCAGTAAGCATGCCATTCACCTCTAGAAAAGACAGGAGGCAATTGCCCTTCTGAGTATCTCGAATATTTCTCCCATAAAAAGCATAAAAAATAACTTAATAGATGAGGAACATAAATAGATTTGAAACGCTTTACATCCCTCTTGTATAAGCTCAAGAATCGTCTACTAGATGGGAGATCATCATCCACGATATTAAAAACTTCTTCATTGACTCCCCTTATGATCCCGGCCAAAACAATTGCCTCGGCACAGTTTTCCACGTAGGTAAAGGGTACTGGATTTGATCCACCTAGATGCATAAATATCCCAAAAGTATCTATGCCAACTCGTCCAGTGATCTTATCATTCTCAGGGCCATACACAGCTCCTGGACGTAAAATCACATATGGTATTTTGTATTTCTTTCCATACTCAATAACCATTTGGTCCTGTTTTAATTTTGCAAAGGCATAGGCATCACCTCTGAGTTCGGGGTGTTTATCAAGAGGGCACAATTCATCTAACAATTTCCGTTGAGGCTTGTTCTGGTTGGAATATACAGCGAAAGAGCTAATATTTACAAAGCGTTTAAGGGATTTGTGTTGTAGGCTCGCTTCAAGCAGATTACGTGTCGGAATGACCGCATTCATGAATGCATTTGGAAATGATTTCCCGCTTGAACCTATCGCAAGATGATATATGATAGCAATATCCTTGGTAGCATTAATGCAATCCTCTTCGGAAAAGAGATTGCCGTGAAAAAAATCCACCACTGCATTTGAAGAATTGGCTATTTTTTGCAATTTTGATAGATTCCGCTTAGATCTCACAAAGCAACGAAGTCTTGTGAACCCGTATTCAACTAAAATTTGAACCACTTTTACGCCAATAAAACCATTGGATCCAGTAATTAGGAGATAGTCCGATTTATTGATTATCCATCCCTCTTTCATTGTGTCATCCGATCGAAAAAATATTTTGAAGCATTATGAAGAACCATTCAGAATGTTTATAGATATCATCAAACAATTTGCTCTGTCACGTAGCGTAGTGCGTCTTTAAAACCAGCCGCAAAACTAGATATATTACCGTTTTCTGCAATTTCCTTCTTCGCAGCATCTGAGAACTGCAGACGCAAATTATCATCATCCAGCAGAAGTTTAAGCTTGTATGCCAACCCTTCAATATCTCCTCTTTGCACAATAAATCCATTCACACCATCTTTGAGGTACATGATTTCTGCGGACTCATCTCCGGATTCCGTAACAAAAGGGAGTCCACAATGAAAAGCGTCAATTATGCTAAGACCTACAGCTCCTGGAAGGCAGTAGACATCCGAGGAAGAAAGAAGGTCAAACCTCTCATTACCGTAAATAGGGCCAAGCTTGTATATGTTTTCTCCCTCAATCTTAGTGAGGACATCATCCTGATCAGGGCCTACAAGAATTAAACCTGTATCAGATCGATTCATGAGAGCAAATGCCTCGACGAGGTGATCCAATCTTTTCCTAATCTGCATGCGGCCCATGCAGATTATATTTTTTTGCGTGCGTACACCATATTTAGCAAGAACATGTTTTTTCGTTACAGTCTTAAGACCTGGATAAGTCAAATAAAGGGTATTATTCGCAACAAATACTTTTTTGTGAAAGCACTTCGGAACATATTTTTTAAGGTGATCAGCATAAAGAATGATGGCATTACACATTAGCTGTTCGGTGGCATATGCTAGATTTTTTATTTTTGCCTTTGCATCTAGGAGATCGCGCCCCTGGCCCCAATAGATCATTTTTCTACCCAAAAACAATTTTGCTATAATATAAGTTGGGAACAGGTACAGATGTCGCATGTCCACGAACATGATAATCACATCGACTCGCTCTCTGAGGATGAGCCGTACAATCCTCAAAACAGTAAGCGACACTGGAAAGTATTTAAAATCTATCGGATGAGGATTCTCGTCCTGCACGCCGTCTGACGCAACTAAAAATTCACAATTGACACCTTTAAGATATTCAAAAAGGTAGCTATATATCGGGATGCGATAGTGAGGGATCTTCCTGCAATGGATTAGAAGCACACGAGTCATATCTATTAAAACCAGAGACGCGAATTGCTATAAATCACATACTTTTCTGTCTCCTTGGCTATACTAAGGAATGTCGAACGATCAAATGCGTCTCGATATACAGGTTTCAGGTATGCAATATAAACTTCTCCCGGATATTTATGAATTAAATATTCGATATTTCTCAATACTGATTGTATTATTTGTTCGTCAAAAGGATTGAATAAATAAAAAACGACATTCTCTTGCGGTATTGAATAATCCCTCACATCTTTCCATACAGATGATATTTTATGGCATTTTTGTGTTTCATCATGATAGATTTCAATATTTCGGCAAGCTATTCGGTAGAGGTGCTCTGAAAGCTCCACCCCTACTATTTCCTTAAACGGGTACTGGGATGCCAACAGCAAGGCCCGACCTTTACCTGATCCCAGATCAATGAAAATAAACTGTTCATAGCAAATTGATAGGCTACTCAAAATATCTAAGAATACCTCAACTATTGCGGTTTGATATTGAATCGCATGTGATACCTTGTCATCAGGAATATCCAAAGCCCCTGGTTTAATAATACCACTTGTATCTGTTCCATACTTCAGATCAAAGGAATCCAAATCTAATTTTTTGAATATGACTAATTCACGTATCTCACGAATCAGCTTCCTAAGACCCACTTTCAAGATTCCAGCAGCACCAACTTCCTGATATTTCCTTCGGATTTCACGGCGTAATGCCGATTTTTTGCTCACTTTTCTTGATTGGTCTAGCATCGTGATTTTTCCTCACCTTAGACCTGTCATTATTTTAAATATCGAATCCGTACATGTGGAGTTACTACAGCGAATTAAAACGGTCCACTTTAGAACCCATATTAAAGTCCGTAAGGATTTTCAGGTCAAGGCTCAGGGATTGTTAAGTTTATGGTGTTCATGATCAACAATATCGCCGCCTCTTAGGAATCGGACCGCTCTGGAATAGAAGGTATATTTCCGCTGATGAATAGAAAATTTCCACATATAACCCTGGTTGAGATCTCCCCCGAATCGCTCTTTGAACATCAACAGCCCTTCTTGCTTTGATCCCTTTTCGGGATTAATCCGAACCCCTACAAAATCGTATCGCTTAACTTCCCTCTCACGGAAATGCTGGATCGCTTCCCAATGCAGTAAATTCATTGCCCCTGATTTTGGCTGAGGAATACTGCCGCCATATACATAATAAGCGCAATGTTTACTGAAGGGAATCACTAGGCAGCCCTGCACGACTCCTTCCCAATCTGCAATAAAAATTTTTACATTTCCGTCAAGACTTCGGATGTAACGTGCAAAAGCCTTCTGACCCATAAAGCCCATTTTTGATCGTTTGAATGTGTCCCGTACAAGTTCATAAGCAGTGGTCATGTATTCCAGTCCGTTTTTGATCTGAACCCCGGCTTTGGTTGCAAGTCGGACTTTACGTCGATGACTCGAACTGAGGTTACTCCAAAGGGTTTCTTTAGTTTGGCTTAAGTCGATAATGTGGGAGCCATAGGGTGCCGCGTCAGCACCATCCGGATAGGTGCGGAAAATAGTATTTGTGGTTGCCGGAATAATCATGTCCACCCCCTTGGAGCGAAATAACTGAACGGCACTATTTAAAAAAGACTTCTCCTCATGAATATCAAGTTCTCCTTCTACAGGGATTGTCTCCACCCGGAAACGGACCATGCGAAAAATCGCCTTTTTAATAACTGTATATGGCAAAATACAGCGGAGCTTTCCTGAGTCGTCGATACCTCCAATCCAGCCATATTCATCGCCAACAGCTTTCAGGAATGACTCTGATGCATAAATGCTTAGATCAGGGGTCCAATCGATTTCGATTTCCTTAGCCTTCATATTTGTGGATGACGACCTGTTCTTTGAGGCCTCTCTTTGACAACCTCATCTTCTCCTTAGGACAATTCCACTCAGCCATTGCTGATCCGGATTCGACGCCTCAATTGCCCAATAATTTCTCATTCATTGCGGACACCTTTGATAAACCTCTTTGAAGGTAGATATCTTGATTCTTTTCTCCCTTAAATAGGACAAAAAAGACTCAACTGTCTTAAAATCGACTAAGTCTTTCGTGTGCCCTATTAATACAATAGGCTTAAATGATCCGGGATTCTTTTGGTCTTCCTGAATTACAGTGTCCATAGCAGCGGTAAGTTCTCCTATAGTCATCCTACAAAAATCGAACTTCAGCGGATACCTGAATTGCATGAAATCCATAAGGCGATTAAGCCTCATTTTTCTCGTCTTGGACGATGAAGAACCTTTTCTCTGCAATCCTACACGCTTTGAAGTGAACATCTTCCAGATCGGCACCATTTGAGTATAAATGGGCAATTCAAGTAAGGTCCCATTGAGATCAGGTGTAGTTACATCATCTGAAAACTTCCAATGATACCCATTTCTTAGAGCTTGGCGATAATCTAATTTGTGTTGACGTTGCACACCACCCTTAAAGACCGATGAATCTACTTTTATTCCATTTTCAACCAATACGTCTGCGACCGTTTGTGTTGGTTGAAACAACCAATTTCCCGCCCGGAATGCTAAGGGGGTAAAATTTGATACCCTGATGACATGTTGCAAATATGCAATAGAACGCTCAATAATTTGAGCTATTCGTTCCCGCGACAAAGTACACAGATTATATTCACTATAATCAAGGTGCCATTTTCTGTCCTCGTACCTTGCATTGTACCACTGCGGATGCAAGTGAAGTGCTAACTCAAATCCATCCCTGTACAGGTCTCGTATTTGATTTTTCACCAAATTGATTGCATTGTCCGTGCCTTCGGCATCTATTATTTCCAATTCCGCAGCCTCAACGAAAGTCACGAAACTTGCGTTCCACTTCTTGAAAACCCTTCTCAGTTTTTCTGCGGGATCATGAACCAGTTCCTTCAGCGAACCTTCACCATTTCCAAATATCTCGTAATCAATTGTAAAAATACATTCAAGCATATTAAATTTGATTAACCATCTATCCTAGTTCTACTCCGACCGTAACTGTCAAGAAGTGTAGAGAGCGCTAAAACCATCCATGCCTGTGTCCATCTCATATAGGAAATCTTATTTTTAAAAAAAGGAAGAACACGATAATGGAAATATCCCCGCTCATCCCACATATGATTCATGGCCCATTGATAAATAGAATGGGCCAGCTCGATGTTCCCTTTGTCGAGATCCTTTAACTCCACAAGCGTAATTATGCTCTGTGCCACACTATGGATATCAATTGGATAGAGACGATCATGAAAATATCCTGTCGCACCATCTTCCCTGAAGAAGTGACCTCGGTAAAACTCAAACCCAAGGCGAATGTGTGATTCGAATTCTGATGTCTCAGTAGACTGGCAAATTGACCGCAAAGCGCACAGGTTGTATCCTGTGTGAAAATTATCCACCCATCGCTGAGTAGACAGTTCCCCATAATCCCACGCTCCATCGTCTTTCTGTTTCGATGCGGAATATCGGGCAATCTTCAGGGCAGGCTCTAGAAATTTTTTCTCACCAGTTTGTTTGTATACCCTACAAAGAAGAGCAGCACCCAGAAAATTTGCATTGTGCACCCGTGCCCGTAATTTTGGAAGAGGGTAGCTGAAACCCGCTGTCGAGTTGTCCTCTTCCCAAAAAAGCTCATTCAGGAGGTACTCCGCGGAACTAACCGCCATACTCAAACAACGTTCTTCCTGACTGGCTTCATAGGCACTCAGAAGGGAGCACGCGACAAATGTTGTGCAAACAAGGTTTGGCGCCCATTGCGGCACGAGGACTGTCCGCGTTTGCCAAGGGAAACTGTAGCCCCAACACCAATAAGAAGTATTTTTAGACCGAAGAGCGACCAACCTATCGACCATCAGTCCAACGCGGTTGCCCTGATCTGGCAATCCCAATCTCTGGAGTCTGAGGTACGCGAGAAGAAACAAGCCCAATGCTTTAGGGTTCTGCTCCTTTTTTACAAGTAACAGTGGTCGAAGGTTGACTGGAAGCCGTTTCAGAGCTTGAGTGAGAGCAATTCTGAAAAACCGTCCCCCTTTCTGGGGAATAAAATCAAGTAAAAGGCTATTCAAGGCATCGTAAGGATCGTAGCCGGCCCAATCGTGCGCTTCGCAATATTTCAGCAGCTTTTGGAGTGTAAGCTGCACCCCATCTTGGTGGTTCAACATTCGAAGTTCTCTAACCATACCTACGTTATTACTTAAAGGATGCTTCCCTAAGCACCGTTATAATTCTCTCAGCCGTATGCCCATCCCAAAGCTCTATCTCCTTTTGTAGTGGCATCGGGTTTTGAAGTATTTCGTCAACTTTTTTTGTGGCTTGATCCAGACGACACAATTGATTTGTCCCCTGGGTAATCGTGATAGGCCTCTCGGTGTTTTCCCTGATCGTAATACAAGGGATACCAAGATAGCTTGTCTCCTCTTGGATTCCTCCCGAATCTGTTAATACATAGCGACAGTTAAATACCAAATTCATGAATCGAATATAATTGAGTGGCTCTGGAAGAAAAAGTGTTTGACACTTTTCAAGGGAGGAGAAGAGCTGGTTTGCCTCCAAATTTTTTCGCGTTCTCGGATGAATTGGGAAAATAATCGGCACTTTTTCAGAAATTTCGCACAAAATATCACATATTTTCTTTAATTTAATCGGATCATCTACATTTGAAGGGCGATGTAATGTGACTACACCATAGGCTTTCTGTTCCAGTCCGAATTCTTTGTATGTCTGTTGAGCTTCCATTTTATCTCTTAACATCTCTAGGGAATCTATCATTATATTTCCCACAAGATGGATTTTTCCCGGAGATACCCCCTCTCTAATTAAATTATCAAAAGCATCTCTCGAAGGTACCCATAACATGTCTGCGAGAACATCTGTAACTAATCTGTTAATTTCTTCAGGCATGCTTCTGTCTAGTGAGCGGAGGCCAGCCTCTAAATGCGCAGTCTTTATCCCTAACTTGGATGCAGCTATGACAGAAGCCATAGTTGAGTTCACATCACCAACAACTACAACCAGGTCAGGTCTCTGATCGACGAGGACTTTTTCATAGGCAATCATGACTGTTCCTGTTTGCTCAGCGTGGCTTCCACTCTTCACGCCGAGATTAATGTCAGGAGCGGGTAAACCAAGATCTTCAAAGAAGACATCAGACATATTGATGTCATAGTGCTGCCCGGTATGAACGATAATGGGTTCAGCCCATTGTTCTTTCTTGAGCGCCCTGTAAAAGGGAGCAATTTTCATAAAATTAGGCCTAGCAGCACAGACGAGATGGATCACCATTGCGCAGTCACACTCCAATTCGTTTTGTTTTTTTGAACGGGACACCTACGCAGGTTCACCTTACTTCAAAGCCCCTTATTCATTAATAGAATTTCTACACTTACTGATGTTTTCAAAAGTCAGACCGAGACTATTCTGGATATATGATCAACAATTGTGTCAAGTGCTTCAGTTGTGCGATTCATCAGTTTATCTGTCTTGTTCCGTGGAGCCAGCTTTATCTTGTTACGAACATCTTCTGGACTTTCGATTAGAAAAAGCCGCCCACTATCACTCAAATATTTATCAACTGCACCCAGCTTCCCGCGAAAAATACTATAAACAGGTACACCTAAAGCTGCGGCCTCCCTATTCATCGTCCCACCACCACTTATCACCAAGTCAGAATACCAGATCAAATTAAGACCATTAACTACATATTTAGGGATAACCATGTTGCCATCAGAATACAGATCTGGCCATTTTTTCGTAATAAAAGCCTCCTGGCTTTTATTACGAGGCAATAAAATCATACGAACATTTTTTATCTGGCCCAGAAAGTCAATAACATACTCAAACAGCGCCCCACTCTCCTGCGTATAATAGTGTGCATCCATTGCAGGAGGGCGTACAGTTATCATAAGCTCTTCATCGAGGAATCCAAGCTGATCTTTTATTGATTTATCAGGAACAAAGCTAGGCACGTAAACATCTTCTTTGATCCCAGGATACCGAAGAATGGCTTTGGTCCAATGGCGAACTGCTTCCTCTGGAATAATGTCAGGGACTATCGCCCAATCGGGATGGATCAAAAGCAGCCCCTTGCTATGCTCATAGTCTACTGCAATAGCTGAAGGAATCTGCATAATTTTTGCGGCCAAAAGTTGTGAACGAGATCCATGTGAAAGTGCAAAATCAGGTCTTTCTTTCATTATAGTCGGGAGCAATTGTAACGAGCGATATAATAAGCCAATAACTTTTAATATTTTATTTTTTCCAAAGTGATGGCCTATCTGCTTGTGTTTTAAATGGAAAAGCTCTGCAAGCACTGACACCTGAGAACAATCTCTTGATGTTAATAGAATTTCGAATCCTTCTTTACTGAGTTTGTTGATGATTGGAGAAAAAAACAATACGTGAGGAGAATTTTCGAGGTCTATCCAAATTTTCTTTTTCTGATTAGAATTCACCATTTTTGAGGGAGGAAGCCTATTTGGACGAGACATATCGATAGAAGTGATCGGAGCTGAACTAAAATCAAACATTCTCGACCCAAAATCAAATAAAGTGACAGCATCTAAATCATATGTCAAAGAAAAAGCACTTTTATATTGATTTGGCCAGCGAGAAAACTTAAGAAAAGGAACTTGACTCTTCTCTATTTTATCAAGAAGTTCTACCTGATTCTCTTGAAAATTATCACACGCTTCGATACGATAGGCATAGTGTTCTCCTTCAACAGCTATTTCAAAAGGTAGTCCTTCATTTTTGAGAAATTGTTGAAGTTGAGGTGAAACTTCTGTAGATATACCAAGTATTGGTTTTATCTTCGATTCAACAATGAAATCCCGTTCCATGACAGCGCTATATCCGTTACTCGTTTTCTGACGATTTGAATCAGTAAATGATTCTGGTTTTTTCATCAAGAGACTTGCTCTAGCACTACAGGTTACATTAATACGGTATTGATTATGATCAATCTTTGTAATGCCAATCTCAAATAAAGTCTTTTCTTTCCACCAATTCGATATTTCATTCAAATTCGCAATCCATATAGGACGCTCCATTGAAATACTTTTTTCAATTAAACGTCGAATAACTGATGAGTAAATCCCTGCTCTCTCAGGGTGTAGGAGTAAGGTAAATAGATCCCCTCGCTCATAGGCTTGCAGAAGCATTTCATTCCAAATATCAAAAAGCTGCTCTGAATCGGAAATTCGAAGGCGATCAATAAGGATTTCATCATCTGGAAGGGAGATCGGAATTTCTAGTAATCCGTCCTTGAAGTAAGGAATCACTGGAAATTTTGCAGCAGGTTTTGGGTTGTAAAGTATTGTAAGCGCCCGCTGATAATTAGCTACGTCGCGCTCTTTAAAATCTTTTAATTTAAGGCAATCCCAGAGAACGGATTGATGGCTGCTCCAACTAATATCGTTACCTATCAACGCAGATGTCGTATGCCTGTTCCAACTTAGGTACGGAGCACGGAATCCAACTGCTTGAGGTACTCCATTTGATAATAGATATTTTGCTTTCTTAACATGCTTTAATTGTTCATGAGCAGGTAATTTCTTGTAGTTAACATGAGTATATCCATGGATAGCTATCTCCCAACCCACTTTTTCAAACCAATCAACAATATATGGCCTTTTCTCAGCAAGACTTGCTGTAATAAAAACCGTAGGACAAACATGATAAGGTTTCAACAGATCGTCGGTATCTGAAAGAAAATCCTTGAGCTTTTTTTCTGTAAAACCAAAGCGCTTTAAAATAAGCATAAGCCGGGAGGGTAGCTCGGAAAGTCCTTTGGTATGTACAATAAATTTCAGGTATTCCATAATTAGCCGATATGTTTGTATGAAAAAAAACTGACGATTTTTAAGAGAGGAATTGGCATATGCTTGAACAGGGCTTTAAGAGCATTCGAAACCTCGCTATCGTCTTTTTGAAACGTGTTTCTATCAAGGGCAAACTTATAGTATTTAAGTATTGATCCTTCTGTGCCCCATCCGGCTTTGAACTGGATAAGACCTTCATTCTTTGGGCTTGTTCTGCCAAAACATAATGTTTTATATGCCTGGCTGTTGTACCACTTTATCGCCTCCCACATGACAAGGTTATTCGCTCTCAGGTGCTGAAAAAATGTATCTGATGCACCATATTTATAAATTACTTTTTCTCCAAAATGAAAGTAGACTGCAGCTGAAATGATTTTCCCGTAATAAGAAGCCAGAACGATTGACCCTTGGTCTTTAGAGAGAACATGCTTAAAAACTTGTTTGAAAAAATAATAAGGTTGCGGAGGGAGACCGTGTTTTTTTCTGGTCATGCAATTCAATCGATAGAATTCGTTCATCGATTCCAAGGAGTTTGACCGACTTACTATCACTCCTTGTTTTACTGCTTTTTTTATGTTCCTCTTTGTGCTCCCTCTAAAGCTCGAAAAGATGGTCTCCTCATTTCGGTTCAATTCCAAGATGTGTCTATAATAGTGTGTTGAAGGGATCCAATCTTGTGGAACACCGCCCCCTCCTCTGAGCTCAAAATTCTTCCACTCCGCCTTTTTACCGTAGGTAATCAGATAAGAAAGAATCTCCTGAAAAGTACTTTTTTTTTTGAAACTATCGGTTCACAAAAGTCTGTAAAAGGGAGAGAGACACCTCTTTTTCCCGTAAAAGGACTATTGACTTCCATAAAGGGTAAAAGATCGATTAAGCGACCCTGCTCAACCCTTAAAAAAAAGACCGGTTTGTAATGGTATGACTCAGAAAGCACCTTCGCCCAGCTTGATGAGAGGAAAAACGAATAATTGGGGTTTGAGAGTACAAGCCTATCCCAACCGGGGTAAGTTCGCGGGTCTACAACCTCAAACGTGAGGCCACTCAGAATCACGATGGGTTAACATACGTCATAAACGTCTTGGCAACAAATTCCTGCTGCCCGCTTGTGAGGTGTGGGTGCATCGGCAAAGAGAGGATTACTTTCGCGACCTGTTCCGAAACAGGAAAATCCCCTTCTTTGTATCCTAAGCCCAAATAGGCTTTTTGAAGATGGAGTGGAACCGGGTAATGCAGACCTGCACCAATATTGTTTTCTGAGAAATATTTCAAGAGACCATCCCGGTTTTTGAGCCTGACGACATAAAGATGATAGACCGACCGTGTCGACACTGAGGCCTTCGGAAGGATAATGCTCTCCACACTCCCAAGCAGGTTATTGTAAGAATCGGCGTGTTTTCGGCGGCTCTCATTCCATCCTGTAAGCTGCCTCAATTTAATCTGTAAAATCCCTGCCTGAATCGCATCCAGCCTCCCATTATAGCCTTCGATATCGTGGAAGTATTTTTTTGCTTGACCATGGTCACGAAGCATTCCGACCTTTTGAGCGACCACTTCATCATTTGTTGTAACAGCACCACCTTCTCCGAAGGCCCCGAGGTTTTTTCCTGCATAAAAACTGAAAGCCGCGGCATTTCCCATTGAACCGGCCTTTTTCCAACAGTTTTCTTTTTGTGAATAGTATTCCGCACCGTGAGCCTGGCAGGCGTCTTCGATGACGAGAAGCTTGTGTGTTTCCGCAATGTCTAGTATCGCGTCCATGTCCGCCATTTGCCCATAAAGATGTACTGGCACGATGGCAGAAACCCGCCTTTTACTTTTTCTATGGATCGTATGTCCGCTCTTTGCATCAATCTCACACTGGGCCTTCAGATATTCACGCAGTTTATTGATATCCATATTGTAGCTATCTTCATCGATATCGATAAAATCGGGCAGCGCACCGGCCTGGGTAATTGCTTCCGTCGTTGCGATGAAGGTATTTGGGACGGTAAGGACAATATCGCCTTTATTGATTCCAGAGGCAATTAAGGCAAATCTTAAGGCGTCTGTTCCACTGCCGACACCAACGCAATACCTTGTATCACAGTATTGCGCAAAATCCGCCTCAAACCCTTCGACCATCGGCCCCCCGATAAAGCGGCCGGTTTTTAAGGTTTTCCTGAAAACTTCGACGAATTCGCCTTCCAATTTTAAATGTGGCGTAAGCAGATCCACAAAAGGAACAGCGTTATGATTGTCCATTTTTCAACTCCCTTATATGTTTTGCTGGATTTCCGGCAACGATCGTATTTGCAGCAACATCCTTCGTGACCACACTCCCTGCCCCCACAATGGCGTTTTCACCGATAGTGATATTACTGAGGATGGTTGAGCCAGAGCCGATCGCTGCTGACTTCTTGACCCATGTTTTTTCAACCGCCCAATCCGCTTCGGTTTGCAGAATACCATCGCCAGTCGTAGCGCGCGGATAAGTGTCATTGATGAAAGTCACGCTGTGGCCGATAAACACCTCATCTTCAATGACAACCCCTTCGCAAATAAAAGTATGGCTTGAAATTTTACAATTTTTACCGATCCTCGCATTTTTTTGCACTTCGACGAAGGCCCCAATTTTTGTACCGTCGCCGATATGACAGCCATAGAGATTTATAAATTTAGATAGCTTTACATTTGTTCCGAGGGAGACATCACTGGAGATAGCATTATATTCTTTCATATCTTAATAATCTTCCCCTCGGACTTTAAAGATTCAGAGCTTGCTTCAAGCAATTTCACGACTCGGAGCCCAGAATGACCGTCATTGAAAGGCGGACTATTCTGTTCAACACACTTTACAAAATACTCCGCCTCTTCTTTTAGCGCTTCTGTTTGTTTTAGCCTGGGCGCCCACATATCCCCTGAGCGATAACTAACAAGAATGTCATGTATTCCTTCCCCATTTTTGACATCGACCCCCTTGTCATATATTTTTATTTTTTCATCCGCTTCCAAGTCATTCCAGGTCAACATCTTCTTTTCTCCCCCGATCAAGGTTGACCTCACCTTTACCGGTGACAGCCAGTTGACATTAAAGTGGGCAATCAAATTATCCTGAAAATAAACCGTGATATAGGCAATGTTGTGAAGATCATTTCCAAAATGTGCGATTCCATTCGCTGAAATGCCAATCGGGTTATTTTTCAGGAGGTAATCCATGATGGACAAGTCATGCGGCGCAAGATCCCAGATCACATTGACATCATGCTGAAAGAGTCCGAGGTTAACCCGCATCGAATCAAAATAATAGATCTTCCCCAAGGCCCCTTCATCAATGAGTTGTTTCATCTTCTTCACTGCGCCTGTAAAAAGATAGGTGTGGTCTACCACGAGTGTCAGTTTTTTTTTCTCGGCTAACTCGACGAGCTCTTCTCCCTGCGCCACTGTTTCTGTAAATGGCTTTTCTACAAAAACATGCTTGCCCTCTTCAAGGGCATTTTTTACCAATTCGAAATGGGTAGAAACCGGGGTCGCAATCGCAACTGCATCTATTTTTGAGGATGATATAAGGGCTTTTGCATCAGAAACCACATCAATGTGAGGGTAGGCAAGTTTCACCTTGTTTTGTGCTTGCAGACTTGGGTCACAAACCATCAGCACTTCTGCATTCGCGAGTCCGTTGAAATTCCGGACTAAATTAGGGCCCCAATAACCGTACCCAATAACCCCTACTTTCAACATCTCCATTCCTCCCTATTCGGTTGATATTCATTTTATCCATCTTTTGTTCAGTGGTCGGACTACTAAAGAAGTTCCAAGTTATTCTTTGTACTCGGAGCACATTTCATAAATAAACTTAGATTGTGAGGTTGTGCTTATTTCGAGCAACGCTAAAACCTTAACCGTTCGCTAATAAGGATATTTTGGCACCGGGAGATATCCTTTTAGCTTCAGTCCACCCTACTTGCTGCGAATTTGAAGTAATTATAAAACGTTGGGATCAGTGTGCACCCTTGCCAGAAAATACTACCCAAGGCGTTTGAATCATAATCTTCAAATCTGAGCGATTTGAGAGCCCTTTGATATATTGAAGGTCCAGACGAACCATTTCATCAAAGGTACAAGCACTTCTTCCTTTGACTTGCCAAAGCCCTGTAATCCCTGGCCTCACTTGAAATAAGCGCCTCTTATGCCAAATATCATAATTTTCCAGTTCGTAAGGAATGGGAGGCCTTGGCCCAACAAGTGACATATCTCCTTTTAAGACATTAAAAAATTGGGGAAATTCATCGAGACTGGTTTTTCGCAAAAACCGACCAATTGGAATAACACGGGCATCATTCTCTATCTTATATGTTACTTTGTTTCCTCCATCCGTCTGAGGCCGTCCCCCTTGAATATGATTCTTTACGAATCTTTTATGAATCTCAGTATTATTATCAACTTTCATAGTCCTGAATTTTAGAATGGTAAACCTTTTTCCGTCTAGGCCGACCCTTTCTTGTTTAAATAACACGGGCCCCCTGGAAAAAAGCTTAATTAGGATCGGAATAGTACAGAAAATAGGGAGAAAGGCTAAGATAGCGGTGATACTACAAGAAATATCGATCACCCTTTTCAAGATAAGACGGTAGAGTTTCTGCTGAGGTAATGCAATCTCATTCGCATAAAAAAGGAGATTAGCTGATTTGTCTATTTCAGGGCCTTCAGAATTTCCATGTAAAACGTGAAACGACTCTTTAATTTTACGAATATGTTCGATATCCAACACCTTGCAAAGATTCTCAAGAATTCTTATTTTTATGAAATTTTCATCGACTCCATTTGCTTCGATGAAAAGAATCCCTATGACAGTGTCATGCTGAAACCATCCGCAGATATCGGTTCCTCGTGAACAAGAAGATAAGACACCTTCAATGCCATTTACTGCATTTTTCTTCTCATCCCCTCCCGCAATATTCTGTATATCTAAAAGCATCATCAAAAGGGGTCTTTTGGAACGCTCGATTCTAATTCTTTCAAAATAAAGTCTTTCTTTGAAAAAACCTTCTAAATAAAGACCGCTTTCTTGATCAATATGTTGGGAAAATGGAGCCCTATTTTTTTGATTTACTATTTTTTTACGAGCACCTTGCATGACCGGAATTCCCCCCTTGTTCTCTCCAATTTCAATATTTATAGTGATGGCTATAATTTTTTTGAGGCCAAGAAATTTTAGAACGATTAAAAACACTCCCAATAAACTTTCGAGAGTCAATAGATTTAAGAGACTGCAACATGACGGCCTTGGGGATTTTCCCAGCTTGAACAACCAATAACATCCCATCAACAAGCTGAGAAATAACATTCATGTCAAAAAGAGGCAGAATCGGAGGAGCATCGATCCAGATGTAGTCAAACCATCCCCTCATTTCCTCTATGGCCTCCGCCATCTGTTTTGTTGCCCATATATTTTTGTCTCTTCGCGCTTGGCTGATGTGCCCTACATGAAGTATGGCCAAATTTTCAATTGAAGTTTTTTGAATCACCTCCCCCAGTTGACACGTTCCCTCAAAAACATCAACTAGACCTTGACCGCTGGGCAGCTCAAACTGCTGGGGCACACTTGGATTATTGAAATCACCATCAATCAGCAGCGTTCTTTCTCCAAAATTTTTAGCCCCTACTACTGCCAGGTTAGAAACTGTCGTTGTCTTGCCCTCCCCCTTAACACTACTTGTTACGGCAATAACTTTTTTCTTCTCCCTACGACAGATTCTATCAACCTTTGAAAAAAGCATCTTGTAATGATTCGTAGCGATCGACCTGGGAGAATGGAGTGTGATTAATCCGGCTCCTCCAACTTTTTTTCGTTGAATACCTACTTCCATTACTGGCCGTCCTTCATCATCTCTTCCGTAAAATCGGGAATATTTTCCAAAACGGGAAATGGGGCCATTTTTTCAATTTCTTCTGGGCTTTGGATAAACTTATTAAATTGATCCCTCAGAAATGCAAGCGCTATTCCTCCCCCGAGCCCAGCAAAGAGACCCAAAAAGCCGATCTTCAAACGATTCGGGCTGACCGGTTTTCCCGGAAGGTTCGCCGGGTCAATGACCCGAAATCGTTCTCCCTTTTGTCTTTTTTCGAGATTTTCTGAAATTTGTGCGTTTAACTTTTTATCCAAAAGAACTTGGTAGCTACTTTGGGTATTATTGTAGTCTCGAACAAGAATTGCCAGTTCCTGTTCACGTGTTGGAACATTTTCTACCCTCTGCTCGTAAATCCGAATCTGATTTCTTAGTCTTTCCTCCTGTTCCTCTAATCTTTCCAACTCTACTTTTGCCTTCCGAATCGGCTCTTCAATGCCAATTCTAGATGTCCCTGGGGCAACTGGAATCTCAGTCGATTGATTTTGACCACCATCTTCAGGAAGCTGCTTTAAGAGTTGCTCTTTCAAATTCTTAATCTCGAGTATCAAAATTTGGGCATCGGGATAGCCCTCCGTATACTGCAAGCGAATCTCAGTCAGTTTATTTTCAGCTTCCGAGAGTTTGCGCTCAATAATTGAGAGGCGGCTCCTGGGCTGACCAAACGAACCGGAACGAGATGTGTCTCCGGTCATTTGCCCCGATTCCTCCAAGGTATTTTCGAGCGACGTAATCCGATCTGCCGTAGCGCTCTTTGCATACTTGATCGCTAACAAATCTGTTTGGTATCGATCAAGCGCTCTTAAATTCGCATCAAGCTGCTCAGGTAGCTCTCCAATAAACCTTCGCTTAAAATCACCAATTTGTTTTTCCTGGTTCTCCAGAACACTTTTTAAGGTCTTTAATTCATTTTCTAGAAATACCGTTGTTCCTTCGACAAGTTGTTCCCGTATCTTTAGATTCTCTTCAATGAAAAGAGAAGCCAGTTCATTTGTTACATTCATTACAAGTTCTGGAGCTCTTCCATCAAAGGAGATCGTGAAGGCATCAACTCTACTTTTTTTCTCGCCGATTGTTTCTATGCTAATATTGTTTCGCATTAAATCAATGGTCTCTTCACTGCTTAATGGTGAGGCTATTGTGCGTAAATTCTGTAAAGGCATTGAGTCAATGTTTTGATATAAACGATACTTATCGATTAGCTTTTGGAGGTTTGTCCGGCTTAAGATTTGTTGCTTAATCGTTGATAGACGTCCTTCAATTGATCCCGAAACTGCCGATTTAACAAAATCCTGCGGAACTTGCTGTGCCTCAACTAGGATTAGGGTGCTAGATCGATAAATGTTCGGAAGGTGGTAGATTAGAAAACCAGAAATTAGGGTTCCCATCAGAAGAGGGATGAATACCCAGATCTTTCGTCTCCACAATATTGCGATATATCCTAAGACAACTTCTTGAAATTCTTGCTGTTCTACGACTACTTCTTCTTCAAAATTTTGTAGCTCTAGCTCATCCATTTTCCCCTTATTCCTTCTAGACTCCATTAGATCTATCCTCTGAAGCAATTAAATTTGCGCGAAGACCTCATGCACTCAGACCACAAAGCGGCCGGGTAGCGTTTGTATGGACTGAAACGTCAATATTTGATCTTTGTCTTATCATATCGTTCATCTCTTTTTACACCAATCCCTAGGCAGAATTTTGAATAGCAGAGAAGGGAAAAATGGAAGATAGAAGCATCCTCTCAACAGAAGGTTGCCCCCCCAGGAGAAGGGAAGGCGACAAAAGTTCTTTTAGGGTTTTTTCGGCTTCATCCGAGCCCGGAAAAACTTTCTGAATATCGAGTGCACTCTTAAGCGCCTCCTTTGCGAGTTCGCTTTCCCCTGCTTTCGCATACGCCATTCCGAGATGATATAGAATGATTGGATTTTTTTGCAACTTTTCTGCACTTTCTTTTAGTAGGCTGATTGCCTTGAGATAGGCTTTTTTCTTGTAATAGATCCAGGCAAGCGTATCGGAGATGTATGGACTCTCGGGAAACTGCTCTTTCGCAATCTGGGCTAGTGCGAGCGCTCGATCAACGTCCCCTCCATGCTCGCTATAGATCCAGGCAAGATTGTTTGCCGCAGGGGCGAATGTTCCGTCGATTTCAAGAGCCTTTTCATAGGCTGACTGTGCCTTTTTATAGTCGTTTTGTGACTCTAAAATTACCCCCCGCAACATATAGGCCTGGAGGTATTTCGGGTTCTTTTTGATCGCCTCGCCGAGCTGCACCAGTGCCTCATCTACCTGTTTGTTCTGAGAGTACAGGGTGCCGAGATCAAGATATGGAGCCATATAGCTTGCATTCACTTCGATCGATTTCTTGAAATCTGCCTCTGCTTTTTTGACTTTCTTCTGACTCGCGTAAATTTTACCCCTCAGATGATAAAAGGCTGAGTTCTCGGGGGATAAGTCAATTTGTGTCGAGACCCGCTCAATGGCCTTCTGGATATCACCTCTTGATAGGTGAATGAGCAGAATCTGTGAAAAGGCATCAATAAGGTTTGGATTGATCGACATCGCTTTTTCAAAAAGCGTTAAGGCCTCGGTGCTTTTTCGCTGCCCCATTCGAAGTACCCCCAAGCGGAAATATCCTATTGGCTCCTCCGGGGCAAGATCGATAACTTTTTTATAGCTTTTCTCTCCTTCTTCAATCTTTCGACTTAAAACTGCAGCATTTCCATAGAGGGTATGGGCCTTCCAATTGGAAGGATCTTTCTGAATAACCTGCCCTGCCTCCGAAAGTGCGAGGTCAAAGGAACGAGACTTCAGATGAAGCTCCGCAAGGAGAAGACGGGCACGATGGTTTCCAGGTTGCTGCTTAATGGATTCGGAAAATTCCGTTTTTGCCTGTTGCGTATTCCCCACTGCAAGTTGAGCCAGTCCCAGGAAATAGTGCGCGAGCGGGTAGGAGGGTTCCGTTTGTATGACTTTTTGAAAGAGGGTCGCCGCTTCGCCCGCCTTTCTTTCTGAGAGCAGGATCCGCCCTTTAACAATGAAAGCATCGGGATCACCAGAATTTTTTGCCAGGATTTCCTCTACCATCTTCTGCGCTTCTTCTTTCTTTCCCTGTTTCAGATAAAAATCTGCAAGCTTCTTCCTGCTAACAAGGATGTCTGGCTTCACTTTCTTTGCGTGAAGGAATGCTTTTTCAGTCTTTTCCGGATAACCATGAGCTTGATAAAAATCTCCCAGTGCAATAAAAGGATCGGGGTCTTTATCGAAAAGAGTGGTTGCTTTGATGAGCTGTTCTTCTGCCTTGAGAACCTGTTTGTGTCGCAGGTAAAAACCGGCGAGAGCAAAGTAGAGCGCCTTATTTTTTGGGAATAAACCAATCGCCTCTTGGAAGAAAGACTCTGCCTGGTCATGCTGCTTTGTCATCTCGTAGAAACGAGCGAGCGCCAAATGAGATTCGAGCGATTCAGGATCCAGGGCAAGGGCCTTTTTCAGAAGCAATTCAGCCTCTATGGGATCATTTTTGCTGAGACGAATTCGGGAAAGCTCGAAATAGGCCGAAAGTTGGCTTGAATCCTGCGTCAAGAGATTTCGGTATGCTTTCTCAGCCTCGTCCAGATGACCTTCTTTTAGGTAAATCTTGGCCTGAAGCTGGCTCACCTCCGGATTCTGAATTCCTTTCTCGAGAATGAGGTTTAATTTAGACTTCGCTTTTCCCAGCTGATTTGATAGAAGATAGAGGTTTCCCAGTTTAATCTGGGCATCAACTAAGTCAGGACTTTTCGCAACAGCCTCACTGAATGCCTTAAACGCCTTTCGGTAGTTAGTCAACCCACCCATCTCCATAAAAACAAGACCAAGTCGGTATTTAACCTCCGTATTATCGGGGTCAAGCTGCACTACATTCATAAACTCGATGACAGCATCTTTATTTTTCCCGTCAGCCGCATATTCTATGCCTTTTTGTAGATGTTTTTCTTTCTTCGCTTCTGCGGAAGTGCATGAAATGGTACTCACTAGCATTCCAATAAGAAGAGTCCGGAAGAAAAAGTTACAGAACATTTCAACAAAGACATTAGTATATTGCGCTCCACTACGTCGTATTTTGCGATTGAGAGATCCTGCTGGAACCATCTTTTTTAACATCCTTTTCGAAGGACTTCTCCCTCTGGATATCGAGCAATGCAGGGGGCTAAGGGAGTTCAACCTGATATCTGTCCCCGTGGGGGATATCAGGGCATTCAGATTAAAGGCAAGCTGCCGCCATTCCGGGGCATAAAATAAACCAGCAATAAGATCGCAATCCAGAATTCAAAAAATGGCTTCAACAACTATATCTTTAGCTCTAAAGCAATTCAGGCAAAGAACCGTCATCAGTTAAAGCATGATCACTCTCTGTCGCTTTACAGAGCTTCAATGCACTCGCGCCCAATGACCACTTTATGTTGATGAAGGGTATTCAGTAAAAGAATAACTCGATGTTGAGCAGCCACTTCCCGTTCAAAGACAGCTTCCAATCCCTCAAAATACCCGGACTGTATACGAACAGGCTGCCCCGGCTTAAACGCGGGTGGTCGTATATTGACATGGCCATTTTCAAGATTCGATTTGAGCATAATAATCACCGATTCATCCATCTCCACCGGGTCGGAACCATACGAAACGACCCCTCGCACACCATGGGAATAACGCACTGCCCGATAGTGTGACATAACATCAAATCGGGCAAAGAGATATCCGGGAAAGAGGGGAACGGTGACAACCTGATGTTTTCCCCGAATCAGCCGATTTTCCTGGCACTCTGGAAAGAAGGCCTCTACCCCAAACTGAAAAAGACGTTGTTTCGCGACCTTCTCTTGTCGGGACTTTGCATTAACAACATACCATTTTTTCAATGTTTTTCATCCGAGCTGAACAGTCCTATTAAGCATTTAATCCCCAACGGGTATTGCAAAATATTCGCCCCGTCCTTAATGAATTGCGAGACCCGGGACAGACCCATCCCCGCAGCTTACCTAGATCTAAATGAGAGGCAATAACAATAATAAATAACAAGTAAAATGTCAATATATTTGAGACACGATGCTACGAGTTAGTGCCTGAACGGAAAGTATCCTTAGCCTGTAGTAGCGCAGGATCCCGTAGGTTTTGCGTGGAGGAAGATATCTTTTTCAGGGGGGTCTTCTGGTTTTAAAATACCCTAAAAACATCTAAGTCATTAAAATTACTGGTAGATTTTTTTATACTGCATATCGGTATATGCTAAATTATCCCATCTCACCAGTAAACTTCATTGATGGACAAGAATGAGACATATCGAAACCCAGCAGCTTCAAATCGGCCAGCAGGATATCGTTAAAACCCGGCTTGAGCCGAAATCTCGGGACGACATTCCCCTTGACACCACATGAAAAGTCATTACACTGACCGCCATGCTCTCCGAGAAGGTCGGAATAAGCGATTGGAGACAGAGCAGGTAAAACATTAGGAAAGCCAAGCGTTTATTCCGGAAGATGAAACGAGTAATCTCGAAGGGGGACAAGAAGAAAAAGGCGCAGGACGCGCTCATCAAAGAACCGCATCGAACCTACTTGTCTGTCGTTGGCACCTACCTCGACAAAGCAGCGATGACCCTTGAAGACCCGAGTTTAGAAAAAACGCTAAAAAAAATTGGGGAATATATTGTCCATGGCAAACCTGAAATCGATCAAATAGAGCATCGCATACTGAGAGGTGAGGCGATACCACATGACGAAACAGTCTTCTCGATATTTGAAGAACATACAGAGTGGATTAGCAAGGGAAAAGCCGAGGGGCCCGTAGAGTTGGGGTTAAAGGTCTGCATATTGGAAGATCAGTATAGATTCATCCTGCATCATCGCGTCATGGAAAAAGAGACGGATGAACAAGTCGCGGTTCTCATGCTCAAAGAGGGCAAGAAGAGGCACGATCCCCTGTCTCAGTGCAGTTTTGACAAAGGGTTTCACTCACCATCAAACCTGTTGGAACATGTCCTTCTGCCGTGGAAAGGGAAGTTGTCGGAAGCCTTTAAATCGCATGAGCACGGAGTATCCATAAAGGCGAGGCATCACCACTCGGCGGTGGAGTCAGTAGTAATCAACGCGCTGGAAGTACACGGCTTAGATCGCTGCGAGGACCATGGCATCAGTGGATTCAAACGATACGGTGCCTTAGCCATCGTGGCAAGAAACATCCAAAAGCCTGGGGTTATCCTGTGAGAGCGGGAGAAGAGACCAGCAAAGAGGCTAGAAAAAGCCGCCTTGCCTCTGGCGAAGTGATTGAGGAATGAAGGTCACAAAGAAAATTGGAGGGCTTTGCGGGAAAATCGCTCCTTACATGAGGAATCTGCTTGCCTTTTAACCCGTCTGCTAGTAACTTGACCCTGTACGTGATTCACTTACATTCTTGCCAATCCGATTGATACCTATCATTGATATGCTCCACTTAGGGTAACCATGCTCAAACAGAAAGCTATGCTTATCGGTATTTTCCTTTATCTGACAGAGATCACAGTTCTAGTTATTGCTTTTTATCTTTCTTTTTTTATCCGTGATGCCTACTTTTCGCCTTACTTTGGGCCTGTCCTCTCAATACAACAAACCGACTGGCTGCTTTACGTCATTCTGCCCGTTTGGTCCATCCTCCTTTTTTATTTTAGAGTCTACGAATCTCAGCGTACAAAAACGCTTGCAGAAGAAGCCTGGAAAGTCACAGGTGCCTCTTTTTTGGGGCCGCTCATTCTCATGTCCATCATCTTTCTTTTAAAAGTGGAATATATCAGTCGTATTTTTATCGGCATATTTGGAGTAACCGCTTGGGTTTTGATTATCACAGAACGGTCTCTACTTCGATTATGGGCACAATATGTCAGAAGAAAAGGGTTTAATTTTAGGAATATCGTTATTGTCGGCACTGGCCGACGTGCAAGAGAGATGAAAGATTTGATCGACCAGCACAAGGAATGGGGACTGCGCCTCACTGGTTTTGTGAGCGAATTACCAGATGTCCGCCTCAAAGAGGTTAAAAATGTCCCAGTGATAAGCACGGTAACCGACTTGCCTCACATGCTGGAGCAGCATGTGATCGATGAATTAATTTTTGCGGTCTCCAGGAAACAATTGGGAGGACTCGAAGAAATCTTCCTATTATGTGAAGAACAAGGCATTCGAACCCGTATCGCCGTTAACTTTTTTCCGCACATGCTTGCCAAGGTTCATCTGGACGAATTTCACGGTGTGCCGCTCCTCACCTTTACAACCACGCCTCACAATGAGTTCCTTCTGATGTCCAAACGTCTTTTTGATATTGTGATTGGCTTAATCCTTATTATCTTGTCTCTTCCTCTCATGCTCTTGATCACCCTTGCTATAAAATCAACTTCAAAAGGAACTGTATTTTTCAAACAAACCCGTGTCGGTCTCAAAGGTCGGCATTTCACTCTCTATAAATTTCGATCCATGTGTCGGGATGCCATGGAAAGACAAACTGAAGTGGCTTACTTAAATGAAATGAACGGACCCGCTTTCAAGGCTGCCAATGATCCACGATTAACCTCTATTGGTTGTTTTCTTCGCCGCATGAGCCTGGATAAAATCCCCCAGCTTTATAATGTTTTAATGGGCGATATGAGTATTGTGGGTCCCCGCCCACCCCTTCCAGAAGAGTTTAAGCAATATGAACGCTGGCATCGCCGTCGCCTCTCCATGAAACCCGGACTCACCTGTCTTTGGCAAATCCGAGGTCGGAACAATATCAGCGATTTCAAAAAATGGATGGAGCTGGATCTTCGCTATATCGACAACTGGTCCTTACAACTCGACGTTAAGATCTTTTTAAAAACCATCTTTGTTGTTTTAGCTGGCCGCGGAGCGTCTTAGCACATCTGTTTTTAGATCCCGAAAAACAACCTATGGGCCAAAAGAAGGGACAAAGACAGGTTCTGTCGCAAATATTTTCAGAGGGGATTTTTGGCGGGTTATGCCCCATCGTGAAGGTGATTAGGAGGCTATAAGGCGTAGAGCTGTTCGGCCACAGTGCGACCCTCTTCTCCTACCTCAATCCCCATCCGTTTTTTCTTGATATCCACATCAACTCGATGCCCGTGAGGGTGTTCTGCGCCGCATTAAACGCTTTAAACCAGCATAGGTCGGGTCTACCCGCTTCACACCTCGATGATCGTAAACCCTACAAGGTAGGTAACGCGACAATAGGACTGTCGGACATTATTTATTTGCCCGAGACTTTCGGCTCAGAAAGACTCACCGGTGCGCTTCTAGACCGGCTCACCCATCACGTCCACATCCTTGAGATGAACGGCGATAGCTACAGGCTCAACCAGAGCAGCAAAAGAAAAAACGAGGGGAAATAATTGTTAAAAAAGGAAATGATTAAGTTGTTAGAAATCACCGCGTTGTTTACAGATTTGTTCGTTCATAAAAGTGTTCAAAGAGCTTTTCATATGGCGTCATGCCGTCGATGCCCTTGTGGGGTTTGACGGTATTATAAAAGTTGATGAAACGCAATAGGCTGACCCG
>JAJDBT010000035.1 GCA_029261215.1 Nitrospirota bacterium | reverse complement strand
GCCTATAGATCTCTTCAAATCTCATTATTCGTGTCTCCTCTAGCAGTTTTGTCCGTCTCATCCCACCCCCTCTTTCTAGGACAGAATAATCCGGACAGTCTATGTGCTAAATACCGGACACATTATTAACTCTTAACAAAGAGTCCTTGTTGACTTGATCAAGTTTAGTCTCAATGGTATGATTCTTTTACAAGGTTTCTCAGAGAGCCTTGTTTCAACTCGGAAATTCTTTGTGTCCTCATTTATTTAAGAAAGATAAACCGTTTTAGCCAAATACGGTCGTTCATTTTGATTCTTTGAACGTATTGAACATACATAACGATTCTGCTGTTGAGAAAGGGTATTAAAATGGCCTTGGAAAAAGGGTTGTTCAAAGTTGGTGTGATTGGTTTGGGGTATGTCGGTCTTCCTTTGGCCGTTGCATTTGGAAGGCATTTTGAGACCCTGGGTTTTGATATTGATGAAGCGCGTGTCTCGGAATTGAAAAAGGGGGTTGATGCGACCCTGGAGGTCAGCGAGGCGGAATTAAAAAGTGTGCCGCAGCTCTCTTTTACGACAAAGGCGGATGACATCCGTGCGTGTAATTTCTTTATCGTGACGGTGCCCACTCCCATTGATGTGTACAAGCGGCCGGATCTGGGTGCGCTTCAAAAATCTTCTGAAACAGTGGGCGCTGTTTTAAAAAAGGGCGATATTGTTGTCTATGAATCGACTGTCTATCCAGGCGTGACGGAAGAGGTTTGTGTCCCCATTTTAGAAAAAAAATCGGGCTTGGTCTTTAATCAGGATTTTTTTGCGGGTTATTCTCCAGAGCGGATTAACCCCGGAGATAAAGAACACACTGTCACTGATATTCTTAAAGTTGTGTCAGGATCGACCCCGGAGACCTTGGAAACCGTCGATGCCTTGTATCGGACGGTTATTAAGGCGGGGACGCATCGGGCCGAATCGATTCGTGTGGCCGAAGCCGCAAAGGTCATCGAAAATACCCAGAGGGATGTCAATATTGCCCTGATCAATGAACTTGCGCTTATTTTTAATCGTCTGGGTATTGATACCGATGCAGTCTTGAAAGCGGCCGGAACCAAGTGGAACTTTTTGCCTTTTACCCCAGGTCTGGTTGGAGGGCATTGTATTGGCGTTGATCCCTACTATCTGACCCATAAGGCGCAAGAGGTGGGTTATCACCCTGAAGTCATTCTGGCAGGGAGGCGCATTAACGACAATATGGGTCGTTATGTTGCAGGAGAAGTCGTCAAGCTGATGTCAAAAAAAAACGTGCGGGTTGGCGGAAGTCATATTTTAATGCTCGGAATCACCTTTAAGGAAAATTGCCCCGATATTCGCAATACGCGTGTCATTGATATTGTGGATGAATTTAAAGACTACGGGATGGATGTCGATATCTATGACCCCTGGGCGAATGTCGCAGAGGTTCAAGAAGAGTATGGACTGACGCTGGTATCGCCGCCTCAGGAACACTATTATGATGCGATTGTTTTAGCGGTGGGCCATAATGAATTTAAAAAATGGTCTGAGGCTGATTTAATAAAATACGCAAAACCGACACATGTTGTTTATGATGTAAAACATTTGTTTGATCGCTCATGGGTGGATGGCCGTTTGTAAGCGGTTGTTTGATCGTCGTACGACTTGAATCCGTTTAAGATCGATTTTTGAAAATAATTTAATGACGGGAGTGGATGTATGCATTATTTGGTAACGGGCGCGGCGGGTTTTATTGGTTTTCACGTGGCGAAGCGCCTTCTTGCTGCGGGGGCGACCGTGGTGGGGCTCGACAGTATGAGTGATTATTACGATGTGCAGTTGAAGTCCAACCGTCTGAAGCAGTTAGAATCAGAAGCGGGGTTTCGTTTTGTGAAATGCGACCTTGCGGATCGCCCGGCGATAGAACAGCTTTTCAAAAGTAATCAATTTGATCGGGTGATTCATCTCGCGGCGCAGGCCGGAGTACGGTACAGTCTTGAAAATCCCCATGTCTATATCGAGAGTAATCTCGTGGGCACCTGTCATATTCTGGAGGGGTGCCGGGCCTCAAAAGTCCCTCATCTGGTTTATGCCTCTTCCAGTTCGGTCTATGGTTCGAATACCCGCATGCCGTTCTCGGTTCATGACAATGTCGATCATCCGGTGTCACTGTATGCGGCGACCAAAAAAGCCAATGAGCTGATGGCGCATACCTATTCCCACCTTTTTCGAATTCCGACCACGGGTCTCCGTTTTTTCACGGTGTACGGCCCCTGGGGGCGACCCGACATGGCCCTCTTTCTTTTTACAAAAGCCATCTTGGCGGGAGAGCCGATTGATGTCTTTAATTTCGGAAAAATGCGCCGCGATTTTACCTACATCGATGATATCGTAGAGGGCATCCTGCGTGTCACAGAAAATATTCCAACACCGAACCCGGACTGGACGGGTGATCATCCCGATCCTGCCACCAGCGCCGCACCCTATAAAATTTACAACATCGGGAATAACAATCCAGTCGAATTGTTGGGGATGATCGAGGCTCTGGAAAATGCTCTGGGTAAAAAGGCAGAGCGCCGTCTCAAGCCGATGCAACCGGGAGACGTTCCCGCGACTTATGCCGATGTGGATGATTTGATCAAAGACGTGGGGTTCAAGCCCGAAACGCCCATTGAGGTGGGGATTGAAAAGTTTGTCGATTGGTATCGCGCGTATTACAAAATCACTTAAGTGCGGTTTAAGGTCATTCTAAATATCTTGTTTTTTTTGAATCTAATTTCCGGTCCATTGCAATCCCATTGACTCGAAGGTCTTACCTCGGTCTGAAAAGGCCAGAATACCTCTGCCCCTGAAAGCGTGTATCGTCCCAAAGCAAATTGAGCCGATACCTCATATAGCCCCCTGTTTCTCCAGCGCTTTGATTCATGTTATAACAACAAGAGTCCTTTGGCGAGCAGAGGAACGTTTCACAGAGAACGGAGAAAAGAAGATGAAGAAGTCGGTGATGAAGCTTTACCTCGCCTTATGGATGGTGTTGTGTTCTGGATTCGCAGGACATGCTGCCGATCTCCCTGAGAGTTTAAAAGACATTCAAGCATTGCAGCATGTCTCTGAAAACCTGTACACAGCTGGTCAGCCGAAGCGCGAATCGTTTGCGATCTTGGCAAAAGCAGGGGTTCGCCATCTCATTAATCTGCGTCCACCCTCGGAAACCCCCGAGTTGAATGAAGCGGCCGTTGTGACCCAGGCGAACATGGCGTACTACAATATTCCGATCAGCGGCCCGGAAGATTGGACGCGGGACAATGTCAAGCTACTCGATCATTTGTTACGAAAACTGGAAAAAGAAAAAGTGTTGCTACATTGCTCCAGCAGCAACAGGGTTGGGGCCTTGATTGCGTTAAGGGCCGTTTGGATAAATGGCCTGCCCCTTGAAGAGGCCATCAGCGAAGGGCGACGTCATGGCCTTACAAAACTTGAGGAAAAGGTCCGGCAATTTCTTGCTCAGTAACCCTTTCTTTTTGCTTTGTTTCTATCATTTAAAAAACAAATACTTGATCGCTGAAGTGCCTTTTTTATCACAAAGCCATCACAATCACCCTGTTTCTCTATCCTTAAGGTTTTGAGAAATAAGAGCCCACTGTAAGGCCACAAGATCATGTTTTTTCAAATGGCATGTTCTGATTCTTATCTGAATGTTTTAGCATGATGCGCCCCGGTTTTTTTTGCGAATATGCTCTGATGCGTATAAGTCGAGATCTTTGTGGAAGAGAGATTCAGAAGTGCTGTTATGAACCTTGATCAAGGATGCCGGATTGATCTCGGCGGATCTTATCTGGCAGTATTAGGTCCTTGGTTGTTATATATGAGGAAGAGCGTGTATATCTTTGCACTGCATTATCCTGGAACATGGCTTCAATTTGAAAATGAAGAAAGTAAACGTGAAATTGAAAGTATTATTAGAGGTCTCGAAGGGATAGTCACGGAAGCCGCCATATCACTATCATGGTTTGAAGCATCCCTAGATAATTTTGGTGATCTACAAAAAGAATGGGAGCAAGATGCTGAGCTCCGACGTCAAATTGCCGAAAAAATAAGTAAAGAGGTTGGAGATGACTATCATTATGACTCCGACAAATATAGGGCGCTTTTTGAAAAGCAATTAAGATTAAAGAAAGCGGATCTTGGTATATTGCCAAGATCTTATATCCATAAGATACCTTTTATTCATGCGCATACATTTGTGTACGCAGTAGATTCATTTGGAAAGTTTCTAGAGGAAATTTCAGTATACGAAGGGGTTCCTGAACAAGTTCAACATTGCCTTGAAAAGTTTAATAGACTGCTGCCTTCAGTTAGAAAAATCAGAAATTCAGCCTTGCACATTGAGGATCGCTCCCGTGGCTACGGAAGCTGGAAAGAAAAGAAGCAAGGTAAGAAAATGGAAACCAACGGATTTTTAGGACTCAGCAACCTAGAAAAGAACCAGCTCTGCTACACAATTGACGATGGAAGCTACCAGAGAGTGGAAATAAGCCCATCTGTGTTGAACATTCTAGTTGAACTAAGCAATGATTTGCTGGCAAGTTTTCAATGGCAAGGGAGTCCTCGAATTGCTCCGAATTACTAATGCATAAACAAAGTCATTAAATTCGCTCTCTACGGCCTCTGGACGCTCGCAAGCTCGCGCCAGAAAGTTGAAATATGATTTCTAATTTCAGGAAACGCATTATCCGCCCCCTTTTACAGTGGGGGACTGGATGCTTCTCAACGCGCGGAAAGATGCTTGATATGAGCCGGACAGGCCTTGTGATCGCATTGCTCGTGGTGATCGCCGTCTTTATTCAGTCGCTTTATACCGCAAACGGAAGTCAGCCAAAGTTTCAATCCATTTCAACGCAGTTTATCGCGGCACTAGGGCCTACAGATGCGAACTCCGGGAACGGCGCGGAATTGTGGGGCCTCTGGCCTTTGGATCCGGGTCCTCGGGGAGTAAGTTTAAAGCACTTTGAGGAATTGGAGGCGGCGAATGGCGTCGCACCGGCACGCTGGCAATTTGACCGTACAGACTGGTGGCTGGAGGAGCACGGCCTGATCATGGAGCAGCCAGAATTTCCGGTCTCTCCTGGAAAATACAAGGTTACGGGTAATCGGGATGTCACGACCGTGCTGACCATTCATCCGGCTGAAAAGGATGGAAATATGCGCTGGGAGCTTGCTGACAACGCGACACTCCATGACGTGACGCACCTGGCGTGCCGCTCCGCGCGTTATACACCCGCGACCGGTGATGCTTCATGTTCTCCGGCAAAGGTGCAGAAGGCCGCGTTTCCGGTTGCTCCCGGCGGGGTGATGCCTCCCGTCGCGGGCTGTAAGAAACAAGACTATGCTGTGCTCTTCGTGATCGCTGTCGCCGAATGATACCGGGTGGGTTGAGCCAGTTTTTAGCGCGCAGCCTGCCCTCGGGGTATAAACACCTCCGCAACGATGAGGGCATGGATGAGAAATGTGCGAAGGTACTCGTCATTGTAAAAGCTTGGTAGGCGATCGTCGAATAGAACCATCGACCTGCTGATTACGAATTCTTCCCAAAATAATATGTCGCCCTTCAAACTTGAATCTGGGGTGAGAACTTCATGTTTTTTCGAACATTTCACATTCTGGTCTGCTGAAGTATTTTAAAAAGTTCGAAGATTACGTGACTATTTTTCTCCTTTCAGTTTTTCTAAAAGAGCGACTTCGATTGGTTTACTCGCTTCTCCAAAATAGATGGTTTGGTGTGGAAATGGGATCTCGATCCCAGCATGATCAAAAGCCAATTTGATTCTGCGTAAGTATTCTCTTCCTACCTGCCATTGGCGGATGGGTTGTGTCTTGATCCTGCCTTTAATAACAACCGCAGAGTGATCAAATTTATCTACTCCAAATATTTCTGGTTCTTCAAGCATAAAAGCTCCAAGTACTTCATCTTGTTTCATTTCAGAACCCACTTTATTCATCACTTCAATAACCTTGTCCGTATTTTCTTTATACGCAACCCCGATATCAAACACATAAGCAGACCATTCATTGGTCAAATTGCTCAGTGTTGATATAGCTCCATTTGGGAAAACATGAACAATTCCTTCTAAATCGCGCAATACAATGGTTCGGAAATTAACTCTTTCAACCAGACCACCAGTGCCATTTACGATGGCGACATCACCAACACGAACTTGATTTTCAAGTATAAAGAAAAACCCTGAAATAAAATCCCGGACCAGGTTCTGTGCCCCAAAACCTACCGCTAGTCCAAGAATACCGGCACTTGCGAGGATCGGCCCGATATTAAGACCTATCTCATTTAGGATAATAAGAACTGTGGTGACCCAAAGGACAATAAGAGCAGCCTGTCTTACTAGGCGAATTAAGGTTTCCACCCTTTTTTCGGACTCCGAAGAGGGTTCCCCTGTCATTTTACTTTGTTTAAGCAGACCTTGTTCAAATTGTCTTAATATCTTCCGCAAAACAACCATGCCGAACCATGCCAAAAACAGAATGAGCAAGATTCGGGTGCTTGTGAATATGATCTGTTCCCAGTTAATCTCTAGAAACTGCATCAAAAAAATATCCATAAAATTTTCCTTCTTTAGCAAGAATTAACACAAATATGCGTATAGAATTGTCTGGCTACCGCCAAGTCCGTGTACACAAATTTCTTCAGTCAAAGCTCTCGAACATCATAAATTAAACCAAATGTTTTAGGCGATGGGTTCATTTTTAGCCGAACGTGCCTGTAGAAAAAACGGTTTATCGATTGACTTTTCACGGTTTTAAAGTTCTAAAATCATCTTCCTGAGTTTTGCTCAGAGAGAGCAATCTATACCTCTATTCGCCTCACATGCAAATTTGCGACAGAATCAATTTTGAGTATCGATGCTACGATGGAAGGGAGGACTAGAGACTTCTTCGGGCGATTGCTCTTTGGGTTCTGTGCCACTCATGAGGATGCGAATTCAAGATCTGACCCTGTTTTTAGAAATCGTGGATCTGAGATATGGGTATTGAATTTTATTCCGAGGTGCTTACAATGTTTGAAATACGATTAGGCAAAGATCACCCGAATACGAAGGTCGTTCGGGAGAATATTGATGCATGAAAGAACAAATAGGGGAGGGACGCTCTAGCCTGAAAAGGGGTGTTTTCTGGTCGCTTCCCAGATCTGAGTGTCCGATTTTTCCGTTTTCTGAGGGACCCCTGCTTGACACCATCGGAGCCACGTTTCTACAATGGATCTACTCTCACAAAGGACTGACATCAAATCAATATGAAAGTTGCCCTTCCTCCTCAAAACATTCTTGATGCATAAACCGACAACAGCACCGATAAAATTTCCTGGCGAAATTCAGGACAAGAAAGAAAGGTATTCAAGGTATCAAGATGCTGAAAAGCTATTTGAGACACTCCTTGAAACAGAGGCGCTGGATAAAAATCTGAGTGAACTCTCTCCAATGACGGAATGTTTTGAGCAAGCGCTGGAACAGGCGCTGGTCGCTGCTTACCAAGATTCCCCAGTCTCGAAAACCGCCCACCGGTTTTCACAAAGAATCCTTTATCGGATCAATCGCCTCAAGCTTTTCTGGTATGACGATTTGAAGCTTTATGAGAATGAACGCTCCTATTATCTTCAAGGCATTCGCGACAAAATTGAAGCGGCATGGCAGGCATGGGAAACGCAACACTTTGATCTATTCGCTTTAAAAAAACTCACGGTTGAGGAAAGCTTAAAGGAGGAGGCCAAAAGTGATTTGGACTCAAAGCCCTCTGAAGTGGGTCTATTCTTTCGTGATCAAATGGGGAAAGCAGGGTACCGGCGGCTTCTGGAGATTGCATCGCTTGATGGCCTGGTTGAAGCCAGTCAGCTATCGCGGATGCTGGGGGGAGTTGCGAACGAGATTCACGCCACCTTGACGAAACTGTTTCTAGAGGAATATGGAAATGGACGTCTTTCACGGAAACACTCGACCTTTTTTGAGGCCATGCTCAATGAATTTGACATGCAAACGGCACCAGAAGCTTATATCGACGCTGTGCCATGGGAGGTTCTCGCGGGCATCAATCACAGCTTTCTTCTGACCGAGCGAAAACGATACTATCTCCGCTACATCGGCGGATTGCTCTATACCGAAGTCGCGATCCCTTCAGCGTTTCGGAATTATTCTGCCGCCGCGAGGCGACTCGATTTGTCTGAGTCTGCCATGGGGTATTGGGATCTACACATCAAGGAAGATGCGCGGCACGGTCGTTGGATGCTTCATGATATCGCCCTGCCCTTGTCGAAGCGATATCCCTCAGATGCATGGGAACTGGTCTTTGGATACAAGCAACAACGACTGATGAGTGAACGTGCCGGTGGAGCCATTGCACGTTCTGCACGCACAGCAGATTCAGGTTTTAGAGCAGAAAATTAGGTTTGACCCACAATTCAATGGACGGTTTATGAAATGAATGAATACACGAGCATGAGTGAATACTATGATGCATTGATGACCTCGGGCTACTATGACTATGATGCCATTGCAAAATCCTTGACCACGATTCTCCAGGGCAGAAAAAAAATCCTGGAACTTGGAGTCGGGACCGGACTCATCGCTCAAAAACTTTTACATTATCACCCAGACTGTGAATTTACTGGCATCGACTTTACGGCATCCATGTTGGAAAAGGCAAAAGGACGGCTTCCTCAGAACGTTCAACTTTTAGAGCAAGATGTGACAACATTAGCATTGGGAAGTCGTTTTGAGGCCGCCTTTGGAAATGGGGGTGTCTGGGGATTTGTGAACACCGGCAAGGAATACATCTTGGTCAGCCATCTTACGGATACCCAAGAGAATATCAAGGGCCTCCGGCGTGTGGCTGAGCATCTGGAAGAAAAGGCACTTTTTATTATGAGCGTTCAGGGCGTCCATCAGGACTTTGAAAGGGCGCTGCCGAACCAGATCGTTTATTCGCAAGAAATAAGCGAAAAAGGGGATTTTATCGAAAAGGACTATATCTTCAAAAAGAACGGGGAGGTGCTTGCCACACACAGGAACCGCTTCAGGCTTTTTCGAGGGAAGGCCATTCAGGAACTGTTGGGAGAAGCGGGATTCAAATTCCAGTACAGTGATTCTGAAGACCGCTTCCATATTTATGTAAAATAGCAATACACCGAAGTCCGTATCGATAACATTTGAAAATATATCTCATCAAAAAGAACGTTTTTCGTTTGCATGAGTGCATCAATACTGTTCATTCAGCCAAAAGATCAGTGCTTACGGGGGAGTCGAAGCGATCGGCTTTAAGTCGTAAATGCTGGGCGCTTTCGATTTAACCCTAGCGATAGAATTGCAATCAGTCGTCTAATTCGTTACGATCTAGAGAACAGATTTTATTGGATGCCCACCTTCGGGGGCCGTCGGGTCAGTCGAAGTTGTTAAAGAGGGTGGCGCGATTCCAATTTGATAATTACGTCTGAGCCTGAGCGAACGTCGCCTAATTGCTGCATTTACTCGTGATGCCTTCATGAAGTCACAAGCTTTGAATACCTCAAAAAAAGGAAACGATATGAGTAAATTAACATTGGGAGTTATTGGGACATCACACAAAGAGGATGAGCACCGTTTTCCAATACATCCAAAGCATTTGTTACGCCTTCCAGAACAAATTCGCCGCCAACTGATATTTGAGGAGGGCTATGGTGAACCATTCGATATCGCAGACTCTGAAATTGCGGCTCAGACGGGTGGGATTGCCACACGCCACGAACTATTGGCCGACATGGGCGCGGTTGTTATTCCCAAGCCAACCGTAGCGGATCTACAAGAACTACGTGAAGGGGGAATCCTCTGGGGCTGGGTGCATTGCGCACAGCAACGGTCTATTACCCAGGTTGCAATCGATCGGAAGCAGACCCTCATCGCCTTTGAGGAAATGTTTGTTTGGACGCCCAACGGGGAAATGGGCCGCCACACATTCTATAAGAATAACGAGATGGCTGGTTATTGCGGGGTCATACATGCCCTACAACTTAAAGGGATCGACGGGCACTACGGAAACCTCCGCAAAACGATCATTTTCAGTTTTGGTGCAGTCAGCCGTGGGGCCATATACGCCCTAAAAGCACATGGGTTTAGAGATATCACCATCTGCATTCAACGCCCCGACCACGAGGTGCGCGAGGAAGTGCTTGACTGTCATTATGTCCGTATTCGGGCGGGCAAGGAGGGCGAAGCGCGTATGTTAGTGGTGGAGCACGATGGGTCTGAGCGCCCCCTGGCTGATTTAATCAGCGAATCAGACATCATCATAAACGGAATCTTTCAAGAAACGGATCATCCCATCCACTTCGTGACCAAAGAGGAAAGTTCATGCCTCAAACCCGGCTGTCTGATTATCGATGTCAGTTGCGACAAAGGGATGGGATTCTATTTTGCCAAACCCACCACATTCAAAAATCCAATGCTTAAAATTGGAAGCGTAAATTACTACGCCGTGGATCATACACCCAGCTATCTATGGGAAAGTGCCTCGCGCTCTATCTCTGCCGCGCTCATCATCCATTTACAAACTGTGACGGCGGGCCGTGAGAGCTGGCAGCAAAATGAGACCATTCGACGGGCTGTGAGTATCGACGCTGGCGTGATTCAGAAACTCCCGATTCTTTCCTTCCAGAAGCGCCAGACGGACTATCCCCACGCACCCATCGATACGGGGGTGAACTGACGGTTTTAAAATGAGCAAGACCGTCGCTTCATCGGCCCGTACTCCTCAATATATCTCATCTCTAAAGTTGAGTGCGAGTAGATGTAATCCTGTTTTACAATATCGGTTCTAAATCCTGTCTCCTCAATGTAATCGCGGAAAACGGTCGTTTTTCATGGGAAATGTTGCCCGGAGTAGGGTGTTAATTTATAAGAGGGTAAACCACGACAAAGGGGAGCGGAGGCACCGCCCTATAATTCCAAATTGTAAATTTGGGAGATTTCTTTTGTTTGGATGCCGAGATAGGCTAAAGTCTGTTGTTGGTTCGCATGCCCAAAGGCTTCCATGAGCACCGGAATCGGTGTCTGGTTTTTATACTGCCAATAGCCCCATGTCTTTCTTAAAGTGTGGCTGCCGTAATTCCCTTTGAGGCCGACATCGGCACACCATCCTTTGACGAGGCGGGTGACGCTCGGTACCGTCAAGACCGTCCCTTTTTGAGAATAAAACAAAGGGCCGTCCACTCGGTCACTGTCCTTGAGCCAAAACTTCAGCGCGGCCAGAGCCGTTTTGTTGATCTTGACCCTTCGGTATGCTTTTGTTTTTTTCTGCTTCAGATCGATTTCTCCCCCGGCTTTGAGGTGGTTGACCTGTTCGATCTGAATGGAGAGCAACTCATTGGCGCGAAAGGCCGTATTGATGCCTAAGGTAAAAAGACAATAATTTCGGGGCTGGTGCATGAGGATTTTTTTGATATTTTCAATGGCGGCTTTGGATCGGATGGGATCGACTTTGATGCTTGAACCGAGTACGGGATGGTTTGGATTTTGTGAGGTTTTCATTGATTTTTAATTTGTTAAGTTAATATGACATAGATGTAATACTTAACACGATAAAAAACAAGTTTTTTCTTAAAAATCTAAAAAAGTCTTCTATCTTATTGAAAATAAATGGGAATAACGTGTTTTTGAGGGCTTCACATCTTGCTAACTTTTATCCATAAGTTGGCGAGTTTTTGAACATCTAATTGCTCAAAAAAGGAGGAAAGAGCTAACCGTTTTTACACAGTATCCCGTCCGTCAGCGTGGTTTGATGTTTCCGCTCTGTTTCAAAAAATCAAAAACAAGATTTTTCATGACCATAACTCCTTGTAATTACAACACGCAGATTTTATAAAACCCTCAAAAATCAGGGTTTTGCAACAGAGCCTTCGGGATCATCTCGGATGTCGAGGAGATGATCCCGAAATGGAAAGCGATTCTTAGCGACTATCGTCTCCCCCACGACCATGGTCATCATTTACTTCATGGCTTCGATTGTCATCTCCCCCACGACCACGGTCATCATTCACTTCATGACTTCGATTGTCATCTCCCCCACGACCATGGTCATCGTTCACTTCATGACTTCGACTGTCATCTCTTCCCCGGCCATGGTCATCGTTCACTTCATGACTTCGATTGTCATCTCTTCCCCGGCCACGACCATGGTCATCATTCACTTCATGGCTTCGATTGTCATCTCTTCCCCGGCTACGCCGCTCCGATCTATGATGTTCGCCTGTCTGATTGTCATCGATTGAACCGTCGCCCCGGCGTTTCAGTCCGTCGGTGCCGAAGTCATCGTTCGTTCTTGTCCTGCCTGTCTGGTTGTCATCGATTGATCCGTCACCCCGGCGTTTCAGTCCGTCGGTGCCGAGGTCATCGTTCGTTCTTGTCCTGCCTGTCAGATTGTCATCGATTGATCCGTCGCCCCGGCGTTTCAGTCCGTCGGCACCGAAGTCATCGTTCATTCCTACCCTGTCTGTCTGATTGTCATCAAGACCCGCTGCAAAAACAGGCGTTGACAATAGAAGGGCAAGGGCAAGCCCCCCGCTTAAAACTTGTGAACAGTTGATTTTTTTCATTTTTTGATCCTCCTGATTGGCGTCATGGTGAATGGGAACCCTTAATCGCCGGTTAATAAACATGGTGATGCCGTAATTTATTGACTACATCAGCTGAGAATACGGCGATTCCCTGCCTATCTGTAAAACCCGCCCGAAATGGGCAATCCATCTCTTCACTTCTGAGAAAGCAGATGTCCTGTGCTTTGATGAAAATCATCGGCCGATTCCTTAAAATTGATACGCGATCGAGAGCGTAATCAGGTTTTCGTCGAAGTCGACAAAAGATCTATTTGAATTTTTTGAAACCCGGTTAACCCGACCCCGAACTACGATGCCTTTCATGAGCCACTGTTTGATTTCGGCATAAATGGAGTGGGTTGTGTCTTTTCTTCCTAGATGAAAAGTATCTCTTGCATCCGGTGTAAAGCGTTTTTGACGTATTTTATAGCGAAACCGAAGGCTTGTTTTTTTTGACAGTTTATGGACGGTCAGTAGGGAAAGTGAGTGTGCTTTATAGGAAATGTCATCGTCAGCTAGGTTTAAACCAACCGGGATTAATCCGCGACGCGCCTTTCCTAAGGAATAGCTGTATTCGCTGAAAAAATGCCAAGAGCGGTTTATGCGATAAAAAAGTGAAGGACTCAGACTGTAAATGGTGCTGTCTTTTGCGTCAAAAGGAGGATCGTAGTCCAGTCGTGTATAGGCAAAATTCAGGCCGATGGTGCCAAATTTTGCTGTGTCCCGTTCTACTAAAAGATTAAGGCCGTAAGAGCCTAAAGAAAACGGAGGGCGATTGGGATCTTGTTTATCAATAGAGGAAGTGGGTGAAATATTTAAGGAGAGATTGCCGTAATAATTTTGACTCAAGGCCCGTTCCGCTCCGATTTCAAAATAAGAATAGCTAAGTTCACTGTTGTCCAAATACCGATCCAAAATTGCCAGGGCGTGCCATTTGATTGCTTTCGCTTGATAGGCCATAAAGAGGCTCGATTCTGAAATGACATCAGATTCTTTGTTGTTGTCCACTTGAAGGATGTTGTTATCGTAGATCAATCCGGTTTCAACTTCTCCCCACCAAGGCCGGGCTTTATTCTCTTTAGAGTTTGCACTGGCTTTTGTAACAGGGAGCAGAGTCAAAATTAGAAAGAATACATGAATTATAAACAGGAATTGGTGTGATAATTTTTTCATTTTCAGAAGCCTCCGTCTCAATATTTGGGATTATATTCCCAAATATTGAGATTGTCAAGCGGGTTTCATGAAGGAACTAAAAAATGTTGTCGCATTTATGAGGAAAAAGCCGGCCTTTTATAGAGGTCGTTCTCCCTCGAGAAGAGGACTTTCTATTTCAAGCCTTGACCTTGAATTTTCCGATCAGGGCTTGCAAGTTCACCGAGAGCTTCGACAGATCCCCCGCTGCTGCGGTAATCTGTCGAACACCAGTAGAGGTCTCATTCAGAGAGAGATCAATGTCACTGACATCTGAGAACACTTCTCCGATGTCAGCGACCATTTCCGTGGTTTTTTTAGACATCTCGGTTGCTCCAATAGCAAGCTCTTTTATGGAATTTGATGCGCTCATGGAGCTGTTGGTTGTGCTTAAAATGTCGGCAGAGATATTGTCTGTGATGCTACTTTGCTCTTCGACGGCTACCGCAATATTGTCGGCCGAATCGTTGACGCTATCAATGGTCTTTGCAACATCCGAGACTACGATGACGGCTTTTTGTGCTGTTTTCTGGATTTCCGAAATACGCTCCGCAATTTCTGATGCCGACTTGAAACATTGGTCTGCAAGCAACTTAATTTCATTAGAGACAACGGTGAACCCTTTTCCTGCCTCGCCAGCCCTTGCCGCTTCAATGGTGGCATTCAGGGCCAGCAGATTTGTCTTCTGAGAGATGTTTTGGATCACGTCAGTGACTTTTCCTATATCCTGAGCTGCGGCCTCCATCGTATTAATTGTCTGAGTGGCAACTGCAGCCATCTCCATTGCTTTTCGTGTCGTTGTTGCACCTCCTTCCGCATTTTTAGCGATATCTCTAATCGCAACACTCGTTTCTTCTACCGCAGCCGCAACGGAGTTCATGCGGTCATAAATTTGTACGGTGTCGGATGAAATAGAGGATGTATTGACACTCATTTCTTCCGCAGACGAAGAAACCATATGAATATTATCCAGGATATTTTGGCACGCGGTGGAGACATTTTTAGACTTGTTATTCATTTGGTCGGTCCCTTTGGCTAACTCACTTGATATGGCAAATAGTTCTTCAGATGCGCTGGCAAGGGTTGAGGAATTATCCTTGATATGGTTGATCATGACTGAAAGGTTCGAAGAGATGTGATTCAGGGCCGTACCCAATTGCCCAAATTCGTCTTTCGTATTTAAATTAAAATCGCGTGACATGTCTCCATTTGCTAAAGCACTCGCAAAAGCAATGCTTTCTGTAATTGGATTAGAAATGCTGCGTGAGATCCGGTTGGCAATAATGAAAGCAGAGAGTAAGCTGATTCCGCTAATAAGGCTCATCCATATGAAATTTGTTTCTATATCACCTCTGAAGTTGATCACGGCCTGGCTGACCAATCGGTCGATCAATAGACGTGCTTCGTCTGCAGTTTTTACAAATTCTTCGTACTCCTGATCAAATGCTTCATCAGAAGCAGAACCTGCCGAGCTATTGTTTTTGTATATTTTAACTCGTTGAATGCTTGTGTCCATGATTGTTTCATATTGTTGAATGATGTTTTCTACATTGTATTTTCCAGTAATTTTACCGATTTTTTCTATATTTCTTTTTGCTTGATCAAAGCTGTCCAGAATGATTTCCTCTGTGTTGCTATCGTCTCCACCGAGGAGCTCTTCTAAAAAGAGGTGGGCATTGGCCGTATGATATTGAGATTGCCCGCTCAAACTAACAATAGAGATGTCATTTGATTTGCTGCCGATGTCTGACAGGTTTTTTTGGATATTTTGATACAGTTCATCAAAGTGCTGGTCATCTGAAGTTCCGGCTCCACTGGAAGCCTTGTAAAGTTGATATCGTTTTTTCGCAGTTACAATGAAGGCTTCTATTTTGCCACGAACTGCTGTTATTTTTTCCCTGATGTCGACATTATTTGTAGGAGAGATTTTCCCGTTCTGATTCTCTCCTCCATTTAAAATGGCGTTGCAATACCAAACGCTTTCATTTAGAAAATCCCATACATCTTGAATGTTTTCTGTTGTGTCCCCTGCCACAATTTCTTCAAAAAGAAGATGTGCTTTTGTCGCGCTGAGTTGTACCTGCATGATTGCATTCGCTCTGGGGCTTAGATCTTCCGCAATAATTTCGCCTTCTTTCCCGATTTGTCTGGAAAAATAGATACCCATTGCGCCAACAAGCCCCGTAAGGAAGGCGATAAAGAAAAACCCCATCAGCAACTTTGTTCGGATATTCATATATTTCAGGTTTAGTTTCATGCATTCATCCTTAATACGAGGGAAGGTGTTCGTCTTGTGCCTAGAGTTATTATCGGAAGAACTGTGGAAAATCTGAATAGAGATGCACATTCGACCGGCCACCCTAAACGCTTAAACCGAAAAAGCATGTCCGACAATTGCCCCTTCGGATGGACCAACTACAGCAAAGAAGAACTGATTGCCGAAATGTCCGCCGCTTTTCTCTGTGGAGAAGCAAAGATTGAAAATAAGACGATTGATAACAGCGCGGCCTTTATTGAACGCTGGATCAGAACATTTAAAGACTAACCCAAAATGTTGATCCTGGCCGCCGCACAAGCCCAAAAAGCCGCTGACCATACCTGAATAAAAATCAGGAATAAAAAACACCCCCTTAAACCCCCTACCTTTGGACGCTTATGGAAAGATTCGCTGAATTAAAAAGCTAAAAAGGCCGGACTTGCGCTTGTCGCTAAAAACGGCGAGCGCAAGCCTACGCACTGCCTGTTTTTTTTAGAGGGGTCCGGCACTGGGATTCAAGTCATTGGAGTCTGATGGATGAGCATTGAATAAGAATTTCCGGCCGGCATGGGTTGACGGCCAGCGGGTAAAAATGAAATTCAAGACCGTTTCCTCGGTAGATTGACTTGCTCAAAAAGAGCAGTTTTGAAGTAACGACTACATCTTAACTTTGTATGTTCAATTGTTTTCAGGTTTTGGATTGTCTCGATTTATTTTAAGCGTTAAGAACCCAGACAATCATACGTAGCCTTGCATCGCCCCGAAAGGCGATGCAAGGCCCTAGTTCACGGACATTACGCCGTGGGCCAGGATCGCTCCGCAACTGCTTTCTTGACGGCCGCCAGCAAAACTTCTTTTTCTACAGGTTTGACCAAATATTCTTTAACTCCGCTTTTCAAGAGGTCTATCGCCGTTGAAGTTTCCGGGTAGCCGGTAATAATAATAATGGGAAGGTGAGGGAATTGCTCATGAAAATAGTTGGTAGCCTCAATCCCATTGATTTTGGGCATTCGGATATCGCATATGGCAACGTCGACTTCCACCGGGTTACTCCCTTCGTTAATCTTACGGATCGCCTCTTCTCCATTACTCGCCTCGACAACCTCGTAGTTTGCTTTGACCAGGTGATGTTTGACAACCTCTCGAATCTCTTTTTCGTCTTCAATGAGTAGTACTCTTGGCATGGCGTGATCCTCCTTGTTATGTGGTTGTTATGCTGTGATTGTGAAAATACACGCTGATTGCGTGTATTCATTTAGACCTGGATCTCCAGGATTTAATGACTTCCTTGACCGACTGTCGGATCTTTCCCTGTCCGGGTTTCCCTCCTTGCCCTCCTGTGTTATTTGATGAGGGAAATTTCAAGACAAAGGTGGCTCCTTGGCCTTCTTCGCTTTCGACGCTGATTGTACCTCCGTGGTTTTTGATAATATTGAGAACAATATTTAATCCTAAACCTGTTCCCTCTCCGGGGTCTTTTGTGGTAAAAAGGGGCGTAAAAATTTGCTTGAGATCTTCCTTTTTTATCCCGGAACCTGTGTCCTGGATTGTGACCACGACGAAACCAGCCTCATATCGAGACTTAACGATCAAACGGCCTCTTCCCTTCATGGCTTGAACCGCGTTGTTGATCAGGTTAACGAAGACTTGTTCGATCTCTCCGGCATTTCCCCTGATTGGAGGGATGACCTGGCAATCCGTTATGACCTCAACGTGGGTAAAAAGGTTTGTATAACCCGAAAGTTTGATCGCCTCCTGAAGTTCATCGTTTAGGAATACTTCATTCTCATCGGGAGATGTGGTGGCTGACCGTGAGTATAAGGTGATCCCTTTGACAATCTCGGACGCCTTTTTTGCGAACCGGATAATATCCTTGGCATATTTTTTAATCCGTTCCGGGTCTTCTTCCTCTAGGATCATTTCGGCTTTGCCGAGCATGGCGGCAAGAGGATTATTGACCTCATGAGCGATACCAGCGGCCATGACACCTATCCCAATTAATTTCTCTGATTGAATGTGGTGATCCTGTTGCTGGCGGATG
>JAJDBT010000034.1 GCA_029261215.1 Nitrospirota bacterium | reverse complement strand
GCCTATAGATCTCTTCAAATCTCATTATTCGTGTCTCCTCTAGCAGTTTTGTCCGTCTCATCCCACCCCCTCTTTCTAGGACAGAATAATCCGGACAGTCTATGTGCTAAATACCGGACACATTATTAACTCTTAACAAAGTCGATTCGAAGCGATTGACTCATCATGGCAGATTTGGTAGTCTCGCGACATGGAAAACAGGCCTAGAATCAATCTACGAAAAATATCTATTCCTGGAATCGCAATCATGGGCATTACCGGAGCAGTCATTGGTTCTATTATGGGCGGCATCGCACCGATTCTGGGCATGGGCATCCTGGGCGCAGTCATTGGAAATGTGATCTGGGCGCTTGGGGAACACCGTTTTTTTGTATTAATTGTTGTGGGCATCTTCTTAGGCGCTGTCCTCGCCATCTATCTTGGCGGCATGGAATCCGCACTGCTGGGCGCAGGAACAGGGGGAGCTATTGGAGGCTTTGTAAGCGTCAACCTGAATATGCTCAGGCCACGGGCACGAGATCAATAATCCATCTGCCAAAATCAACTCAGCACTTCCAGTAAAGGCGCTCATTACGCTTAAGAGCCCGACCGACGCTTAATGCAAAACCATGCAGACAACAATGATGCTTCAAAATACAAAACACCGCTGACGGTATTTTGTATTGTCTTCTGTGGCGCAGCCGCACTCTATCTTTCAAAAAGCATCCTGGTGCCTTTTATCCTGGCCTTACTCCTGGCATACGCCTTTGATCCACTCGTTGATACGCTTGAAACTAAACATTTCCCAAGACCCCTTTCAATCGGATTGATTTTTACACTCATCGTGTTCGGCATATTTCTTATCCTTTTCTTTGTCCTGCCCACACTTCAGGATCAGTTGACCAGAACCTTTAAACAACTGCCATCCTACTTAAACCATCTTCATCAAGATGTCGTGCCTGCCATAGAAAAACGCTTTGGGCTGCGGTTCCCAAAAACATTTGAAGCAACACTGGAACCTATTCTAGCCCGATTAAAAGAAGATGCGCCTGCGCTCTTTAAACCGGTCACCACCTTCGCGCTGAACTTTTTTACAAACACATTTGGAGTGCTGTCTGCGATTGCAAACCTCATTATCATTCCCTTTATGTTTTATTATCTGCTCAAGGATTTCGACCGGATCAAGGAAAATCTCACCGCCTATATTCCACTAAAATACCGGGAAGAAACCTTCAAGCGGCTTCGGGAAATAGATACATCATTGAGCGGGTTTATTCGAGGACAGTTGCTCGTCATTCTCTTGCTCGGCATCCTTTACGTCATTGGCCTCACATGGATTGGCATCGATTTGTCCTTTGCGCTCGGATTTATCGCCGCTGCAGGAGAAATCGTCCCATACATCGGCTTTGCCCTTGGGCTGACGCTTTCTCTCGCCTTTGCCCTCTTGCAGTTTCAGGATCTGCTTCACCCTTTCTATGTCCTCTTGCTCTTTGGAGGAATACAGGCCATTCAGGGCTTGGCCATTGCGCCATTGGTCATGGGAAAAGAAGTCGGACTCCATCCATTGGCGATTGTTGCCGCAGTGTATATTGGGGGGGATCTTTTTGGATTTATCGGTGTATTACTTGCCGTTCCGGGGGCCGCAATTTTTGTCGTATTGTTAAAGGCACTGGCCGAATACTACCAAAATTCAGCCCTGTTTCGTGACGAGACAAAGTGAAACAACCTAAACAGACTCTTCCCCTAGTTTCAAGGAAAAGTGGTGACTCGAAATCTTCATGCCTTCCCGAAGATAAAATTTATGGGCTTCAAAGCGCTGTACCCCCGAGTCGAGATGGATTTCCCCGCAATTGCGCGCTTTTGCAAAACGAATCAGCTCATGCAGCAAGCGTTGTCCATACCCCTTTGAACGCGCCTTTTGCTCAGAAACAAGATCCTCCACATACACATATCTTCCCCAGGCCAAACATTCACCCAGGCGAAATCCAGCGACCGAAAAAATAACACTCTCATCTTCAATATAGGCAAGGTGATACCCTTTCTTCATTTGCATTTTTATCCGCCGAAGAAATTCAGCTTTGCCTATATTTGTGCGAAGTTGGGATAAAACGGGGTAACATCCTTCGATCTCTTCATCGGTTTGGGCAAGTTGAAACATTTCGATTCCCATTCATATGAACAAACGACTTACCTAGTGTTTTTTTAAGGAAAATATTCGGCAAAACCCCAAAGACGTTCTTCCTGTTCACCATTTTTAATCACGCCTTCGATGGCCATCATCACATAGCCCCCGAGAAGCCAGTTAATTGAAATCTTTTTGCGGGCCCAAATAAAAAGGGAGCCAAACTCCGGATTCACAATCACTTCCCATCGCTCCGGGATTTTATAGATCGCAAAGGGCGGCATCTTACGGTCGATGGTGTTTAAGGCAATGGGTGTATCAAATTGACGCACTTCTTTATTTTGATGATAAATAACTCCGTCTTCAGGCAACGGGGATTCTGAAAACGCATATTTTTCTAAAAAAGCGCGCTGATCCGCACTATTTTTATGGAAATAAATTTGCTGTCCGGCTTCTGATTTGAGGTAAAATCCCTGATAGTCTTTATAAAGTCCCTTATACCGCCTTAAGCCGTTAAATCCTTTCCAAAAGAGCGATTCGTGCACAAGATCCCCCCAATGCTCCTTGCCATGCACAGTTAAAACAGCTTCCGCAACACCTATTTTTTTATCCAGGACAACGCTGCTTTGGGGATGCGAGATCTCCTGAACCGGGCCGCTCGAAACTTTTACAGTATAATCTCCACCATCATAATCCAATTGAAAGCCGGATTCGTCAGAACCCTCGATTTGAGCATAATAGGAAGGAAAAATTTTCTTCAGATCACTGGACGCATAAGAATATTTATCATTTCCTTCAAAAAAAGCCCAGCGGTTTCGCTCAAAAATGGCCCCCATAAACTCGCCATAATATCCCTCCTCTTGTCTTCCTCTCTCGAAGGTAAAGACCACGATCATGAGATCATCCAGGCCTTCACTTCTAAAAATAAAACGATCCGAATAAAAGAGCACTTCGGATGAGGGAGGAACAAGCTCAGCGTCCACCGTCTCAGAAGGGACGGGAACTTCCGTTCCGTCAACAGTCTCGGCCAAAGAAACCCCACTCCACAAAAAGTGGCTTATCACGTAAAAAGACAAGGCAAGATACCGGTTGACAATCATAAAATGATGTTGACAGATGTATGATGTGCTGTCAACCGGGGAAGACAGAAGCAATGGACGCCACCCTGTTTTTATGAAACAACCTCTGCTATAATCGCCGTTTCGTTTATAGAACTCACTGGTGGCCATAGAAGGAAAATGATGTTTCAAGATCCGGATCAGTTCATCCGAGAAAAATTGTCAAAAAAGTTTTTATCTATTAATACCATTCGAGATGGGGTAATCGCTGCACTCCTGATTGCACTTCAAAAAAAAGAAGAAAGAACCGGACCGATACCCCCGGTGGCCCAATGGAGAAAAGAAAAGTCAAGTGAACTGAGACAAATCGCCAGCGACGCCTTTGCATCAATAGATGCCCCTTTTGAATATTCAACGCTATCTCAACTTAAAACGGTCACAGATATTCTCAAAAAAGCCAGCGACTGGGAACATTTTTCAAAACAGGAGAAAGATGATTTTGACAGCAGGTGCCAATCCCTTTTTGACAAATTTGACGAAGATGACTAAAAAGTCATCAAACACAACGCAAACCCGACACCCTTTCAGGAATCAAGGAGCAGGACGATGGCCTATTGGCTCATGAAATCAGAACCCGAAGCCTACGGCATCCCGGATCTAAAACGAGATGGCCGTATCCACTGGGACGGGGTACGAAACTACCAGGCGAGAAATCATATGCGGACGATGCAGATTGGAGATGAGGCATTTTTCTATCATTCCAATTGCAAGGTTCCCGGAATTGTCGGTATCATGAAAATTGCAAAACTGGCGTATCCGGATCATACCGCTTTTGACCCAAATGACATCCACTATGACCCTAAAAGTACAGAAGACAATCCGCGATGGGAAATGGTCGATGTGGCCTACGTCCGGACTTTCTCCTCTGTGGTTTCACTCGCACAACTCCGTGAAACACCCGCTCTTGAAGAAATGATCATCCTGCGCAAGGGAAACCGCCTTTCCATCACCCCGGTTTCAAAAAAAGAGTGGGACATCATCCTGAAACTCGCAAGTTAAACCGCAGGGAAAATGCACCTAGTTACGCACCCGAAAAAGAACCACTTTTTGAATGGAGAACAAGATAAAAAATGTTGATCGATACCCACTCACACATTGCTGATGCCGAATTCACAGAAGACCGTGATGCCGTCATCGAACGTGCCCTGGCCACAGGCATTCAAAAAATGATTGTTATTGGTACGGGTCTCGAATCAAGCCAACGCGCGATTGCGCTCGCAGAAAAACATCCCTTCCTTTTTGCGACGGTCGGGCTCCACCCGCATGACGCAAAAGCGCTGAATGAAGATCTTATCGAAACATTTGATCGGATGGCAGATCATCCTAAAGTCGTGGGCATTGGGGAAGTCGGTTTTGACTTTTATTACAACCACTCGACGATGAAAGAACAACGGCATGCTTTTATTGAGCAAATTCGCCTTGCAAAGAAAAAAAAGCTCCCCCTTATCATTCATACAAGGGATGCCTGGAAAGAGACATTCGATCTTTTCAAAGAAGAAGATATTCAGGAACATGCCCAAACGATTGGAACCGTCTTCCATTGTTTTACGGGGGATAAAGAGATTGCTCAAAAAGGAACGCAGCTTGGGCTTTATATTTCGTTTTCGGGGATCATGACGTTTAAGAATGCAAAAGACATACAAGAAGCCGCCGCAACGGTGGATATCAATAAAATTGTGATCGAAACCGACGCACCCTACCTCGCGCCACAGGGATTTCGAGGAAAAAGGAATGAACCGGCGTATATCGCCACAGTGGCTGAAAAATTGGCGGAATTAAGGCACATCTCATTTGAGTCCGCCTCTAAAATCACAACACAAAATGCAGAGCGACTCTTTCGTCTTGCCCCGGCAGACATCCCACTCACTACATAGTCCTGACAATTTTTGGCACTGACAATCGCCTGATTTCCCTCAAAAACACCCTATTTCCGGCATAAATACTGATTTTAATTCAAATTCCCCCGCTTTCCCCCCTTATTTCCACGGCATATTTATTGCTTTTCTACTTTATCGAGAAACATTGCGACTGAGGAACACTCTAAATTTAATGCTATGAAAACAAAAAAAATGATAACAAAGGTCTTGGTCGCATTGGCCCTTACCTTCATGATTCCACAGCTGGTCTTTCTTTATATATGGGAAGACCTTTCGAACCGGAGCACTTTCCTGCTCTTTGCTTCTACAGCGATGCTCATTGGAATTGGCACTTACCTGATTTGGGATATCGTTCAGTCGCTCCGTTCACTTTTTAGAAATATTGATGAAATCACAAAAAATGACCTGAAATCCGCAACCCTTTCCTCATCCGATGAACTTCAGAATATGGGCAGTTCTATCGAAAAAATTTCAGAAAAAATCGTAGAAAACATGGAAGAACTGCAACGATCCACTGCATTGTTTGAACGAACAAAAAAGGATCTCAAGGGGACACTGGGTTATCTGGAGTGCATTGTGAACTCTATGGGAGATGCCCTGATCACGATCGATTCAGAATATAAAATCAACCGGATCAACCCCGCAGCAAAAGCCTTGTTAAAGTTTGATGAAAATCATCTTATCGGAAAAACCGTTGAGACCCTCTTTGAATACCTGGACGAAAATGCATTCTTCAGGACAGAGGGTTTGATGGACAAACGAATGGTATGCATCACAATGGAAAATGAAAAAATCCCGGTCGATGTCAATATTCAACCCATTATTGATCTGATCGGGGGGCGAATGGGCCATGTCCTGGTTATTCGAGATATGCGGATCCCCTTAGAACTGATTTCACAACTCAAGGAGGCGAACACTTCTCTAGAGGTCACGGTCAAAGAACGGACGAGAGAACTCGAAAAGCGGTGCGAAGAACTAAAAAAGAAAGATGCCCAGATCACTCAACAAGAAAAAATGGCCTCAATCGGAATACTGACTGCAGGGATCGCTCACGAAATCAATCACCCCCTTGAGTTGATGGGCAACAACATGAAAGTGCTTCAAGAACATTTACGCGATATGATTTCCTATACCCAACTGCTGGAATATGGACTTTCTAGAATCACAAAAGAAAATACCCCTGAACGGCAACACACCGAAATGAAGCAAATTCGTCAGGTTCAGTCTCGAATGAAAGTGGAAGCACTCTTTTCTCATTCTGAAGATATTATTAAAAAATCACGGAAAGAATTAAAGCGGATCGAAGAAATTTCTACTGATCTGAAGATATATACCGATGATCGAGGAAATAAGAGTCCAGGAACAGATCTGAATCAAGAAATTCAAAACACACTTCATCTTCTTGAACATGAATTAAAAGATAAAGCAGAAATTATCACCCGCTTTGAATTTATTCCTCCACTCACCTGTTATCCTCAACAATTGAACCAGGTATTTATAAATCTGTTGATCAACGCCTCCCACGTCGTAAGAGAAGGGGATTTTATAAAAATCCACACTTTTTACAAAGATAACCTCATACATATTGTAATTCAAGATACGGGCACCGGCATTGCGCCTGAACATCTCACCAAAATATTTGATCCTTTTTTTACGACCAAAGGCGCTGAAAAAGGAACCGGGCTAGGCCTGTATATCAGCTATGGCATTGTTGAAAAACATGGCGGGACACTGACAGTTGAAAGTGTTCTCGGAGAAGGCACAACCTTTACGATTCAATTGCCTGCCTCATCATCGGAAATACAGGTTCATCCGGCACTGACTATCCCAGCCCTAGGCTAAAGCCCTCCTCAAGTTCCATTATCGCTCTGATATCGGATGATAAACACGTCCATGTTCACCTTCATAAATTTCTCTCGGACGAAAAATATGGTTGTCTTTCACTTGTTCAAAGGCGTGCGCTAACCAACCGGCAACACGCGACATCGCAAAAATAGGGGTAAAAAAATCCGTCTCAATCCCCATTTTTTGATAAAGAATACCCGAGTAAAAATCAACATTGGCATAGACCTTCTTACTCGCGAGAAACTCCTCCCCAACACGTTCCACTTCCATCGCAATTTCGTAAAGAGGAGATGCACCCAAGTGCTTAAACAGACGTTTGGCCAAACGCTGTAAAATAATCGCACGCGGATCTTTCACCTTATAGACACGATGCCCTAAGCCCGATATTTTTTCATTGGCCTTCACTTTTGCCTCAATATAGGTCCGAACATTTTCCACAGAACCAATTTCAGTGAGCATGCGAAGCACTTTTTCGTTGGCACCCCCGTGAAGCGGGCCTCCCAAGGTTCCAATCGCTGACGAAACCACAGTATACGGATCAGAGAGTGTAGAGGCCGTCACCAAACCACTAAAAGTAGACGCATTCATCGTATGTTCGGCATGAAGGACGAGGCAAGTATCAAAGACTTCTGACATCACTTTATCCGGGACTTTTTCCGTTAACATATAGAGAAAGTTTTCTGAAAAAGAAAGATCGTCTCGAGGCTGAACATGATCATCACCACGTCTTAAGCGCGCATAGGCGGCAATGATTGTCGGTAATTTGGCAATGAGACGCACTGCCGAAATATATTGGATTTCAGGGTCTTTAACATCCTTGTCTGGATAAAACATCCCCAAGGCCGCCACTGCGGCCTGAAGCGCATCCATCGGATGCCCGGACTCCGGCAAACACTTGATTAAATCAACGATTCGGTACTTGATCCGCCGGTGGATACGCAGGTCGTGATCAAATTTTTTTAATTGAGCTGTAGTCGGTAGATTCCCAAAAATCAGGAGATAAGTTGTCTCAACAAAGTGGCTTTTTTTTGCAAGGGTTTCGAGTGGAATACCTCGATATTCCAGTAATCCTTTTTCCCCATCCAAATAACTTACTTTTGATCGCGCTGCGGGAACACCCGCAAGTCCAGGTGAAAATTCAATCATCTAAGCCCCCTTCATTCTTCAAAAAATACCATAACTATGTTCATTCTAACTGAGGTTTGCACCTAGGTAAAGGAGGGTCACATAAATAAACTGTCCTAAAAACAAGAAAACTTCAAACCAGAAGCAAGCAGGAGAACTGCTGATGCAAGGAAGTGAGGGACTTGTCCCAAGATCGATTTTGATGAATTGCGTGAAAAAAACTAAGCGGAAGAGTCCAATTTGTCGGACCCAAGACACAACTGCTTTTCGGTCGGCTCAGAACAACAAAACCACGATTCGCTTAAACGCGGGGGCTGAAATGCATTGGTTAAAGATCGAACCTCGATTTCTCTCGGCTCTCTCCCTTCTATGGCCGCATAGACATATTCTTTCAATTGATAAAAGAGCATCTCTGTGTTTTGGAGCGACTCGCTTGCATCTTCAATCAATTGACTAAAGCGCTTTTGAAGATCATCCACCCTGGCATCGGGGTGATCCCAACGATAACTAATGCCCATCGGATCAAGTTCGCCAAGAAATGGCATCATATCGTGCTCGGACAATAACAGGGAACCTGGTGGAATTAAAAGACGAATGGAAAATTGTATCGGATCGACATACTGGATCATCCCTTCTTTTTCAATGATCACAAAGAGATCAAGCATGTCTTCAAGGGTCGTCCAAGGGGTAAAAGGAACAAAAGTGGGTCGAAGCGCAATACCCGCTTTTGTTGTAAGGTGGAATACCTCAATGGCTTCTTGACGGGTATGGCCTTTCACCAGATAGGGCAAAATATTTTCTGAAAAAGACTCCACCGCAGATATAATGAAAATACAGCCTAAAGATTTTAATTCAGGAAGAGATGATTGATGTTGAATGAGGTGTTCCACTTTTGCCGTAAAATCAAAGGTGATTTCTGGAAATGCTTCGTGTAACCCACGAGCAACACGGAGCGAATGCACTGCGCCATTCAAAAAATCCGGATCCCCGAAGGTAATATGCGTCGCCCCGGCCTCAACCTGATTTTTAATGTCCTGCAGTACATTGTCTTTCGGAAGTAAAAAAAACCGGCCTTGATAAACAGGAGGAATCGGACAGTGACGACAAAAGTGACGGCATCCACGGCTGGCCTCAACATAACCGGCCGTGCGTGCCTCGGCTCCCTCTAACAACTGCGCATATTTTTCAAGTGGTAAGAGTGCCTCTCGGCTGGGTATCACAAAAGGAAGATGCTTCAGTAAAGGCTCTGAAAAATAACGGCGAGTCGAAACCCCCTCTATCTCCTTTTCCTCTCCCAAAGTGATCGATTCTAGTAAAGCAAGGAGGGGTGATTCATACTCGCCTCCGATGACTGAATCTGCGACGCCTTTTAAAAGAAGTTCTCTATTTAATGATGCATAAAGACCAAAAAAAGAAATGTGGGCTTTCGCATTCATCTTCCGAATGCGTAAGGCAGCATCCATTCCGATCCTCAGTGCCGTGTGCATCGGAACAGATATTGCGATAAAGCGTGCAACTCTGACTTTCTCCGTCTCTAAAGGTTCAAGCGAAAGATCGATTGTATCCGGCTTAAACCCTGCTTGTTCAAAAAAAGCCATCGTTAGGGCCAGACCCATCGGTTGATGACCCAGTTCATAACACGAAATTAAGAGCGTTTCTCCAAATACTTTCATTCGTTTCCATCACCATGCTAAAAATAAATCAGGACAATACAATAACCCAGATTAGGGATCATACAAATTAATCACACCCCAGTAAGTAAAGCCTTTTAAATTTGGAATCGAAATATGTTCAATATAAACATAACGACCATCAGGCTGCTTCACAATTTTGATATATCCACCTGTTGAGGGATCAATAAAAAGGTCAAAATTTTTCATTTTTTTATATGTTAATTCTCTACGATCTCGCGTTTCCCAGAAATAGGTGTCTTCTTCCTTCGTAATCAATAAACGGTTTTTTAATTTTTGATTGTTATCAAGATTGACGTTGTGAGAGGTTTCCATCGATAAACGCGCTTGGATGATTGGAACACCCACAACAGCTTCCGTTTTTGCCATAGCCGGAAAAAGAGGCAAAAATATCACCCCGAAAAATATCCCAAGATAAAGATAGTATCTTTTCATTGAACTCCCCATTTAGAATCAAATTTTTCATCGAACCCACACGATTTCAAGACCATAGAACAATTGACAGCATTTTCAAGCTTTGATACCCTTCAGGCCAATAAGAAATAAGCGTGAGTGAGTATAGCAGATCTTTTCATCCAACATCGACACCCATCTTAAATCATTTCAATCATCTTAAGTACCTCTAGAGGCCAATACCAGACATTAGCCAATGATGAGAAAACTGTTCAACCCGATCATTCGAGTCCTTCAAATGGACGCAACACTGTATTCAGAAATTAGAGATGATCGCAAAACACTCATGCAGGCGATCATCTTAGCGGTTTTTACAAGCCTGTTCACAGGAATCGGAAGCTCCGGGGGATATACTGAAAAAATCCCCTCATTATCTCTCTTAGCATTCATGGGATGGATCAGTTGGGTGCTTTTAATTTACATCGCTGACAGAAAATGTCCACCAAAGCCGGACTTAAAAACAGATTTAAGCACAATATTCAGGGTCATGGGTTTTGCCTTCTTACCTGGCCTGTTCAAAGCACTCGCCTTTTTGCCCGCTTTTTCATATATTATTTTATTTGGGACGACGATATGGATTATCGCTGGCTCAGTGATCGCTACACAGCAAGTATTTCACTACCGGAGCATGAGGCGAATCATACTGACAAACTTGGTCGGATGGATGTGCTATCAATGGATACTAAGTCAAGCTTAAATCCACCGCAACACCGGGAGCCTCAAAGAAAAGAGAACAGGCCCCAAGTTTCTATATTTAGATAGAAACTTGGGGCCTGTTCTCTTTAGGCAAGATCAATGGGATCGGCAAAAATGATACACTAACTCAAGCTTCTTTTACTTCTTTGTCCTCATTTTTTAGCGCAACATCTTCTGTTTTGGTGAGTTCGAGAATGGCCATATTAGCCGCATCCCCTTGACGGACGCGCGTTTTAATTAAACGAGTATAGCCGCCATTTGTATTAGAAAAGCGGGGCGCAATATTAGAAAATAAGTGAGCGACAACATTCGTATCATAAACATACGACAAGGCTCTTCTCCTTGAATGAAGGTCTCCCTTTTTGCCCAAGGTAATCATTCGCTCAACAATGGGTGTGACCTCTTTTGCCTTGGACTCAGTTGTTTCAATTCGTTCGTGCCTTAAAAATGAGGTGACCAAATTTCTAAAGAGGGAACGACGATGAGAACTATTACGACCTAACTTTCGGCCTGCTTTACGATGACGCATTTAAAAATCCCCTTATTCTAGGCTTCTTGCTCAACACTATCTTGAGAAATACTATTGCTAACATCCATTCCAAGAGACAATCCCATCTCCGTAAGAATTTCCTTAATTTCATTAAGTGACTTTCTTCCAAAATTTTTCGTTCTCAGCATTTCAGATTCGCTACGCTGAACAAGATCCCCTATTGTACGAATACTGGCATTTTTCAAACAGTTCGCCGCACGAACTGAGAGCTCAAGTTCATGTACATTTTTCAAGAGGTTTTTGTTAAACTCCTGATCTGTGTCCTTCTTATGCTCGACAGGGGGATCATCTTCTTCAAAATTAATAAACAAATTTAGATGGTCTTTAAGAATTTTTGCTGAAAAGCCCAATACATCTTCAGGTGAAACAGAACCATCGGTCCAAATTTCCATGATGAGTTTATCATAGTCCGTCACCCGACCGACTCGGGCATTCTCTACAGAGAAATTGACTTTTCGGATGGGGGAGAATATCGCATCAATCGGAATGACATCAATTGAAGCATCTTCTTTTTTATTGCGATCCGCAGGTACATATCCTCGACCTAACTCTACAACCATTTCAATATCGATTTTTCCATCTTTATCCAAAGTGGCGATGTGTAAATCAGGTACCAGAATTTCGATATCAGCATCATGCGTAATATGCTTCGCTAGAACCTTTCCCGCACCTTTTTTCCTGAGGTGAATCACTTTAGGCTTGTCATCGTGCATTTTCAAACGCAGGTTCTTAATGTTAAGAATAATATCGGTGATATCTTCTTTCACACCAGGGACAGTTGAAAATTCATGCAATACGCCTTCAATTTTAATGGAAGTGACTGCTGCGCCGGCGATCGATGAAAGGAGAATTCGTCTCAAAGAATTACCAATGGTGCTACCAAAACCTCGTTCAAAAGGTTCGGCAACAAATTTTCCATAGCTTTCAGAGAGCGTTTCTTTCTCTACTTCTAACTTTTTCGGTATTTGTAAATCTATTGTCCGAATAATCATAAACCCCTCATCAATGAGCAACCATCACTATATAATAAAGATAGTGATCTATTAAGTTGATCCGTGCTTTTTTTGAATTTATCTCGAATAAAGCTCAACAACGAGCTGTTCATTCACTGGCAACACAATTTCATCTCTATTCGGAGAGGCTTTCACTTCTCCTCTTAATTGAGCCATATCGAGAGAAAGCCAAGATGGCACTTCTCGCCCACCAGAAACCTCCAGAGCACTCTGAACAGGAAGCAAAGCCCGGCTTTTTTCCCTAACCTCAATCACTTCACCCACATTAACAAGATATGAAGGAATGTTCACCGTTTTCCCATCAATAGAGAAATGATTGTGTCGAATCATCATTCGGCTCTGTTTTCGAGACGACGCAAGACCTAACCTGTAGACAACGTTATCCAGACGGGACTCCAGCAACGATAAGAGATTATCTCCGGTCACACCTTTCTGACGATCTGCCTTGTAGAAATACAGTCTAAACTGGCGCTCCAACAAACCATAAATTCTTTTTAACTTTTGCTTTTCTCTCAACTGGGTTCGATATTCTGAAACACGCGCACGAACTTGACCATGCTGGCCAGGCGGATATGCCCGCCGATCAATCGCACATTTTTCAGAAATACAGCGTGTCCCTTTAAGAAAAAGCTTCGTTCCTTCTCGCCTGCATAGCCGACATGCAGGGCCAATATATCTTGCCAACGAATCCTCCGATTACTACATTTACATTGTGAACTAAATAATCAAACACGTCTCTTTTTTGGGGGGCGACATCCATTATGAGGAACAGGGGTCACATCTTTAATCAAATTGACCTTTAAGCCTGTTGCCTGCAAAGCTCGGATCGCAGATTCACGTCCCGACCCCGGACCTTTGACATAAACATCCACCTGCTTCATGCCTTGATCCATCGCTTTTTTTGCGACGACTTCTGCGGCACGTTGAGCGGCAAATGGGGTGCTTTTTCTGGAGCCTTTGAATCCCAGGCTTCCTGCCGTCCCCCAGACAACGGCATTGCCATTCATATCCGTAATCGTCACAATCGTATTATTAAACGATGCCTGGATATGGGCAATTCCCGTCTGGACCTGACGTTTTTCCTTTTTCTTTGTTCCCTTCTTAACCACGCTCAAAACCTTTCAATTTTAACAGGGGATATACTATTTTTTCTTTCCGCCCACAGTATGTTTTTTTGGACCTTTTCGTGTTCTCGCATTTGTGCGTGTCTGTTGACCACGAACAGGCATACCCTTTCTATGCCTCAGGCCGCGATAACATCCGATGTCCATTAAACGCTTAATATTCATCGATACTTCTCGACGAAGATCTCCTTCAACCTTAAAATCTCGCTCTATAACTTCTCGAAGGCGAATAATTTCATCTTCACCAAGATCCTCAACACGAGTATTTGGATCGATAGAAGTACTTTGTAAAATTTTATTGGAAGAAGGTCGACCAACCCCTAAAATATAGGTCAGCCCAATAACAATACGCTTCTTCCTGGGTAAATCAACTCCTGCAATTCTTGCCATGAAAGCTCCTTGTCCTACCTATCCCTGACGTTGTTTATGACGAGGATTTTGGCAGATGACGCGAACAACGCCCTTCCTCCGAATCACTCGACATTTAACACATATATTCTTAACTGATGAACGTACCTTCATAACAATCACACCTTTTCTATTATCGACTAAAACGATACGTAATCCGTCCTCGTGTCAAATCATACGGGGACAGCTTAACAGTTACCTTGTCTCCAGGTAAAATTTTAATATAGTGCATCCTCATTTTTCCCGAGATATGCGCAAGAACACGATAGCCATTTTCAAGCTCTACTCTAAACATCGCATTGGGCAAGGTCTCGGTAATCGTCCCTTGTACTTCAATAGAATCTTCCTTACTCACAAATATAACTTTCTCAAAAGGTAGAGTCCAGCAGATCAAATCTTGCTTAAAATAACAGGCCCATCCTTAGTAATTGCAATTGTATGTTCAAAATGAGCGGAGAGAGACCCATCAGAGGTCACAGCAGTCCAGCCATCGTTCATAACAGTGACATCAGGCCGCCCCAGATTTACCATCGGCTCAATGGCCAAAACCATACCTTCTTTGAGTCGAGGGCCCTTCCCCTTTGGTCCAAAATTCGGAATTTGAGGTTCTTCATGTAATGAGCGCCCTATTCCATGACCCACAAAATCCGTTACGATAGAATAACCTTCCGGCTCAACACAAGATTGAACTGCATGAGAAATATCGGATAGACGGCCCCCCACTTTCCCTTGCCCAATCCCTGCGTAAAGTGATTTTTCCGTCACTTCCAGTAGGTGAGTCACTTCTTCAGGAACATCGCCGACAGGAACAGTAATCGCGGCATCGCCATAAAATCCTTCATAGATCACACCCAAATCAATCCCAACAATGTCTCCATCACGAATAATACGATCCGAAGGAATCCCGTGCACAATCACCTCATTCACGGATACACATAGTGTCGCGGGATAGCCTCGATAGCCTTTAAAAGCCGGAATTCCTTTTTTTTCGATAATTTGTTTTTCAACAAAAGCATCCAACATCAGCGTGGTCATTCCTGGTTTAATGTACTCTTTGAGGGCTAACAAGGAAGATGCCACAATTCGTGCGGCAACCGCAATTTTTTCAACTTCCTCTTTTGACTTTAATATAATCAATTTAGGACTAAAATACCTGTCTGTCTGTCGAACCTAAATTAATCTGATAATACTTCATGATCAATCTCACGAAAAACAGCTTCAACTAATTCTGCGACTTCATCCAAATTCCCACTTGCATCGATTTCTGTTAACAACCCAAGTGCTTTGTAATAGGCAATAAGAGGCGCTGTTTCATTCTGATAAACAGCTAAACGCGCTTCCACCGTTTCAATTTTATCGTCATCTCTTTGCATCAAAGCTGTACCACAAGCACCACAAAGCCCATCCTTCGGAGGAGTACGGTAGCGCAAGTGGTAAATTGAATGACAGGAAGGACAACTTCTTCTCCCTACGATTCTTTCTTTTAGGGCATCATCCTCTAAAGAAAAGTAAATAACACGATCTAACTGAGCACCATCATTGCTCAGGATATCCGCTAAGGCCTTCCCTTGAGTAATTGTTCTGGGAAAACCATCTAAAACATAACCTAAAGCCGCATCCGGTAACTGAAAGCGTTTGCTCATTAATTGAATAATGACATGATCTGGAACAAGTTGACCTTTTGCAATAAATGCCTTGGCCTCTAATCCTACTTCCGTTTTTTTAGAAATCGCTACTCTCAACAAGTCCCCCGTTGCAATATGCGGGAGACCATGATTTTTTGAAAAGCGAGTAGCCTGTGTTCCTTTTCCAACGCCAGGGGGGCCTAAAAAAACAACCTTCATTTTCTAAAAACCCCTATCCTTCATTTTACTTTTTTTCATAAAACCTTCGTAATTACGAGTTAACATATGCGTTTCAATCTGCTGTGCTGTATCCATCCCGACACCGATGACAATAAGAAGTGAGGTGCCTCCAAAAGCAAATGGCACATTAAAACGATAAATCAATATCTCAGGAATAATCGCCACAAGCGCAAGATAAATCGCTCCCGCAAAGGTTATTCTCGTTAAAACCTTGTAGATATAATCTGATGTTTTTTGGCCTGGACGAATACCGGGAATAAATCCACCATATTTCTTCATATTCTCAGCCATATCAACTGGATTTAAAACAACTGCGGTGTAAAAAAACGCAAAAAATATGATCAATACTGCATAGAGAATCGTATAAAAAGTTGTCCCTGGGGCTAAGTTTCTACCTAAGGCCTGAACCCATGGCACCGTAATAAAACCAGCGATGGTCGCAGGAAAAGCAATGATTGAAGAAGCGAAAATAGGAGGAATAACACCCGCGGTATTTATCTTTAGAGGGATATGCGTACTTTGCCCGCCATAAACTTTTCGACCCACAACACGCTTCGCATATTGAACGGGGATTTTTCGACGTCCACTTTCAAGAAATACGATCGCAATAACGACACCCACCATCATGACAGCCAATATTGCGATAAAAATGAAACTAACCTGCCCCGTTTGAAACAATTGAAATGTATTCACAACTGCAGCGGGCAAACGAACGACAATCCCTGCAAAAATAATCAAAGAAATCCCGTTGCCAATACCACGTTCTGTTATCTGTTCTCCTAACCACATCAGGAAAGCCGTACCTGCTGTGATCGTGATAATGGCCATAAAACGGAAACCCCAGCCTGGATTTTGAACAAAAGCGCCGCCTTCCATTCCCTCTAAACCAATCGCGATTCCAAAAGCCTGAACCAAACCGATTCCAATAGTTGCAAACCGGGTGTATTGAGTAATCTTCTTGCGGCCCATCTCACCTTCCTTAGAAAGCTTCGATAGGGTAGGAATAACAACTGTTAATAGCTGAAGGATAATCGACGCTGAGATGTAGGGCATAATCCCTAGAGCGAAAATGGTAAGACGAGAGAGGCCTCCGCCTGAAAACATGTCGAGGAACCCCATTAAGGCACCACCTCGATCGAGCAAAAAAGCACTTAACTGCTCGTTATTAATACCAGGAGTCGGGATATGTGCACCCATCCGATATACAAATAACATCATTGCAGTAAAAGCGACACGCTGTCTTAATTCTTCTATCTTAACAATGTTCTGAATACTTTTTAAAAATCGTTCAAACAACTACTATCTCCTAAGAAAGCACTTCCGCTTTTCCACCGGCTGCTTCAATTTTCTCTATGGCTTTTCGACTAAACTGATGCGCTGAAATGACCAAGGGTTTTGAAAGATCTCCGTCACTTAAAATCTTAATGGGCTGATTTATTTTTTTTATTATCCCTTTGGCACGAAGTACGTGAGGCGTTACAACAGTATCCGCATCAAAAGAATCAAGACGCTCCAAACTCACAATAGAAAACTCTTTTTTAAATATGTTTGTAAAGCCTCGCTTCGGCACGCGCCGGGTTAAAGGTTGCTGTCCACCTTCAAACCAAGAGGGCTTCGTTCCACCGGAACGAGCAGCCTGACCTTTATGTCCCTTGGTCGCCGTTTTTCCATGACCAGAAGCCGGACCACGACCGATCCTTTTATTCTTTTTCTTCGCACCCTTGGCCGGGGCCAAATCTGACATTTTCATTAGACTTCCTCAACTTCCAGCATATGCGGTATTTTTTGAATCATCCCTCTGATTTCAGGGGTATCCAATCGCACAACGACCTGGTTAATCTTTTTCAAGCCAAGACCTAAGACAACCCGTCTTTGTTTTTGCGTTTTGCCAATACAGCTTTTATACAACTTAATTGATAATTTTTTTGACATAGATTCTACTCCGAACGGGCTGCTTGGCCAAACCTAGCTTCCATCACATCTTCAGGGTATTTCAATTGAGAAAACCCTTCAAGGGTCGCACTCACGACGTTTATGGGATTACCCCCACCAAGACACTTACTCAAGATATTAGAAACGCCTACCATCTCCATGACAGCCCGTACTGGGCCTCCGGCAATAATTCCTGTTCCTTCAGAGGCTGGTTTCAACAAAACCCGTTCCGCTCCAAATCGCCCGATGACCTCAAAAGGAATCGTCAGGTTCTTTAGTGGCACATGCACCAAGTTTTTTTTGCCATCTTCAATTGCTTTTCGAATCGCCTCCGGCACTTCTGAGGCTTTTCCTTTACCCATTCCAACATGTCCCTGACCATCTCCGACAACAACAATCGCCGCAAAGGAAAAGCGCTTTCCCCCTTTTACGACCTTGGCAACGCGGTTAATAAAAACCACCTTGTCTTTTAACGTCAGGCCATCTGGATTAATTTTATCCAAACACTTCCTCCTTCAAGATACGACACAAAGCTGTTTCAAAATAAAAAAACGATTAGAATACAAGACCAGCTTCTCGAGCAGACTCTGCCAGCGCTTTAATTCTGCCATGATAAAGACAACCACCGCGATCAAAAACCACTTGCTTGATATTGGCAGAGAGTGCTTTTTCAGCAATCTTTTTACCGACGTCTGTTGCAGCCTTTATGTTTCCCTGAGATAATTGCCCAAGGGTGGATGCCGAAACAATCGTATTCCCAGAAACATCATCTATAATCTGGACGTACATATGATTTAAACTACGATAAACAGAAAGTCTTGGACGCTCCGCGGTTCCCTTAACTTTAAGACGAACACGAAAATGTCGACGACGCCTTGCTGTAACTTTATCTTTAGACGATACTCCCACGTTAACCTCTACTTACCTTTCTTTCCTTCTTTCCGAATAATTCGCTCATCTCGATATTGAACACCCTTACCTTTATAAGGCTCAGGCGGCCTAAACGATCGGAGTTTGGCTGCAGTTTCTCCCACCACGTACTTATTCATCCCTTTGACGATCAATGTGGTTTGCTTTTCCACAACAATCTCAATGCCTTCAGGCATATCAAAACGAACAGGGTGAGAAAAACCCAAACTCAAAACAAGCGTTTTGCCTTCAACTGCGGCACGATAACCAACCCCTTTGATGTCCAGAATTTTTTCATATCCTTCCGTCACACCAATAATTACATTGTTAATTTCACTCCGGGTCAATCCATGAAGAGATCTCACAAAGGGTGTATTTGAAGAGCGTGAAACGACCACCTCTCCACCCTCAACAACAACACTCACTTCAGAACGCACAGATTTGGAAAGGCTGCCTTTCGGTCCTTTCACACTAACAAGCCCAGGCGAAACTTTAACATCAACACCAGTCGGAATTTTTATTTTCTTAAGGCCAATCCTGGACATAAAAAACCTTACCCTTCCGTTACCAAACGTAGCAGAGGAGCTCACCACCCACTTTTTCTGCTCTTGATTTCTTATCTGTCATCAACCCTTTTGAGGTTGAAAGAATCGCAATACCAAGTCCTCGCTTCACATAAGGAATGGAGTCGCTGCCCACATAAACACGCCTTCCTGGCTTGCTCACGCGTTTCAAATCCGTAATGACAGATTCCTCTTTTTTCCCATATTTTAAAACGATTTTAATTTCATCAAGGCCAGTGGTCCCTAAAGCCTTGAAATCCTGAATAAAACCCTCCTGCTTCAAAATATGACACATCTCACGCTTTATTTTTGAAAAAGGCGCATAAACATCTTTATATTTTCTCTGCTTAGAATTACGAATTCTCGTTAAAAGATCTGCAATTGGATCTGTCATACTAAACTCCAAACTTTATTAAAATCCGATGAAAGCACTTACCTTAATTACCAGCTTGACTTTGTAACGCCAGGGATCTCCCCCCTCAAACTTAACAATCTAAAACATATCCTGCACATGGAAAACTTTCGCAAAAAACCCCGAACCCTGCCACAGTTTAAACAGCGATTATAGTTACGAACCGAAAACTTTGGCTCACGACGACATTTCTCAATTAATGCTTTTCTAGCCAAGCTTTTCCTCCTTTGGTTTTCTGAAAGGAAACCCAAGACATTTCAAAAGAGACCTGCCTTCCGCATCAGTTAAGGCTGTTGTCACAATCACGATATTCATCCCGTGGATTCCAAAAACATCATCATAGTTTATTTCCGGAAAAATGAGCTGTTCTTTTATTCCCAGAGAATAATTACCTCGACCATCAAATGCTTTTGGAGAAAAGCCTCTGAAATCCCGAATTCTAGGCAGTGACGCATGAAATAGTCGATCCAGAAATTCATACATATTCTTACGACGAAGGGTCACCATACATCCAATAGCCACTTTTTCTCTCAATTTAAAGCCCGCAATGGATTTTTTAGCTTTTGTGATGACAGGTTTTTGACCGGTAATCAATGACAACTCTTTTGCCGCAGCGTCGAGCATCTTCATATTCGATGAAGCGGCCCCCATTCCGACATTCAAGACGACCTTCTCCAGAACCGGAACCTGCATAACATTTTTGTACCCAAATTCCTGCATCATTTCTGGGACAACTTTTTCTTTATAAAGCTCTTTTAATGGTATTACTTTGTTTACTTTTGGCATTTAATCAACCATCTCATTCAATATTCATCTTTAAAATTAAATACTCTAGCTCAGGACTCTTTATCTAAAACATCACCACAGTGATTGCACGTTCTTAATTTTTTGCCATCTGGTAATACTTTCGTCCCGACACGAGTCCCTTTTCCACAACTGCCGCAAAGCAACATCACATTTGAAAAATGAAGTTTCCCTTCACGCTCCATGATTCCACCCTTAGGATTCGATTGGGTTGGCTTAGTCGCTCTTTTCTGCAAATTTAAACCCTCAACAATAAAGGAATGTTTGAGAGGAAGAACCTTTAAAATAGCGCCTTCTTTGCCTTTTTCTTTCCCGGTGGTAACACGAACAAGATCCCCCTTACGGATTCGCGTTCGCTGTGCTCCTTCTTTCACGATAAACCTCTCTATACGACTTCTGGTGCCAATGAAATAATTTTAGTGTATTTCTTCCACCGAAGCTCTCTTGCCACGGGACCAAAAATACGCGTACCAATAGGTTCACCCGCCGCATTAATTAAAACAGCCGCGTTACGGTCAAATTTAATATAGGAACCATCTTCCCGCCGAACCTCTTTGGCTACCCGAACAATCACGGCTTTAACAACATCACCTTTTTTAACATTAGCTTGTGGAATCGCCACCTTTACAGTCGCCACAATTGTATCTCCTAAACTTGCGTACCGACGCTTTGATCCGCCTGTTACATGAAAACACATCAACCTTTTGGCGCCGGAGTTGTCCGCCACATCAAGCATTGTCTGAACTTGTACCATTTAACGGGCCTTCCCTTTCTTATCTATACTTCTTTAGCGCGTCGCAAAACTTCAAGGACAACCAAGTGCTTCTGTGCACTAATCGGACGAGTCTCAATCAACTTGACCTGATCCCCTACGTTGCAAACATTCAGCTCATCATGTGCTTTAAAGCGGCTTGTTTTTTTAAGATATTTCTTATAACGGGGATGCTGAATTATTCGGTCAATTGCAACAACAACCGTTTTCATCATCTTATCGCTAACGACTATCCCTGTATATTCTTTTCTATTTTTCATCAATAGCACTCTTTTTTACTTGCATAATCGTCAAAAGCCTTGCGATCTCTCGCCGAACTTCCCTGAATCGATTTGGGTTTTCAATATGGCCTATCGCTGACTGAAAGCGAAGATTGAACAACTCCTTGCGCATATTCCCTTCTCGTTCTTTTAACTCTTCGATCGTTAGATCGTCCAATACATCCTGTTTCATTTAAACACCGTCCCGTGTCACAAACTTGGTTGAAATTGGAAGCTTATGGGCAGCTAAACGAAATGCTTCCTTAGCAACATCCAAGGTAACACCATCCATCTCATAGAGAATTCGACCTGGCTTTATAACAGCGGCCCAGTATTCCGGTGCTCCTTTACCTTTTCCCATACGCGTTTCCGCAGGCTTCTTTGTAATCGGCTTATCTGGAAAGATGCGAATCCAAATCTTTCCACCTCGCTTAATATATCGTGTCATCGCAATTCTGGCAGCTTCAATCTGTCGAGAGGTTATCCAGCAAGGCTCCATGGCCTGCAAGCCATATTCGCCAAAACTCACTTCGGAACCTCTGTAAGCTTTTCCCTTCATCCGGCCCTTCATCATCTTTCGGAATTTAACTTTTTTTGGAGCTAGCATTATTTCCTCCAACCAGAAGTTACATTTTCAGATGATTCTGCAGATACACCAGGAAGTATGTCCCCGAGATAAATCCAAACTTTCACACCAATTTTCCCCATAGTTGTCATTGCTTCGGCCTGGCCATAATCAATATTCGCCCGGAGGGTGTGAAGTGGAACTCGACCTTCTCGATACCATTCCGCTCTAGCAATCTCTGTTCCACCGAGCCGCCCAGACGAATGAACTTTAATCCCCTCGGCGCCAAGCCTGAGCGTAGAAGCGACTGCTTTTTTCATTGCTCTTCGATAGGCGACCCTTCGCTCCAGTTGGGTCGCGATATTTTCTGCAACCAATTGCGCATTGAGTTCCGGCTTTTTAATTTCATTGATGTTGATATAGACCTGCGTACCCGTCATCGCCTCAAGCTCGACCTTCAATTTATCAACCTCTGCTCCCTTACGGCCAATAATAATGCCAGGGCGTGAGCTGTGAATAAAGATCTTAATCTGGTTTCCCGATCGCTCTATTTCAACAAGAGAGACACCAGCATGATAGAGTTTTTTCTTAACAATTGTTCGAATTTTTAAATCTTCATGCAATTGTTTTGAATAATCCTTCTCCGCATACCACCTTGATTTCCAAGTTTTGATATAACCAAGCCGAAAACCGTATGGATGAACCTTTTGACCCACTATTCCTCCCCGAGCTTCTTGGCAGCTGTTTTCTTAGCCGTTTTTGAAGAAGCTTCCCTTTTTTTATTTAGCTTTTTTTTCAGCTTCATTTTCGGCTGATCGCTCTGGGTTCCAATAACTAAAGTAATATGACTGGTTCTCTTACGAATCGTATTTGCTCGCCCCATTGCTCTCGGACGTACCCGCTTCATTGTTGGTCCGACATTCACATAGGCCTGCGCAACACGAAGCATATCGACATCTCCCATTTCCTGTTGAGTCGCATTTGCAACAGCAGAATCTAAGACCTTTCCAATAACTCTTGCAGCGTGTCGGGGTGTAAATTTAAGGACGGTCATTGCTTCTTCAGCATTTTTGCCTCTAATCAAATCCACAATCAACCGTGCTTTTCGCGGGGGAACACGAACATACCGTAAAACAGCTTTAGCTTCCATACCCAAACCTTCCCGAATCAAAACAACATCTTATTTTTTTAGCTTTGCAGCCTTTTCATTTTTTCCAGCGCCATGGCCTTTAAATTGCCGGGTTGGAGAAAATTCTCCCATTTTATGACCGACCATGTTTTCCGCAACATAGACTGGAATAAATTTACGCCCATTATGAATGGCAAAGGTATGACCAATCATTTCAGGTGTAATCGTCGAACGTCGCGACCATGTTTTTATAATTTTAGATTCATTAGAAGCATTCATTTTGCTTACTTTTTCAGCAAGATGAATGTCAACAAAAGGTCCTTTTTTTATAGATCGTGGCATATCGTTCCTTGATTAATTTGTTGTAGAAAAAGGTGCATCAGTTTCATTTCTTTCGTTTTTTTACAATAAAGCGGTCAGAGTCATGACGCTTACGCGTTTTAAAACCTTTAGCCAACTGGCCCCAAGGAGAAACAGGATGAGGATTTCCAGCTCCAGCTTTCCCTTCTCCACCTCCATGTGGATGATCAACAGGGTTCATCGCAACACCTCGAACGTGAGGACGCTTGCCTTTCCAGCGGTTTCGTCCCGCCTTTCCAATAGAAGCATTTTCATGGTCGATATTTCCTACTTGACCAATCGTTGCCATACACTCAGATCGAATAATACGCACTTCGCCTGAAGCCAATCGAATATGAGCATAATCGCCTTCTTTCGCCATCAATTGAGCAGAAGTACCAGCACTTCTTACCAATTGACCACCCTTACCTTTTTTTAACTCGATATTATGAATGGCGCTACCCAAGGGAATATTCAATAAAGGAAGCGCGCAGCCGACTCGAATTTCGGCTTTCGGACCAGACATCACCCTATCTCCGACCGATAATTTATCGGGAGCGATAATATATCTTTTTTCACCATCCGCATAAAAAAGAAGCGCTATTCGTGCAGAACGATTCGGATCATACTCTATCGCGGCAACATTTGCCGGAATATCTATTTTCTCTCGTTTAAAATCAATCAAACGATAGGCCCTTTTATGTCCTCCGCCACGATGACGGATCGTCATTCTTCCTCGGTTATTTCTTCCACCTGAGGAACTCAAAGGACTTAATAAGGCCTTCTCTGGTTTTTTCTTTGTAATTTCTTCAAAGGTTGAACCGGAAGCTGCCCGACGCCCTGGAGATGTTGGCTTGTGCTTTTTTATACCCATCTAAATCCTCGTCCTAACATTCTATAGAAAAAACTAGCCTTCAAAAAAATCCACTTTTTCTCCCTTTTGAAGGGTCACAATCGCCTTTTTCCAATCTGAACGTTTTCCCTCAAATCGATTCAAGCGCTTTGTCTTTCCCACCATATTCAGGACATTTACTTTTGCCACCTTGACATTCAAAGCAGACTCTACCGCAGATTTAATCTCAACTCGGTTTGAATCACGACGAACAATAAAACAAACCTTGTTATCTCGCTCTCGAATAGTAGTACTTTTTTCAGTAATAAGTGGCTTAATGATCACACTATATGAATTCATGATTTTCCCCAAACTTCCACAAGACGAGTCACATCCCTCTGAGTCATCAGAAGCGTCTGATAAAGAACCAAGGAATATACATCAAGATTACGAACTTCAACAAGCTTTACATTTGGCAAATTATTGGACATCCGAGTCAAATCATCATCCTTCTGGCTCACTGCAATCAAAATACGGCCAGATAACCCCAATTTTTGAAATAAATTCGCCATCGATTTTGTTTTAACTTCAGAAAAAGACCACTCATCTAAAACAACTAGAGCTCCTTCTTTCACTTTTGAAGAAAGCGCGGAATAAAGAGCCTTTCTTGCTTTCTTTTTGGGCACCGAATAGGCGTAGCTCCGAGGCGAAGGGCCAAAAACCGTACCTCCTCCACGCCAAATAGGGGAACGAGTAGACCCAGCTCTTGCTCTTCCTGTCCCTTTTTGACGCCAGGGTTTTCTACCACCCCCCCGAACCAAACCCTTAGTTTTGGTTGCAGCATTACCCTGCCTCATAGAAGCCCTCTGCATTTGAACCACTTCATGCAACAAACTCGGAACGACTGGCGCACCAAAAACCTGCTCATCAAGAGCGATGATCCCTGCTTTTTCATTATGAGTATTTTTAATATCTAAATCTAACATCATTTCCCTTGCTTCAAGCGCCGTTTCAGTGACTTACGAACGACAACCAATCCTTTTGTTCCACCTGGAACTGCCCCCTTAACCAAGACAAGGTTTTCTTCCAGTCGGACATCAATAACCTCCAGGCCTTCCGCAGTAACACGCTCGTTGCCCATCTGGCCCGGCATCCCTTTATTCTTAAATACATGAGAGGGATAAGCACTTGAACCAATAGAACCCGGAGCTCGATGAAACCGAGAACCATGTGTCTTTCGACCTCCGCCATAATTATGACGTTTCATAACTCCCTGAAAGCCCTTTCCTCTTGATGTTCCGGTAACATCAACAAAGTCGCCTTCACTGAAGATATCAGCCGAAAGAACCTGCCCGGCCAACAAATCTTCTCCACCATGAAATTCGCGAAGAAACTTAGATGGAGCAACACCGGCTTTTCCATAGTGACCCACAAGAGGTTTTACCAAGCGCCCTTCCTTCACATTACCAAAGGATATTTGAGCAGCCTGATAACCATCCTTTTCAACCGTCTTAACCTGAACAACCTTGCAAGGGCCAAGCTCCAATACGGTCACAGGAATCAAGCCTCGGCCTTCCAAAAAGACCTGAGTCATTCCAAGCTTACAACCTATTAACCCATTAATCATTTTAAAAAGCCTCTACAGTTTAATCTCAACATTTACACCAGCTGACAGATTGAGCTTCATTAAAGCATCGACTGTTTCAGGTGTCGGCTCAAGAATATCAATCATTCGCTTATGGGTCCGAATCTCAAACTGTTCGCGAGATTTCTTATCCACATGAGGTGACTTCAGCACAGTAAACTTATTTATTTTGGTAGGCAAAGGAATAGGCCCCGAAACTTTTGCCCCTGTCCTCGAAACTGTTTCCACAATCTCCCATACCGACTGATCAAGAACGCGGTAATCGTACCCCTTCAGCCGAATTCGAATCTTCTGACTCACAACAAATGCCTCATTATCCGCAATATTGCTACGGGATTATATTATTTAATAATTTTTGTAATGACGCCGGCACCCACGGTGCGGCCGCCTTCTCGTATCGCAAAACGCAGACCTTCCGACATCGCAATCGGCATAATCAATTCCACTTCCATCTCGGCATTGTCTCCAGGCATCACCA
>JAJDBT010000033.1 GCA_029261215.1 Nitrospirota bacterium | reverse complement strand
AGTAAATGATGACCATGGTCGTGGGGGAGACGATAGTCGCTAAGAATCGCTTTCCATTTCGGGATCATCTCCTCGACATCCGAGATGATCCCGAAGGCTCTGTTGCAAAACCCTGATTTTTGAGGGTTTTATAAAATCTGTGTGTTGTAATTACAAGGAGTTATGGTCATGAAAAATCTTGTTTTTGATTTTTTGAAACAGAGCGGAAACATCAAACCACGCTGACGGACGGGATACTGTGTAAAAACGGTTAGCTCTTTTCTCCTTTTTTGAACAATTAGATGTTCATAATCTAGCTAACTTATGTATAAAAGTTAGCTAGTTTGGTTTTGCCACTTTCCTGATTATTTTCAATGCGTTAGAGCGTTTTTTTGACCTAAGCAGAAAAAACTTAATTTTCATTTCGCTAAGTATTGCAGGTATGGCTCTAAAACTTAGCGAATAAAAGGCGGGCGAAAAATCATGAAAAATCCAAACCATCCAGTGAAAGGATCGACGATCAAAATCGAGAATAGGCTCTGTGGTAAAAACCTAATTTTGGGGGAATTTGAAAAAAGTTGTGTGTTGAAATTTCAAAGCGTTCCAGTCATAAAAAATCTTGTTTTTGGATTTTGAAACAGTGCCAGATCTTTCCCATGTTTGATCTCTCTCGCATTTATAACGCGAGGGAAACACCTTTCTTGATTAAGCTTAGGCTTTAACCAAATTTGCCCGATCAAATACGGTGGCTCTTAAAATATTATCAACTATCCAAAGACATTCAACACCATCTTTTATCCCACTATTAGACTCTGAATAATCGTCTATATCTTCCACCGTCATGGACGGCCCACCACTTTTCAGCTTTACCACGTCGCCAATTCTAAATTCATTCATAATTTTCCCTTATAACTTTTTCAGGATAAGCAAAAATCATTATATTTTTGGCCATACAGCCCCGATAATTCACTGACAATAGTAAGATTATTAGAATATTTCACCTAAGCCAATACTATAGTTATATCAAATTAAATATTTTTTGCTTTTCAAGCGTAGTTTCTTTAAAAAAAGGGTGCACACCTGCAACCCTGACTCACTGGCGAAGTGTGGGGGGTGCAAGTGCAAGGGCTACTTTCAAGAATTTTGTTCCGCGAGGAATTGGCCGTGCCAAGGGGAAAACTCTTGAAAGCAGGGTGGAACCTTTACCCTTGCGGGCGCGGGGGGTGACACCCCTAGTAGCCTTTAAACGATTTTAAATGCTTTGTTTTTTGCTTATCTTCTCCCCTCTACAAACTTCCTTTCAACACCAGTGAAGGTTTAAAGCGAATCGACTTTGACGCCTTGACCTTGATGGTCTCGCCGGTTCTCGGATTCCGGCCCTTTCCTGCGGGCCGTTTCGTGAGCGTAAAAGTGCCAAAGCCGGGTATCCCCTGTTTTCCTTCTTTTTTGACCGTCTTGCCAATCGTGACAAAGGTTTCGGAGAGAATCTCATCTACCAGCTTTTTACTGACCGCCGTTTTAGTTCTTTTAGAAACTGCGATTGAAATCTTTTCAATCAGTTCAGATTTTTTCATGTAGATTGCCCGCCATTTTTTAATGATCCCGTGAATAGATTAAGAAACTCTAGGCAAAAATCCCAAAAATGTCAAAAGAAACATCCTCCCCTACCCCTCAAGATCAAAGACCAAAGGGGGGCTTCATTTGAAGGAAGCAGGCCCAAGCGTCCGTGGTGCCTTCCCTAAGAGCCTGTCCAGTCACACACAACCGCAATGCCTGTTGATTGAATGTCATTTCGCCGTTTGAACATCTCAATCAATTTTTTCCCCCTGGATCTTTTGAAGGCGGAAAAAATTGTTTTTAAGGCCATTTACGTACAGGAGCAATCATCATGTCACCCGATATCGTCCGGTTTTTCGCATCCCGCTTTTCAGGGTTTAAAGGGTTCCGGATCGTGCCTTATCCCCATAGTTTAGGCGTGTTCACTCACGACGGGAAACGTCACGTTTTTACAGAAGAAAAAGCATTTCTAACGTTCGCCGGGAATCTGGTCATCGATCAGATGCTTTCAAAACAGAGCAACAAGCCACCCACCACAAAGGAGAAATAAAACATGAATATGAATCGCGCATACGGTTTTAAAGGTTTACAGGTTTTAGATGATGATCAATTAAAAAGGGTCAGCCCGTCGATCTTTGCAGATCAAGCCTCAAGTCAGACCAGCAGCCGCTATGAATTTATCCCCACCTCGAATGTGGTCGCCGGTCTGAGATCAGAAGGCTGGCTCCCTGTTTTGGCCAAAGAAACCAAAGTCAGAACACCAGAGAAAAAAGCCTTTTGTAAACACATGATCCGTTTTCGCCGTCAAGACGATCTGGATAAAACCTATGGGAATGTCGCCGTGAATGATCTGGTTTCTGAAATCGTGGTCGTGAATGCCCATGACGGTAGCTCTTCCTTTCAACTACACGCCGGAATCTTTCGGTTTGTGTGTAAAAACGGCATGGTCGTTGCCGATACCACCATTGGAAATCATCGGATTCGACACAGCGGAAAAATGGTCGATGAAGCCATTGAAGCCGCCTATGAAATCGTCGAAGAAACCCCTAAGGTCTTTCATCAGATCGAACACTTTCGCGGCATTTCGCTGAATGCAGAAGAACAGGACATTTTTGCAGAATCCGCCTTGACCCTTCGCTGGCCCGAAGAAGAGCGGCCTTACCTGCCCGCCCAGATCTTAGCCCCTCGAAGACGTGACGACCAAAGCCCCGATTTATGGACCGTCTTTAATCGCATCCAAGAAAACCTCTTACGGGGCGGCATGAGAGGGCGGAAAAAGAACGAACAGGGCCGAATTCAGCGCACGACCTCAAGGGCGATT
>JAJDBT010000032.1 GCA_029261215.1 Nitrospirota bacterium | reverse complement strand
CACAATTCTACAGATTTTGAGCGTCACCGTATTCGATAAAATGCCATTAAATCAAGTCGTTGCAGATTCAAAATACAAACCAGAGGACTTCTCCATGTCTAACCAATTGAATTTATTCAACTATTTAACCGGACAGTAGTGTGTTTTTGTATATTTAAAGGTAATTTTTGGATATTTTTCAACATCCAGAAAATCGGGAGAACGCAAATGGGTATCTCTTTTGATGTGGTCTGTGTCAATGCTTGCCGGGTCGATTTCAACAACGGCGCTTTTGATATTGTTTTTGTCATCGACTTCAATCCGGCCAGAAAATTTATTGAACTTTCCTTTAACGTTTGAAATGACCATGTGTTTGATCGAAAAGCCAATATGGGTATGATCCGGGTCTACTTCATAAATTTCCGCAAAAGTGGATTGAGGAATCATCAAGAACAAAAGAGCGAGTATCCATCGTTTTTTTAACATCACATGTCCTCCTTGGTTTGGATGTCTTAATTGTATACAGGGTGCGTGGCTTGTTTTCCATTAAAATAAAATGGACGTGCCCGTCTTTAAGTTTTCTTTTTCTGAAAAACCTGCCTCAACCTCAAGCACGTAAAGTGCTTTTTCCTGTTTTGGCCCATAGGTCGGACAGGGATCTGACGTACAGGGTGGTGTGTCTTTTGCGATGTGTACAATTTTTTTATCTGTGTCCAGCCAGATAATATCGATTGGAAACTTGCAGTTTTTCATCCAAAAACGATAGGGCTGTGCGGCCTCAAAAATAAAGAGCAAAGCGCCGCCTTTTGGCAGGTGATCGCGGAACATCAAACCGCGTTCCCGGGTCTCGGGCGTATCGGCCACTTCCGCGCCCAGTGTCGTTCCGCTTGGAAAGGTGACGCGCCGTTCCCCAGAGTCCAACATGGAATAAGCAGTAATTGCAAATACGAGAAAGATCGATCCGGCGAGCGCGATGATTTTGAAGCGTTTCATAAATATTATCTTAGGAGATGTCGAATTGACTGTCAATTTCCAGTATGGGCAGGAATTCTCTCATGGCGCACCTCCCTAAAATGGGATAAACAGTTTTTTAATATTCTCCCATTCCTGAGTGAAGATGTTTCCTGACCACTTGATGGCCAAAGGATGGGTCGTTTGGTAGGTTGATATGGAAAGTCCGTCATCGATTTCGATGATGATTGCCCCTTCCTGATCCGTGCGATAGCGTCTCGCCCCATGCTCTTTGTAGCGTTCAATGATTTCCGGGTGAGGATGCTGGTAACGGTTATTGCGTCCGGATGAAAAAAGTGCGATTTGGGGCGACACGGCGGAAATGAATTGCGCGCCCGATGAGCTATGGCTGCCATGATGCGGTACCTTTAAAATAGTGCTTTTGACCTCGACCGGACTTTTCAGGAGTTCTGCTTCCGCGTCTTTTTCAATGTCTCCTGTAAAAAGAAAAGAGACGGGCGGTTTTTGTTTTTGTGAACAGCTCATACGAAAAACGATGGAATCATTATTGAGGCTATCTTCCGGCAGTCTTCTTCTTTCAGAGGGATTCAAAAAGACAAACTGGCAATTTTCGATCGACTGGCTTGGCTTTTCCCGTGTGACGACCAGGTGTTTTGTCCCGCTTTCTTCAACGGTCTTTGTGAATGTGCGAAATGTGTCTGTTTCATGAGGAAAACCGTTCGTCCAGACTGTTTTAACCTTGAAGTTTTGAAGGATAAAGGGGAGCCCGCCGATGTGGTCAAATTGCGGGTGAGTTGTCACAAGGGTATCTATTGAACGAATGCCCCGCTGCCACAGAAAAGGCGCGATGGCGTATTTTCCTGCACGAGGGTTGCCCCCATCAATTAACATCGTCTGGCCTTTTGGAAACTCGATGAAGGTCGCATCTCCTTGTCCGACATCCAAAAAGTTTACCCGAAGCTTTTCAGGGGGGAGGCGTAGTGCACCCCATCCAAGAAATAGTGTGAAGAAAGCCAGTGTCGTAAGTAGTATTGTTTTTTGTGATTTTCCCGTGCTGAGCATGAAGATCAGGCTGCTGTAGAAAAGAACAATCAGGGTGAGCGAAGGCGAGGGAAAATGAAGGTCGGCTCCGGGAAGATCGGCAAAAAACCGCGTAAAACGAAAAAAGGAAGACCATGCCTGCTCATGCCAGGCAGGAAGAAGAAAGGTTTCTGTGAAAAGGCTCAGTGCCGCGAAGGTGAGAGACAGAGGGATTAAAATCCAGCCGACGATCGGGGTGAGCAGCAGGTTTGAAATTAATCCCGCCCAGCTGAATTGATGAAAAAAATAAAGTGTTAAGGGTGCGGTGCCGATGGCGGCGCTGAGGCTGGTCAGAAAAATAAGCGATGCAGGTTTGAGAATATATCTTTTCACCCAGGGGGGAGCGGTTTCCAGAGGCTTATTTGCATTAGATGCCGCCGTTTTTTTCTGTCGCCATGAGACGCAGAGCAGTATGGACAAAACGGCAATGAAAGAGAGCAGGAAAGAAAGGTCAAAAATGGCTCGCGGGTGAATGAGAAGAATGAAAAGGGCGGCGATCGCAAGGCTGATATTTAAATCCCGGCGGCGGCCGAGCCAGATGGAAAACAAGTAAATCAGGATCATTGTTAATGCACGCAAGGTGCTGATTTTTCCCCCCGCCAAAAAGGCATAAAAGGTGACGGTCAGGGCTGTGGGCAGGCTTGCCCATTGTGCGGGAAGTTTTCGAGTCGAAACCTTTAGCAGCATGTGCTCAGGCAAGCGGAGAATGAGCCAACGGCTGCCTGCAAAAACAAGGAGGGCAATAAAGGCCAAATGGGTTCCGGAGACAGCAAGCAGGTGTGCCAGCCCCGCGTTTGTAAAGACTTCCCGTGTTTCATCATTTAAATAGCCTGATTCTCCAATCAGCATGGCCAATAAAAGTGAAGCTGAAGGGTCTTTTATCGTTTTCCGGATCTTTAGCCGAAGATGTTCACGCCATTGATAGACCATTTTTAAAAACGGGTTTCCACCTTCACCCACTTTTTTGATGTTCTTGGAATCAGGCAGCCATGCCATGCCTTGTATCCCGAGTCGTTTCTGATAGTCCGCATATAAAAAGGTGCCTGGATTTTGGTATTGTTTGGGCCGCCGAAGACGCAGAGTCATTTCGAGCTGGTCTCCATACACAAAGGGAATTGTTGATTCGGCAATAAAAAGCTGAAAACGCCCGCTGGCAGGATGGTCACCCTTTTGAGAAAAAATAGAAAGGCTCTTCATTTGAAGGGCGACGTATGCCGGTGCGTGCCGGGGTGCTTCGATGACTTGCGCCCGGATTTTGAGCGGTTCCTGATCGATATATCGTTGAAGGTCATAAGGAGAAGAAGGTACTGAAATCATCTGATGCATGAAAAATCCGATGCCCCAAATTAAAACCACAGACATGGAGATCAGCGGGTTTCTGAAAAAATGCCGATCTAAAAAGAGGAGCAAGAGGATGGACAAGGAAAGTGTTACGGGAAAATATGAAAAAGCTTCTCCAAAAAGAAGGCCACTGATCAAGGCAAGGGTTGCCGTCAGCAAGGGTTTCCTGTTGATTGAGCACTCCTTCGGCATTTCGGTAGAAACGATGAAATGGTGCAGGCGGGTTTTACTGTGTGGCACCCGCAAAGATCATAGCGAGAATCATTCCAATAAAAAGGAAAATAACGATGCCACAACCCCAACGGTTGGTTGTGACGACACTCTTTTCAAATGCTTTTCTTCTTTTTTTTATTTTTGCCAATGATGTTTACCAGAGAAAGTAAGGGTTTTTGTTTTGGACGGCCTTAGACCGCATCCATTGGCATTGAGCCGATGATAATTTTAAGGGATGTTTCTTCACGATCCCGTAATACGACGAGCATAATTTCTTCGCCAGGTTGAAGATTGGAAACCACTTCTTTAAGGCGCTCGGCCGTTGGTATTTTTTTGCCATTTAAAGACAGGACGACATCACCTTCCTCAACGCCTCCTTCCATCGCGGGACTATTGAATTGCACCCGAACCACGACCACGCCTTCTGTGATTAAAAGCCCGTAACGCACGGCATCCCGAGGGGTGAGATCCTGAACCATGATCCCGAGCCATCCGGTGCTAACAGCTTGAAAGGTGATGAATCCTGCCCAAAAAAGGGCTGCGACTGTTTTCATGGGTCTCCTGAAATTGATCCTGAAAGTGAAGCATTATCGTCAAAGCGCGGCCGGGAAGTCAAGAAACGGATTTGAAGCCGAGGGGCCCAGAGCATGCGCGATCCGGAGGAGTATTTTTATGGTGAATCCGGAAAATTCTGAAGGTCAAGAGATAAAAATGAGGTATGATTAACGTCATTTTTCAAATATGGTTTATAATGAGTAAACAAGGCAGAAAAAGTCCCTCAATCAAGATTGACATTGATCCCGTTAACCCGCTAGGCTGTCACTCAGGTTATTTAAGGTAATACATTGGAAGTAAAGAGTTTTTCAGGTGAAATTCCTGTTCAGAAAAAAGGAGGTGCTTTCCGGCGGTGGCTCAAAATCGGGATTTGGGTTTCCCTGACTTTTTTTGTGATCGGTCTGGTAAGCGCTGGAGGGATTCTGTATTATTTTTCGCAAGACCTTCCCCCTCTGGATTCCGCAGGGACTTATGTGCCCAGCCAGGCGACCCGGATTTATTCAGATAAGAATGAGATCATTGGCCAATACTTTATTGAAAAAAGAGTGTTTGTTCCGATTAAAGAAATGCCGAAACATCTCATTCAGGCCATTTTGGCCGTTGAAGATGCCCGGTTTTATGAGCACCGTGGGTTTGATCCCATTCGAATTGTCCGGGCCTTTTTCAAAAATATTGAAAGCGGCCAGCTGAGGCAAGGGGCAAGTACCATTACCCAGCAGGTCACCCGATCTCTTTTTCTTACCCCTGAAAAAACACTCCAGAGAAAAATCAAGGAACTAATTCTGTCCCGAAAAATGGAGCTGTTGCTGACGAAAGATGAAATCCTCGAAATTTATTTAAATCAGATCTATTTTGGGCATGGGGCCTATGGGGTTCAGATCGCGAGTAAAACCTATTTTGGAAAGAATGTGGCCGATATTACGCTGGAGGAAGCGGCCTTCCTGGCCGGTTTGCCAAAAGCCCCGAATAATTATTCCCCTTACCGAGACCCGGAAAGGGCAAAATTGCGACAGCGGGTTGTTTTAAAGCGGATGGCGGTCGAAAATTACATTTCGGAAGAAACCTATCGTGAAGCGTATGAAAAAGATCTTGTTTTTCAAAAGCTTCACCCAGGGGAAGATTCGGCCCTTTATTTTAAGGAATATGTCCGGCAATACCTCATCAAGCGCTATGGGGATGATGTGGTTTATAAAGGTGGCCTCAACGTTTACACCACCCTGAATGAAGCAATGCAGCAGATGGCCGAAACGGCGATGCAAGAGGGATTGAGACAACTGGACAAGCGTCAGGGCTATCGCGGGCCGATTCGGGTTTACGAACCTGAAGCCCTCGAAGATTCCGAGGGCTTGGAACCTGTAAAGAGGGCAAGGCGTTTTGTCGTTGGCGATTTTCATGAGGCCCGTGTCCTTTCCCGAACAGACGCCTACGCTGTGGTGGAAGTCGAAGGCCATGAGGGTAAAATATTATTGGAAGACATGCTCTGGGCGGCGCGTCAATTGACCGGTCCGGATATCCGAAAAGACAGAAAACTGATTGATAAGCCTCGCCCACAGGATATCCTCAAGCTGGACGACATTGTGCAAGTTCAGGTCAAACAAGTCCCTTCTATGTCCGGTGATCAAAAAACCACCGGAAAGCAGTCGCTTGCCAAAGAAAAAGCGCTGCTCTTTCGCCTGGAGCAGGAACCGCTTGTTGAAGGGGCTTTTGTGGCGCTCAATCCTTCAACGGGAATGGTCAGTGCGATGGTGGGAGGCTATGATTTTAAGCGGAGTGAATACAATCGGGCAATGATGGCCAAACGGCAGCCGGGGTCTGCATTTAAACCGATTATCTATGGGACAGCCATCGAACGCGGGTTTACCCCCGCAAGTATCCTGAATGATAACCCCGTTATTTTTACGGATGATGAAACACATAAAGTCTGGAAACCGGAAAACTATGAAAAGCGGTTTTACGGGCCGACGACGCTCCGCGACGCCTTGACGCATTCCAGAAATCTGGCGACGGTTAAACTGCTTCGCGAGATTGGTATCCGCAATGTCGTTTCCTATGCGCACCGGATGGGGATTGAAAGCCCTTTAACTCAGGATCTCTCCCTGGCTCTGGGTTCTTCGGGGATCAGTTTGCTTGAATTGACCTCTGCCTTCGGGGTGTATGCCAATGAAGGGGTTCGGGTGGCGCCTGCCTTTATTTCTTCTGTTACGGATAAGGATGGCCAGGTTTTGGAATCGCGCAATCTTGATCCGCAAAAAGTGCTTTCAAGGGAAACGGCCTACGTCGTCACCAATATTCTCGAAGATGTCGTCCAGCGTGGTACTGCAAAACGTGCACGCGTCCTTGGACGGCCTGTGGCCGGAAAAACCGGGACGACAAATGACTATACCGATGCCTGGTTTATTGGCTACACGCCCAATCTGTCGGCGGGGGTTTGGGTCGGTTTTGATGACAATCGTTCATTGGGCTACAGGGAAGCCGGGGGGCGGGCGGCCTTGCCTATTTGGGTCTCTTTTATGGATGAAGCACTTTCTTTGCTTCCGGTTGTTCCCTTTTCTATTCCAGATGATATTGTTTATGCTAAAATCAACCGCACGACGGGTTATTTATCTGAAGAAGGGGAGAGCGGGGAGATGGAAATCTTTGTAAAAGGGACCGAGCCTGAGCATGAAGATAAGGCATTGACGTCGCCGACCGATTTTTTCAGGCTTGACCAGGAAGCAGGCGCTTTCTGAATTCCTATCCTGAAGAGATGATCGAACAAAGATTAAAATGAATACCGCTTATCGTTTAAATATTAGAATATGAAGGAGTGGCAATAAGATGGGAATACGTGTGGGCATCAATGGATTTGGGCGCATAGGACGGAATTTATTTCGAACCGCCTTTGGGTATCCCGATTTAGAGATTGTTGCCATTAATGATATCGGAGATGCAAATGCTTTGGCGCATTTGCTTAAATATGATTCGGTGCATGGCCGTTTTGGGCGCAGCGTTGAAGTGAAAGAGGATTGTCTGCTGGTCGATGGCAAGTCGATCCGAATCACAAAGGAGCGGGATCCTGCGGTGCTCCCCTGGCGTGAATTGGAAGTGGATGTTGCCGTTGAATCAACCGGTTTTTTTACAGACCGACCTTCTGCTGAGAAACATTTGAGTGCAGGTGCAAAAAAAGTCATTATCTCTGCCCCGGCCAAAAACCCCGATGTGACCATCGTCCTGGGTGTGAACGAAAAGGTTTATCAGCCAAAAAGTCATCATATTATTTCCAATGCATCTTGTACGACGAACTGTTTGGCCCCGGTGGCGAAAGTGCTTGATGAATGCTTCGGCATCCAAAGCGGCCTGATGACGACTGTCCATTCCTATACGCGGGATCAGCAGTTGCTGGATGCACCCCATAAAGATTTAAGGCGTGCCCGGGCAGCGGCGCATTCTATGGTCCCGACGACGACAGGTGCGGCCAAGGCGATTTCTGCCGTCTTGCCGAACCTTGCGGGAAAACTGGATGGCATGGCCATTCGTGTCCCCACGCCCAATGTTTCTGTGATTGATCTTGTGGTCACGCTTAAAGTCGATTCCGATGAAACGGCCATCAAGACCGCTCTGAAATCGGCGGCCGAAAATGAACTAAAAGGCATTTTGCAATATACAGAAGAACCCCTGGTTTCGATTGATTTTACCGGAAATCCGCATTCCTCCATTGTTGATGGTCCGCTCACGAAAGTGATTGATCGCCGATTGGCCAAAGTGATTTCCTGGTACGACAATGAATGGGGCTATTCCTCACGCGTCCGCGATCTGATCGTGTACGTGGGTGAACGTTTATAGATCGGGCAGACTATGAATGTAAATAAAGTCACGATTGAGGATGTTGATATTCGGGGGAAACAGCTTTTTATCCGGGTTGATTTCAATGTGCCGCTGGATCATGACCTGAATATTACCGACGACACACGCATTCGATCCGCCCTCCTCACAATCAACTATGCCATTGATGAAGGGGCGTCCGTTATTTTGGCGTCACATTTAGGTCGGCCGAATGGTGTTGATCCGAGATATTCCCTTGCGCCGGTGGCGAAGCGTCTTTCACGGCTTCTCGGAAAAGAAGTCTTGTTTGCTTCAGACTGTATTGGCGCTCAAACAGAAAAAATGGCAAAAAATCTCAAACAAGGTGAAATCCTTTTGCTTGAAAACCTGCGTTTTCATGAGGGGGAGCAAAACAATGATGAAGCCTTTGCGAGTGCGCTTGCCAAGCTTCGCATCGATGTCTACATTAACGATGCCTTCGGTACAGCGCACCGGGAGCACGCCTCGACCTTTCATCTTGCGAAGTTGATCAAAACCAAGGCCTGTGGTTTTCTCATGAAGAAAGAGATTACCTATCTGGTGGGGGCGGTTTCCAATCCGGCGCGGCCTTTTGTGGCCTTATTGGGAGGAGCGAAAGTCTCCGGGAAAATCGGCGTCATTGAAAATCTTGGGAAAAAGGTCGATAAAGTGATTGTCGGCGGCGGCATGGCCTTTACCTTTCTGAAGGCCTCCGGCATTGATGTCGGTAATTCACTGGTTGAAGAATCAATGCTTCCTTTTGCCAGAGAAATCATGCAAAACGCAATCGCGCGCGGAGTCAAGTTTTACCTGCCCGTGGATTGCATTGTTGCCACCAGTAAAGAGCCTTCTGCGGAAGCGAAATCTGTTCCGGTACAAGAAATCCCGGCGGGTTGGATAGGCCTGGATATCGGCAGGGCCTCAGTCCATCTTTTTACCGAAGCCCTGCAGGACGCCAAAACCATCCTCTGGAACGGCCCGATGGGGCTCTTTGAAATTGACGCGTATTCCCGTGGCACATCGGCTATTGCGCATGCCGTGGCCAACGCCTATGCCATGACGATTGTGGGCGGGGGAGAAACCTCTCTTGCCATCCATAAAGCCAACGAATCAGAAAACATTTCCTTTATCTCGACGGGTGGGGGGGCAGCTCTTCAGCTTTTGGAGGGAAAAGCCTTGCCCGGACTCTCTGTATTGCCTGATAAGGAGATGTCGGCCTAATGGCGCCTAAGCCCTGTTTTATCGCGAACTGGAAAATGAATAAAGGGATCGCAGAAGCAGAGCGTTATGTCAAAGATTTCATAAAAAGATACGCAGAAACATCCCTTGCTCCATCAAGAGTGATCATTGCGCCTCCCTTTACGGCGCTTCAAGCCGTTTCGAAGCAGGTAAAATGTGGTGATTTTGAGATTGCATTGGGGGCTCAGAATGTTCATTATGAACCCCACGGGGCCTTCACGGGAGAAATTTCGGCTGGAATGCTTTGCGAAAGTGGGTGTCAATACGTTATTATCGGGCACTCGGAACGCCGTACCCTTTTTGGAGAGAGTGACGAGGTAGTTCGGCAGAAGCTTTTCGCCGTAAGAAAAGCGGGGATGCTGCCCATTCTTTGTATTGGAGAAACGTTCGAAGACCGCCGAGCCGGGAAAACATGGGATCGTTTACAAGCGCAGTTGTCGGCCGCATTAACAGATGATTTAATGAAGATGGGCCTTGCAGAGAATGTCGCTGAGTGGGTGATTGCGTATGAGCCGGTTTGGGCCATCGGAACAGGGGAAACGCCAAAGCCCGGAGAAGTCGAAGAGATTCATCAGCAGATTCAGGCTTTTATTCGCAAGCATGTTGGGAAAGGGATTCCCGCGACACTCTATGGGGGAAGTGTTTCTGAGCAAAATATTTTGGAATTTATGGAAATGCCCAATATCGACGGCGTATTAGTGGGCGGAGCCAGTCTCTCCTCGGAAACATTTTTTAAACTCATTGAATTGGGCGTTTCAGAAAAACAATAAACACAAAAGAAAGTTAAGGAGAAGGATGTACACTTTTATTTTAGTAGTTCATGTGACTGTGTGTTTGATTTTAATTAGTGTGGTCTTGCTTCAGACGGGTAAAGGTGCCGAGATGGGTGCCGCTTTTGGAGGATCAAGTCAGACTATTTTTGGTAGTCGCGGAGCGGCAACCTTTTTAAGTAAGCTGACTGTGGGGGCGGCCATTATCTTTATGATGACGTCACTTTCCCTTTCGATGCTGAAAGGCGGCGCCAGCCTTGGCTCTTCCGTGATTGACCCCAGTAATACAGGAAGTACGAGCACGGGCAGCACCGAAGTTCCGACGCCGATTGAAACCCCTGAGGATGCCACTTCGGATTAAGCAGGGGAGCGCGTCTGTGTATCGGTCTTTCGCCAGATTAGGGCTCATTTTTTTATTTCTGAATGCATGTTCAAATACCCCTTTGAACAATCCTTATCCGGCAGGAGAGGGAGAAAAGGATGTGCTCTACAGTTCTTTTAGCGCCCGACCGAAACACCTTGATCCGGCACAATCCTACTCGTCGAACGAGATTATCTTTACAGGCCAGATTTACGAGCCTCCCTTCCAGTACCATTATTTAAAGCGCCCCTATACCCTTATTCCGCTGACCACGACTGAAGTGCCGCACCCGGTTTATCTGAATGCGCAAGGGGAAGTGCTCAGCGAAGAAGATACTTTAGAAGCTGTGGCCTGGAGTGTATATGAAATCCGGATTGTGCCGGGGATTCAATATCAGCCGCATCCGGCTTTTGCAGTAGACCCCGGTGGCAAGCCCCGCTATTTGAATTTGAGCCAGGAAGCGCTCAGTCAGATTGACACCCTGAGTGATTTTAAGGAAACAGGTTCCCGAGAACTGATTGCGGAAGATTATGTCTACCAAATCAAACGGCTTGGGCATCCCAAGATTCATTCCCCGATTTTTGGATTTATGTCTGAATATATCGTCGGCCTTCATGAATTAAGCCAAACGCTCCAATCCGCAGTGTCAGAAAAAACGGGGTTTCTCGATCTTCGGGATTTTCCGCTCGAGGGGGCCGAAGTCGTAGATCGGTATACCTATCGGATTAAAGTAAAAGGGAAATATCCGCAGTTTGTGTATTGGCTGGCGATGCCTTTTTTTGCACCTGTTCCATATGAAGCAGACCAATTTTACGCACAGGCCGGTTTGGTGGAAAAAAATATCACACTCGACTGGTTTCCCGTAGGGACAGGTCCTTACATGCTCACCGTGAATAATCCCAATCGCCAGATGGTTTTGGAAAAGAACCCTCATTTTCATCGGGAGACTTACCCGAGAGAAGGCGCGCCGGGAGATGAAGCCGCAGGCCTGCTCGCCGATGCCGGAAAACCGCTGCCTTTTATCGACAAGGTGATCTTTAGCTTAGAGAAGGAAAGCCTTCCCGTCTGGAATAAGTTTTTACAGGGTTATTACGATAGTTCAGGCATTTCCTCTGACAGTTTTGATCAGGCTGTCCGGGTCACGGGGAATGGCGATGCTGCATTAAGTGATGAGATGGCCAAACAAGGCATTCGCCTTCTCACCAGTGCCGCCGCATCCACTTATTATATGGCGTTTAATATGCTGGATGCCGTGGTGGGGGGATCAAGTGAATCGGCCCGTAAAATCCGTCAAGCCATTGCGATTGCGATTGATCAAGAGGAATTTATTGGTATTTTTCAGAATGGACGCGGCATTGCCATGCAGGGCCCTTTACCGCCCGGTATTTTTGGTTATCTCGAAGGAGAGTCCGGGATCAATCCTTATGTGTATGATGTCGTGAACGGCCAGGCGAGGCGAAAAACAATACAGGAAGCCCGTCGTTTGCTGACCGAAGCGGGTTACCCTGAAGGTCGGGACGCCTTAACGGGAAAACCCCTCGTAATTCATTTTGATACCGCAGGGTCCGGGCCGGAAGTGAAGGCCCAGTTTGACTGGATGCGAAAGCAGTTTGAAAAACTGCAAATTCAGCTGGTTGTCCGAAATACCGACTACAACCGTTTTCAGGATAAAATGCTGAAAGGGACAGCCCAGATGTTTCAGTGGGGCTGGAATGCCGATTATCCCGATCCTGAAAATTTTTTATTCCTGCTCTATGGTCCAAATGCCAAAGCCGGGAAAAATGGGGAAAACGCTTCTAACTACGCCAACCCCCGATTTGATACCTTGTTTGAAGCAATGAAAAACATGGAAAATGGGCCGGAGCGGCAGGAGATCATCAACGAAATGACCGAGGTTTTTCGATATGACGCTCCCTGGGTCTCGGGATTTCATCCCAAACAATTTGGTCTCTACCATGCGTGGTACGAAAATATTAAACCCAATTTAATGGCCAACAACACACTCAAATATACCAAGGTCGATCCGCTGCTTCGAACGAAAAACCGCGCAGACTGGAACAAACCCCGGGTGTGGCCTCTGATTGTTATTGCCGGACTGCTTTTTGTCGGGACGCTGCCCGCAATTATGACCTACCGTAAAAAAGAGCGGGAGAATTAAGCCGTGATTACATATATCATCCGCCGTGTATTGTATGCGATTCCGATCCTCATTGGGGTGAACCTGTTAACCTTCATTTTGTTTTTTGTGGTGAATACGCCAGACGATATGGCGCGTCTTCATTTGGGCATGAAACGGGTGACTCCGGAAGCGATAGAAAAATGGAAAGCCGATCATGGTTACAATATCCCCGTGGCCTGGAACGCCTCAGCCAAGGGGGTCGATAAAATCACTGAAACGATTTTTTTCAAAAAGTCGATCAGTCTGTTTGCCTTCGATTTTGGCTTTGCAGACGATGGGCGAAATATTGGCGCAGATATCCGTGAGCGCATGTGGCCCAGCCTGGCCATTGCATTGCCGAGTTTGATTGTTGGTCTTTTTGTGAACATTACGGTCGCGATGCTCATCGCTTTTTTCCGGGCAACATACATTGATACCTGGGGCATTATTGTGGCGGTGGGCATGATGTCGGTTTCTTCGCTTTTTTACATCATCGGCGGCCAGTTTGTCTTGAGTAAACTTTTTCGCCTTGTGCCGATTTCAGGGTATGACGGGGGTTTGAATGCAATCAAGTTTCTGATTTTACCTGTGCTGGTGGGTCTTGTTGGCGGTATCGGCAGCGGTACCCGCTGGTATCGGAGTATTTTTTTGGAAGAAATCGGGAAAGATTATGTGCGCACGGCGCGGGCCAAGGGACTGTCCGAGCTCACTGTTTTGTTTAGACACGTGCTTCGAAATGCACTGGTTCCTATTTTAACGGGTGTGGTGGTCGTCATTCCGCTTTTGTTTATGGGGAGCCTCGTTACAGAATCGTTTTTCAGCATCCCCGGTCTGGGCAGCTACACGATTGACGCGATCAACAGCCAGGATTTCAGCATTGTTCGTGTCATGGTGTTTTTAGGGTCAGTCCTCTACATTTTCGGTCTGATTCTTACGGATATTTCCTATACCTGGGTTGATCCGAGGGTGCGGCTGTGAGGGATGTTATTGTTCTGGATCCAAACAGAGGGAAGGTCTAAACGATGTCTTTTCCCTTTCAATTTGAGCCGCTTTGGACGGACTGGCTGATCTATCTCTTGCTTGTATTGGTTCTTGGTTTTTTTCTCTATGTGTCGGGAAAAGAACATTTATGTGCACCCTGGCGGCAAATCCGTCGTCGGCCTCTTGCCATGTCCGCGCTTGTTTTGCTTGGGTGTTATATTTCAATCGGACTGATGGATTCTGTGCATTTTAGAAAAGAGCTCCCGAGGGCTGATACGCGTCAGGAACTGCAATATGATCCCGAAGTTCTGTCCTTGCTGGATGTCGTGCTTGAGCGTCTCAAGAACAATGTTGAGCGGACCTATTCCGCACCCTTCGCTGCGTATGCATTCAACAAAGAAATGGTCGAAGGGCCGGACGGAACAAAAACACGCGTTTACCCGCGTTTAAAGTACGGAGGCGCACACCTTACAAACCCGGATACGGAACGAGGGCCCGACTTGTTGCTCCTGGTAGGTGAGCGTGCCATTTTTGGGCTTGTCATTGTTGTGTTATTTAGTGCTTTGGTCATTCTCATTCTCAGTCAAAAACATCAGACTCCGCCGGGGGAAATGGCTCGGAAGGTTTTCCGTGGGGAGACAGAAACGGCCTGGCGGGCGATTTTGTTCACCCTGGGCCTGTTATTTATTCTGGTGGGCATTGCTGCGTCTTTAAGTGTAAAGTATCACCTTTTTGGCACGGACAAGGTTGGGCAGGACGTCTTGTATCTTGCGCTTAAAGGGATACGGACGGGTTTGGTGATTGGCACACTCACAACGCTGGTGATGCTCCCCTTTGCGATTTTTTTGGGTATTTCCGCCGGTTTTTTTCGGGGAAAGGTAGATGATGCGATTCAATACCTCTATACGACTCTAAGTTCCATTCCGGGGGTATTGCTGATTGCGGCGTCGGTTCTGATTCTGCAAGTTTATATGGATAAAAATGCCGATGCTTTTGCAAGCGTGACCGAACGGGCGGACATCCGTCTCCTGTTTCTCTGTTTGATTTTGGGGATGACCAGCTGGATCGGTCTTTGCCGAATGTTGAGGGGAGAGACCCTGAAACTCCGCGAAATGGAATATGTTCAGGCGGCAAAAACCCTGGGAGTCGGCAATCAGCGCATTATCACGCATTATATTTTACCGAATGTGATGCACCTCGTGTTGATTGCCGTTGTGCTCGATTTTAGCGGGCTGGTGTTGGCCGAAGCCGTTTTGTCCTATGTCGGGGTGGGTGTGGATCCTGCGATGATTTCATGGGGCAATATGATTAACAGTGCGCGATTGGAGCTTGCGCGTGAACCTGTCGTGTGGTGGTCACTGAGTGCGGCGTTTGTGTTCATGTTTGTCTTGGTCCTGGCGGCCAATGTGTTCTCCGATGCGGTACGGGATGCTTTTGATCCGCGTCTGCGGGGACGCTAAGAGGTGGCAGCGATGACCTGGGTTCCTCTTTCAATACTAGCGGCGCTTTCTTTGGCCATGCATTCTTTGGCGATGGCCAAAATGACAAAGAGCGGCTTCGATATCGGAAGGATTAATTTAAATGTCTTCCTGTTGGTCTTGATTTTTATTGTTGCGCAGCAGCTTGTTTCAGGCCGGGGATACCGACTGCCCTCATCCCAGTGGAGCTATATTGTGATCGCGGCATTGGGGGCCTATCTGATTCTTCAACTCTCTCTTATGGCGATGGCTTCTGCGCCAAATCCCGGTTACGTGGGAGGGATTACGAGTTTAAGTGCGGTCGTGGTGGCGATCGGTTCTGTTTTTTTATTTGGTTCTGATTTAAGTCTTTCTAAAATGCTTGGTATTGTGCTGTGTTTGATTGGTGTTTATTTTATCGGGAAGTAATGGATTTTTGTGAGTCAAGGCCTCTTACAGATTAAAGATCTTAAAACCTGGTTTACCACAGATGGCGGGGTGGTTCGTGCGGTGGATGGGGTGTCCTTTGACATCCCGCGGGGGAAAACCTTTGCCCTGGTTGGCGAATCGGGCTGCGGAAAATCGATGACCGCGCTTTCGATTATGAAACTGGTGCCGCAACCTGCGGGTCGGATTGTGTCCGGTCAAATTTTGCTGGATGGAGAAGATTTGTGTCCTCTTCCCGAAGTGGCGATGCGGGGGCTGCGTGGAAATCGGATTTCGATGATTTTTCAGGAGCCGATGACCAGCCTGAATCCCGTCATTACCGTGGGGGATCAAATTCGTGAAACGCTTGAATACCACATCAAGTTAGATCCGAAGGCCGCTAAAACCCGCGCCATCGAATTGCTGGCCCTGGTCGGCATTCCGGATCCACAGGAACGTTACGATGAATATCCGCATCAGATCTCCGGCGGAATGAAGCAGCGGGTGATGATTGCGATGGCCCTTTCGGGCGAGCCGGATTTGTTGATTGCCGATGAGCCGACGACGGCTCTGGATGTGACGATACAGGCGCAAATTCTGGACTTGCTTCGCCGTCTTCAAAAAGAGCGGGGGATGGCCATTTTATTGATTACACATGATCTTGGGGTTGTGGCAGAGACGGCGGATCAAGTGGCGGTCATGTATGCGGGTGAGATTGTGGAGACGGCGGAGCGTACCGCCTTTTTTGCAAACCCACGTCATCCTTATTCTCAAAAATTACTGAGCTCTCTTCCAGGAAACAAACAACGCGGTGAAGCGCTTGAAATGATTCGGGGGACAGTCCCGGCTTTGAATCGCGTTTTTCAAGGGTGTCGTTTTGCCAACCGCTGTGACAGTGCGTGGGAACGATGTGAGCAAGAGGTTCCTCAATGGGCGACTTTCGAAACAGGAGGTGTTCGCTGCCATTTGGCCGAAAATCCGGAAAAGGCGGCGAAACCCTTGATCAAGCAGGTCTTGGTTTCAGCGCAGGGAGAGGCTGTCTCGTCGGTATCAGAAAATGAACAGCAGGAATTGCTCCGCGTTTCAGACCTAAAAGTCCATTTCCCGATTCAAAAAGGCTTGTTTAAACGGGTGGTCGGACATGTGAAGGCTGTTGATGGCGTGTCTTTGGCAATCAAACAAGGCAAAACGGTTGCGCTTGTGGGGGAGAGCGGCTGCGGAAAAACAACCGTGGGAAAGGCGATTTTACAGCTGATTTCCCAGACCGCAGGTTCTGTGTCTTTGGAAGGGACCGATTTGTCGACGCTTTCCGGGGAGTCCTTGCGCAAAAGGCGAAGTGACTTCCAGATTATTTTTCAAGATCCGTATTCTTCATTAAATCCTCGTATGTTGGTGGGTGATATTTTGAAGGAAGGGGTAAAGGCGCTGAAAATTGATCATGGGGAGGGTGAGACCTGGCTTGATCAACTGCTGGAGCAGGTGGGTCTGAGCCCCGATGCCAAACACCGCTATCCCCATGAATTTTCGGGTGGACAGCGTCAGCGCATTTGCATCGCCCGCGTACTGGCTGTGCAGCCGAAATTGATTGTTTGTGATGAGCCCACAAGTGCCCTGGATGTTTCGGTTCAGGCGCAGGTGCTCAATCTTTTGAAGCAATTGCAATCGAAATATCGTTTAGCTTATCTTTTTATTACACATGACCTTTCGGTGGTAAACTACTTTGCCGATGAGGTGGCGGTCATGTATCTCGGCCGGATTGTGGAATACGGGTCTGTCGAGTCCGTTTTGGGTAATCCAAAACATCCCTATACACGAGCGCTATTGTCTGCGGTTCCTCAGGTCGATCCAGAAAAAAAACGAAAGATTATTCGAATCGAGGGTGATCTGCCTTCTCCGGTCAACCCGCCGAAGGGTTGTTATTTCCATCCTCGCTGTCCTCAAGCGATGCCTGTTTGCCGGGAAGAATACCCGACTCTTTCCCGGTTTGACGGCCATCACGAAACAAGTTGTTTCCTCTACACAGGCGAATAGCCAAACAATAACCCCGTCATTTTTTGTGTTCCATCAAGGAACATGTTCCATTTGGAAACATCAGAGTATGTTTCCAAATGGAACATAGATATGGATCTCAATAACCATTTAATATATAAGGCATTGATTTTTAAGGTATAGTTGTTTTGGCACGCCGATTGCTTTATGTATGGATCATTAAAGATTAACCCTGTCCCACTTTGAATGGACACTCAAAAAGGAGAAGAAGATGATCAATCAGATTTTAGCCATAAGCTTAGGAGTACCTGCCATTTTCTTGATATTGGCATTGACCACTTTTGCATTGTTTAAGAATTTAAGGCCGGAGATTAACGCCTTTTTTAGTGAGTTGACCCGCGAATTGCTTGGTTTCATGAAACAAGGCATTCCTGTTCCGATGGATTACAAGAGAATCGATAGGCCTTTTACCGGAGAACCTGTTTTGACTCAGGCAGAAGCTCAAGTTGAAAACAAGACTCGGGTTGCAGGATGAAGATGAAATCAGAGTCATCACCTCATTGCTTGACTGTTGACAGTTTATCCGGTGCTTGTGATAAACTTTTTTGTAGAGGAACCTCTGATTCAGTCTGACTTGAATGGATGAAGTCGGGTGTTTGGCCATTTTGTGCTGACACCGAAACCCGCTTCATTGTACCTATTCGAGATTGAATCAGAGGTTCCTCTATGGTCAACCTCTGGGTTCTATTTTGAAACGAGTCATTTTTCACAGTCTCTTCCTTTCCTTCCTCTATATTTCTTCGACCGCGTTTGCTCTGAATGATGCGTCTCTCTTGTTGCTGGATCGTCTTTTCGAGGCCGGAAGAAAAGCGACGCATGACGAGTTGATTGAAATGCTGGTTCCTGTTGTGGCAGATGAACAATTAAGTCATATGAAGAAAAAAAAAGAGATGGCCTATCTTGTTTACATCTCGGGTTGGGAGCTTTCCAAGTCGGACAAAAACACGCTTTACGATGAAGCCTATCGGGTTTTTGAAAAACAGCGAAAGAAAAATTATCTGGAAACGCACACTGATTTAGACCCAAAGATACGGGAGGCAATCAAAGCCGGTCGTGTTGTTGTGGGGATGACACAGGAAAGTGTCCAGGCCAGTTTAGGCAAACCGGAAGAAGTTAAACCCGCAATCGGGACATTTATGAATACTGAGCGTTGGTACTATTTTACAAAAAGGAAAGTTCTTTTTTTTAAAGATGGCCTTCTTTCTTCATTGAAAGCACAGTAATGGGTGTTTTAAATTTTATAAAAAATGTGGTGTTTGTCCTTTTATTGATCTCTTTCTTTTCATTTACCGCAAGTGCTGAGCCGGGTTTTTCCCATTCCTTCAACGGAACGGTGCTGGATGTGCTCGAAGGGGATTTGCTGAGCGTCCTCCACAAAGGAAAGCGGGTTAAAGTGCGCTTGGCGGATGTGGATTGTCCTGAAGAGGGACAGGCCTTCTCCAATGAAGCGAAAAAGTTTAGCATGATGCTGGTGTATGCAGGGCCAGTCAGGGTTAATGTCAAAGAACTTGACCGGCGTGGGCAAGCGGTTGCGGAGGTTATTTTGATGGATCAAAGCCTGAACCTTAACCGCGAATTGATTAAAGCCGGACTTGCGTGGTGGTCCTGGAAAACCTCTGACGACGTGTCTTATGGCGACTTGGAAGAAGCTGCCCGTGAAATGAGGGTGGGGCTATGGGTGGCAGAGGCTCCTATCCCTCCCTGGGAATATCATTTAAAAAAAGACGGGCATTGATCCAGGCTTTTTTTATTTTACTCACCGTTATTTTTCTTCCCCGATCGGTAATTCAACGGTAAACGTACTTCCCGCTCCGACCTGACTTTCGACATGGATTTTCCCGCCATGGGCTTTGACAATCTGCTGACACTGGAAGAGTCCGATTCCCCATCCTGCAGCTCTCGATGTGCGTAGGGGTTTGAACAGTTTTGTGGCTATAAATTCTTCCGTCATGCCGCAGCCCTGGTCGCTTACCGAAAAATAGACATGATCATTTTCAGAACGGGTTTCAATCGTGACGGTTCCTTCTTCATCGCTTGCGTTGCAGGCATTGATGATCAGATTGCGTAAAACATTGGCCAGTTGTTCCGGGTCGCCCGACAGGGTGGGGATGTCGGAAAACATGGAGCAGATTCGGCCTTTTAAACCCAAAGCCCCATCCAGCCCTGAGAGAGTTGTCTCCACGAGAAGATTAAGATCAAGTGTCGTTCGGGAAAGCATCAAGCCTTTGGCGACTACGGTAATATGTTTGATGAGCTGATTCATTTTATCGACTGTCCCCTTGATGGTTTCAAAGGCATCTTTTTGAAAAGCGGGGTTTGACCCGTGTTTGGAGGCATTTTGAGCAAGAAGAGACAAGGTTGATGTGTAATTTTTTAGATCATGTAGAAAAAAAGAAGACAGGGTGTGTATGGCTTTCAGTTCGCGAACGACCCCGAGTTCTTCGATGAGTCGAACCCGGTCGATCTGGCCTGCGGCCTGATCGGCGATCGTCATGAGTAAATCCAGGTCATGGTAGTCATAATGATCATGTACGATTTTTTGACCCAGGGCGAGCACTCCGATCATCTCTTCATTTGAATAGAGTGGAATCCATGCTGTAATACGGTTTTTCTCGAAAAAAATCGGCGCTTCTTTGGTGATTTCTTCAAAGAGCAGGTTGTTTTCAGTCAATTCAAATGCGGAGCCCCCCATTTTAATGGAGTCCATGAGAGGGCTTTGACTGGCCCAGATGCTGGGTGCGGATGAAAAGCCTTTCCTGCTGGCCAGGTAATAACGATTGCGCTCACTGTCTAAAAGCCAGATCGCACAATCGTTCGTTCCCATTGTTTCGCTAAGCCATGTGACAAGGGAATGCAGCAGTTCTGGTAAAAGGAGTTTGGAGCCTACCGCATGGGTAAATTCCTGCCATTTATTTCGATAGTCGTGTTTATTGCGATAAAAATTCACATTAATAAAGGTTTGCAGCTTCCGTCGGAGTTCTTCTGAGAGGAGCAGGATGATCAGGGCCAAGAGTGCCGCAAATACCCCAATCGGAATAAGTTGGATATACGTTTTGTTTCCAAAGCGCTGAACGCCAATAATCATCAACCCCACTGTTCCAAGGTATGCGCCGACTGCAAGCAGGGTTACTGATTTATAGACCACATAGCGGGAGACAAACACATCGATGTTCAAGAGCCGATGACGAACGAGCGCAAATAGGATTAGAAGGTAAGAAATGGTGATCGCAATGGAGTAAAGCGGCAGGGTCTTTAATCCGAAGACTGAAAAAAGAAGGATCTGACCCGTTTTGTAAACTTCGAGCGCGAGGATGGCTCCCGTGCCAAGTAACATGTATTTGATTTTGTATCGGGTCGCCCCGGAGGAGTCTCGAAAAATCTGTTCAAGATTCGTTAGAATCAATACCAGAACACAGAGATAAACAGTAAAAAACACAAAACCGCTTGTATTAATATGCAGCGTGACCGCTGGCGTGTTTATGAGCGAGGGGTAATCAAATGGCGAAAACAAAGAAAAGAAAATCAGTATCCCGTAAAGCGCCCAGGTCGGCGTGTTGTTTCTACGGACTTTGGAATCCTGGGTGCGTGCAAAGTTCATCGAAAAGAGTAACCAGCCCCCGCTCATGAAGACCGCACCAAAAACAGTCAATTTCCCAAAGAAAATCAGACGGTTTGGCTCAGGATTATTTCCGATCAGCAGTGTGTTGGTTTCCTGAAGCGTAAGCCCCAGCATCGCGAGCGCAAACCCCAGATTAGCAGGTCGTCTAAGGCCCCTTAATCCGACAAAAACAGCAAAGCCAAAGGAAAATAAGGCACTAATGAGTGAAGGAAGTGTTGTTAGGGAAACAGAGTCCATCAGAAAGACCTTCTATAAATTATGAAGAATGAATACTTAAGGGGAGTATGATAACAGCTAAAAGATGCGCTGGCTAGGCCGTATGTGGCCCCGGCAGGTATTTCACCAGATAGGGTGAGACCTGGTTAATGTACAGGGTTCCCAATGCGAGGGCCTTATCGGGGGTATCGCCTTTGGCGATGGGAATCGAAACACGAATCATTGAGCCGTCTGTCCGGCCTTTTGTGATTGAATCCCAAATGAGATATATTTTTGCCCAATACTCACTGGTGATAATGCGTCCGCGATCCTGGTACCAATAAAGGATGAGTTGCCGATCCAATCCTTTTTGCACAATGACTTTGTTGATGACCTGCATTGATGAATTCCCCGTCGCAGAGGCCATAGGCACGGAGAGGTTTTCAATCTCAACAATTTCCCAACCGCTTCCGGGAAGACAGTTTTTTGGGCTATGGTAGGTCGCTCCCGAGCGTTGACTGGCGTAATATCCTGCATAGAGCCATAAAGAATCGGACACTTCTGAATGATCTGCCTTTGTAACATATAATCGATTAATGTAGTCTGTGACCCCAAGAACCTTGATTGTCTTTTCCTCAAAAGGGTGATCGTTTCCAGACCATTGGTCAATTGTATACGGCATGCCGGAGAGTGATTCTTCCAGCAATATGGGTTGTCCATGCAGTAAAATGCTTTGGTTGATATAAATGCCCCCTACAAGGATTAAGGCTGAAACTGTAAGAGGCACCCAAGTAAGGCCTTTCTTTCGAAGTGGTTTCTCTGTTGGGACTGCATCTTTGGGAATGGGTTTTTTGTCTGGAAATTTCGATAAAATAAACCCGACAAGCAGCATTAAAATAAAGGCGACAATAAAAACCAGCCAGCCTGTAAAGGTATGGTAAAAGCCTTGTGCTGCTTTTTCTCCAACAAATTGAGCGAGCAGCCCGGTGCCGGTTACGCGAAAGGCATTTGAGAAGATCGCAATAGGGATCGTTGAGGCCATCATCAGCCCTCTTTTTAGGTGTGTTTTTTGCGTAATGTACGCAAAAAGTGTCCCCAGGGCGGAAAGGGTCATCAGTGAACGAATGCCGCTGCAGGCTTCCGTTACGTCCATGATTGAAGAGGCGAGGTAGATCAGGTTTCCTTCCCGGAGTACGGGTACTCTGACCACCTGAAGGCAAAACGCTGCCGTTTGGGCTGCGAAGAGCTGCAATGGAAAAGCAACCGCGTTAAATACAATGGCGGGCAGGGGGATCATAAAAAAAAGGAAGCCGATTGGAAAAAGAATGGTATTCAGTGTTTTAAATCCTAGAAGAAAAATGATGAGACCTGAAATAGTGATCAATAAAGAAATCCGCATTAAAAAGAGTTCTGAGCCTGCATTGCCCAGTGTAAGCAAGCCCACCCCGCCGAGCAAGACCAGAAGTCCGAAATAGTCGGGCCTGAAAGAAAGCATTTTGAGATGCTCTTTTTTGCCCCAAATAAAATAAAGGCTAATCAAGGGCACAAGCAATCCATGAGAATAATCAGGGTCATTCCACCAGTCGTCTGCGAGTCCGAGGAGGACAGGGTAGTACAAGTAAAAAACGACTGTGGTTATGGCGGTAAATAACCAGAATTGTGGTTTATAGAATAATCTGGACACATTTGAGGGCATCAATGATCCTTTTTACATTTTATTCAAACATGTTTAGAATGAAAGCCTGTACGGTACAGGCTTTCAACCGTACATTTAATGATACATTAAAATTAAAAATAAGGCTGAGTAAGTGAATCTTAAATGGGTATTCTATGTGGATATGGCTTGTTGATACAATCCCCTCAAAAGAGGGGGGTGTATCAAGTGGCGCTTCTTGACAAGTTCTTTCTCAGGTTGTTACTCTGAAAAAATTGCCCACTTTTCATAAAGATAAAGCGTTAACAAAGCAGTCAATCCGGCACGCTCAGTTACTTCTTCGGAGGCGATTGAGCCTTGGCGATCGAGAACGTAATAGCCGGGAAATTTCGGATCGATTGATGGCCTCGAAGCAGTTTCAAGGGGCGGAATCAATTCAGTTCTATCTTTCAATGCGGGATGAAGTCAGTACCGGGTTTCTCATTGATACAGCCCAGAGACTGAAAAAACGGATTGTCGTCCCTCTGCTTGGTTCTGAAAGTGAATTGCTCACTTTTTCAGAACTGCGGTCAATGGAGCCGGAAACACTGGAGGAAGGCCCTTTCGGTGTGATTCAGCCCAGACGTCCTTTTCAGAAAAAGGTCATGGTCAAGGAGATAGATCTTTGGGTGATTCCGGGCATTGCTTTTGATAAAAAGGGGAACCGCCTGGGTTATGGGGGCGGTTATTATGATAGGATTCTCTATCAGCATCAAAAGCCGGTTATTGGTTTGGCCTTTGACATCCAGCTCGTGCCGCAATTGCCCGCTGAACCCACGGATGTCCCGGTAGATTTTATTATGACAGAGACACAAACCATTGTTTGCAGAGAGGATGAATGTGAGAGCAGCAAGAATTGACGGAAAACAGATTGCGCAGCAAGTCCGTGATGATATTCAGCGGGAAGTTGCGGCGCGTAGCGCAAAAGGGGTGCCAGGTCTCGCAGTGGTTTTGGTGGGAGACGACCCTGCTTCACAGATTTATGTCCGAAACAAACGTAAAATGTGTGAAGCCGTCGGTATTTACTCGGAGGAATATCGTCTGCCTGAAACGGCCAAAGAATCCGAAGTGCTTGAACGAATAGAAGCCTTGAACCAAAATCCAAAGATTCACGGCATTCTGGTCCAGCTGCCCTTACCCAAGGAAATCGATTCCCGCCGAGTGCTGGATGCGGTCAGTCCCGATAAAGATGTCGATGGATTTCACTATCTCAACGTGGGCAAGCTCGTGGCCAACCGGCCGGGTTTTGTTTCCTGCACACCCTTGGGTGTTATTGAATTGCTCGACCGTTCCAAGATTGAGATTTCAGGCGCGAATGCCGTTGTTGTGGGTCGCAGTGACATCGTTGGAAAACCGACGGCGCTTCTTTTACTTCACCGAAATGCCACAGTCACGATCTGTCATTCAAGGACACGCGATTTAGCTGCGGTCTGCCGTGAGGCCGATATCCTGATCGCGGCGATTGGAAAACCCCAATTTATAACAAAGGATATGGTGAAACCCGGAGCGGCGGTGATAGATGTCGGGATCAATCGTCTGCCAGACGGCCGTCTGGTCGGGGATGTTGATTTTGAAGGCGTGAGCGAAGTGGCAGGTGCGATTACGCCGGTGCCGGGCGGCGTGGGTCCGATGACCATCGCGATGCTGCTTTTAAACACCTTGCAATCCGTAAAATACAGTGAAGGACAGGGCTAAAAGCCCGCTTGCGATGCCTTATAAATTTCCCAATTGCACACACAACCATCTTTGTGAACAGACGGGCGGAATCTGCCCGATTGTCGGATGTCCCAAAGAATTGGTCAACGGCCCCTGCGGGGGGATTAGGGCCGGCGGAAAATGCGAAGTGATTGAAGCCTTTGACTGTGTTTGGGTTAAAATTTACGATGAAATGAAAAAAAATAACGAGCTTGATAAAATGCTTCAAATCCAGGCCCCGCGCAGTACGAACTTTTATGCGGACTTGATTAAAAATAGAGATCAATCCTCATAACAACACGATGAAGACCGACTTGACACATAGACCTGTTGTGAAAACGCTGCAAGACGCGTGCGAATCCGGGGAGTTTATTCTGACGGCAGAGGCCGCACCCCCGAAAGGGAGTGATATCGGCCCCTTTTGTGATCGGGCTAAAAAATTGCTGGGCCGTGTTCATGCCTTGAATGTAACAGACAATCAAGCTGCGATTATGCGGGCCAGTTCCCTGGCGATGAGTAAAATCCTGCTCGATCTGGGGCATGACCCGGTTTTTCAGGTTACGGGACGAGATCGTAACCGGCTCGCGATTCAATCCGATTTATTGGGCGCGCATATTTTGGGTATTCGAAATGTCCTGTGTCTTACCGGAGATTATGTCACGGTTGGCAATCAGGTCGAAACCAAACCCGTGTTTGATTTGGAATCAGTCCAAATCCTTAAAGTCTTGGCGGATCTGAATGCAGGGCGGGACATGGTGGATAACGAGTTGAAAGGAAAAACGACGCTTTTCCCCGGTGCAGTTGCCATTCCTGAAAGCGACTCACTTGAAGCCCTGCTCATCAAGTTTCAGAAAAAGGTGATGGCCGGTGCCCGGTTTTTTCAAACGCAGGCTGTCTTTAATCCCGATCAATTCAAATACTTCATGGATTTTGCACGACAATTTGATGTGAAAATCATCGCAGGGATTTTGCTCTTGCGGTCGGATAAAATGGCAAGCTATGTTTCGCGTCATATTCCCGGTATTCGTGTGCCGGATCCGCTCATTCACAAACTGGCCAAAGCCGGAAAGGATGGCGGTCTTGAAGCGGGAATCGAGATTGCGGTCGCCACGATTGAAGCCATCCGTAACTTGTGTGACGGCGTACACATTATGGCCATTGGGGCTGAAAGCCAGATTCCTGTTATTCTGGATGAAGCCGGACTTTACCCCTGTCGTGTTGATTCACCTCAGTCTGTAGAGGAGAGGGTGTGATGGCTAATAGCAGAATCACGGTTCCCGTATTACGAAAAAAAAAGGCAGAGGGTGAAAAGATTACCGTATTGACGGCCTATGATTATCCCTTCGCAAAATTGATTGATGAAGCGGGGATGGATGTTATTTTAGTCGGCGATACGCTTGGCATCGTTGTTCAGGGGGAAGAGAGTACTCTGCCCGTGACGATGGATCAAATGCTGTACCATACCCAAATGGTGACCCGCGCGGCAAAACATGCGCTGGTCGTGGCCGATATGCCCTTTATGTCCTATCAAAGTAGTGTGGAAGAAACGATTAAGAATGCAGGGCGCTTTGTGCAGGAAGGTCGTGCAGCCGCCGTCAAATTCGAGGGTGGCGCTGCGGTCGTGGACCGTGTGGAAGCCCTAAGCCGTTATGATATTCCCGTAATGGCACACATTGGCCTCACCCCACAATCTGTCCATCGTATGGGGGGGTACAAAGTACAAGGACGGGAAAGTGAAATGGCTAAACAATTGTTGAATGATGCAAAATCACTTGAATCGGCCGGTGCATTTTCGATCGTTTTGGAGGGCATCCCGAATACCCTCGCCGCTGAAATCACAAATGCTCTTGAAATTCCGACCATCGGAATTGGAGCTGGTCCACATTGTGACGGACAAGTGCTGGTGATGCATGACTTGCTGGGTTTGTTTACCCGTTTTCATCCAAAGTTTGTCCGGCGTTATGCGGATTTGACCGCGATCGCTTCGGATGCGTTTACACGTTATAAATCTGATGTCCTTTCCGGGAAATTTCCAACGGAAGAGGAAGGGTATGAATAGAAAGTGGAACTTATGAGCACACCGGAAAAAAACTCAGAAAAAAAACTCATCGTGATTGGCGGCGGCCTCGCGGGCTCGGAAGCGGCGTGGCAGGCCGCTTCACGCGGAGTGCAAGTCACACTTTACGAAATGCGGCCTGTGAAATTGACCCCCGCCCACGAAACAGGACATCTCGCCGAGCTGGTGTGCAGCAACTCGCTTGGATCGTTGAATCCGGTGAGTGCCCCCGGTCTCCTGAAAGAAGAAATGCGGCGTCTGGGTTCGATTATTATCGAAAAAGCCGAGGCGTCATCTGTGCCTGCGGGTGGTGCGCTTGCCGTAGATCGGGATCAGTTTTCAAAAGCCATCTCAGAGGCGATCAAGACCCACCCGAATATTACGGTACTTCATGAAGAAGTCAAAGAAATCCCGGCAGAAGGCACTACCGCAGTGGTTTCATCCGGTCCGCTCACTTCGGAAGCTTTGACCGAATCGATTAAACATGCAGCGGCACAAGAGCACCTTTATTTTTATGACGCCATTTCACCCATTGTCGAAGCGGACAGCATCAATATGGACGTTGTTTTTCGGGCTTCCCGTTATGGGAAAGGAGGCGATGATTACCTCAATTGCCCGATGGATGAAGCGCAATACGACCTTTTTTACGAAGCATTGATGGGTGGCGAGCGGGTGAAGGCCAAGTCTTTTGAAAAGATAAATTATTTTGAAGGTTGTTTGCCGATTGAGGTGCTCGCGGAGCGCGGCAAAAAAACGCCTTTGTTTGGCCCGATGAAACCCGTCGGCCTGGTAGACCCGCGCACGGGAAAACAGCCCTTTGCGGTTGTGCAGCTTCGAGCGGAAAACCGTTATGGCACCTCATATAGCCTGGTTGGATTTCAGACTAAGATGACCTGGCCTGAACAGCGCCGTATTTTTAAACTGATTCCGGGTTTGGAGGAGGTTTCCTTTTTGAGACTGGGCAGTCTTCATCGCAATACCTTTTTAAATTCACCGCGCCTTTTGTCCGAAACTTTGCAGCTTCGCACCCGACCCGGCCTTTTTTTGGCCGGACAGATTGTGGGCGTGGAGGGTTATGTTGAATCCTCGGCGATGGGCTATCTTGCGGGCATGAATGCGGCCAGATTGCTCTCGGGGGAAGCGCCAGCGGTTCCGCCTGAAACGACTGCTCATGGTGCGCTCATTCAATATATTACAAAAAGCGATCCCTCATTTTTTCAACCGATTAACACGAATTTTGGTCTCTTCCCGCCGGTAGAAACCCCTCAAAAAGGCCGTCGAAAGATGAAAAAAGCCGACCGGTATCAAAAAATCGTGGACCGTGCATTGGATGATCTCAACTTATGGATGACTCAATACAGGATTTTGGACGATATCTCGCGGTAGAACGAAACGTTTCTCCCCATACGCTTCGCTCCTATCTTTCCGATCTGACTCACTTTCGGGCCTACCTGGTTTCAAAATCATTCTGCAGCCCTGCGGACTTTGACCCCGCGCGGATTGACTATTTAACGATTCGGGGTTTTTTGGCGGCGCTTCGTCAAAAAGGGCTCCGAAAAGTGACTGTTGCGCGGAAGCTGACCGTACTCCGTTCTTTTTTTGAGTTCTTACTAGAAAGAGGTGTTATTGCATTCAATCCCGCAAAGCAGGTGGCCAGTCCAAAGCAGGAAAAGCCGCTGCCCAGTTGTTTGACCGTGGATCAGGCGTGCAACCTGGTGGTCTTGCCGAAAGGGGAGGGCTGGATGATTTTGAGGGACCGGGCGATTCTCGAAACATTTTATTCGACGGGGATTCGTCTTTCTGAACTCGTGGGATTGGACGAAAGGGATCTTTACTGGGATTCAGGCACACTGCGGGTTTACGGGAAAGGGCGAAAAGAGCGGATTGTCCCGATTGGCACCCGAGCGATTGAAGCGATGCAGGTCTATCTCAAAGCGCGTCCTTTTACAGGAAAAGGCGTATTTTTAAACCACCGGGGAGGACGCTTGACCGATCGAAGCGTCAGCCGGATTGTTAAAAAATATCTTGCTCAAATTGATCAACCGGGTGCGAGTCCTCATTCCTTGCGTCATACCTATGCCACCCATCTGCTCGAAGGCGGCGCAGATTTGCGTGCGGTACAGGAGCTTTTGGGCCATGTGAGTTTATCGACTACACAGCGTTATACCCACCTTCAAATCGACCATTTAATGCAAGTGTATGATGAATCTCACCCCAGAAAATCGAAGTGAACCCTCAGGCAGAAGAAAAAGGAGGTGCATAAAGTGGATGTGTTTGACAAACCGGCAGTGATTGATGAAAACATTCTTAAAAACCTGGGCCCTTTTTCTTCTTTGGCAGGCACCTGGGAAGGAGATCAGGGGATTGATGTGTCCTTATCTAAAAATGGCCCCGTCGAGACGCCTTATCGGGAACGCATGACGCTTGACCCGCTGGGGCCGGTCGTGAATGGGCCTCAAGTGTTGTATGGTTTAAAATACATGACGACCGCCTGGCCGTTGGATCAGGACAAGCCCTTTCATGAAGAAGTAGGGTATTGGTTGTGGGATGCCAAGGAACAGCAGGTGATGCGATGTTTTATCGTGCCGAGGGGTGTTTTGGTGAATGCCGGGGGGACTGCGGATTCGCACTCGACCAGTCTCGAAATGTCGGCAGAAGCGGGGTCAGAGATTTATGGCATTCTTTCAAATCCGTTTTTGAATGACGCGTTTAAGACGGTGCGATATGATTTAAGAATCACCCTGCACGAAGACGGCAGTTTTAGTTACGCGGAAGACACGGTGCTCAAAGTGTTTGGAAAAAAGGAATTGTTTCATCACACCGATGAAAATCGATTGACACGATGTCGCTAATCGCTGCGTCATGAAGATTGATTTTTTACGGGGCGAATGCTAGGCTGTGCAAGGTTTTTAAGGAGGGTTCTGTGCTTAAGAATATTCGGGAAGGGGCCATTGATAACCCCTGGTTTTTTCGTATCATCATGCTGGGTATTGCGGCCGTTTTTGCCGTTTCAATGGGATGGTGGGGTTTCGGAGGTGATGAACGCGTAGACAATACCATTGTACAGGTGGGTGAGGAGCGCATCACGATTGATGAGTACAAACGGGCATACCGAAATGAATCCCGTTTTTACCGTGAGCTTTTTCAGGACGATTATGACGATGCGGCCTTGCGTCAACGGGTGGTTGAAGCCTTGGTTGAACAGAAACTATGGCTTCAGGAGGCGCGTCGCATGTCGCTTGCGGTGAGTGATGATACTTTGAGAGGCTCAGTTGTGGCCTTGGAGGCATTTCACACCGATGGAAAATTTGACCCTGCACTCTACCAGCGCATTTTATCCCGTGAACAATTTACCCCGAAAAGCTTTGAGGCCAAACAGCGTGAAGCGCTGTTAATCAAGAAGGTTCAGGGCATTATCAAGAATGGTGTTTCACTCACCCCGGCTGAAATAAAGGATGCAGCAGAAAGCGATCCTGAGATACCGGACCCCAGCCGCAGCGTTGAAGCGCGTTTAAGTCAGAAAAGGGAACGGGCGGCGAAAGCCTACGTCCTTTCACTGAAAGGAAAATCGTCTATTCTGATTAAGGAAGAGTTGCTTTAGCGGGTTTAGATAAGCCCATTTTGAAGCGCTTTCATGATAAGTCGCGTTTCTCCCAAACGCTTATGCCTGCCGTAATTCATGTATTGACGTGTTCTTTTTCATCCAGCAGATTCCGAATCCTCTGAGCCAGTTCATCTTTCCTGTATGGCTTGTAGAGGACATCCGATGAATGGCCGGGATGTTCTCTCTTTTTTAAGGGGTTCTGGTTTAAGCCCGAAGTCAAAAGGACTTTGAGCTTCGGGTGCAGTTTCAGGGCTTCCTGGGCCAGTTCATCTCCGTCGATGCCGCCTGGCATGACGATGTCGCTAAACAAAAGATCAATAGATTCATCTTCCCTCAGAATGTTCAAAGCCTCCGGACCATTTTCTGCGAGTGAGACCTGATAGCCAAGCTTGGAAAGGTAGAGGTGGGCTAAAGTCAATTGATCTGCTTCGTCATCCACAACCAGAATCGATTCATGGCCTGCGGGCATGGATATTTGAAGGGTGTCTTCGATGGTGTTTGTCGGACTTTTTTCAAATTGTCGTGGGAAATACATCAGAACCGTTGTTCCGATGAGCGGTTCTGAAACGATTTTAATATAGCCTCGGTAGCGTTTCACAAAACCAAAGACCATTGTTAGCCCCAATCCTGTGCCTTCTCCTTCGGGTTTTGTGCTAAAAAAGGGTTCGGAGGTACGGGCAAGCACCTCTTTGCTCATCCCGATGCCGGTGTCACTCACTTTCAATTGGACATAGTCTCCGGGGAACAATCCGGGATTGAATGTACAATATTGCTGGTCAAGGAATATGTTGGATGTTTCGATAAGGAGCGTGCCTCCTCCAGGCATTGCATCCCGTGCGTTGATGATCAGGTTGAGCAGTGCATCCTGAAACTCGGCGAGGTCGAGCATCGTTGGCCAGAGCGCATCGGTGAGGGCATAGTTGACCTGGATTGCAGGCGTGAGAGAATGCGCAATCATGGCATTGATATGGGTAATGGAGGCATTGAGGTCCACAAAACGGGTGCCTTTTCTTTGGCGACGGGAAAAGCTCAGTAATTGCTGAGTAAGGTCTGAGCAGTGCAGAGTCGCGTTTGTCGCGATTTTTAGCCATTGGGAAGATTGCTCTTCCTTACTGAAATGATGACTGAGTAGATCCAGATAGCCAATGATGATCCCAAGTTGATTGTTAAAATCGTGAGCAATTCCCCCAGCGAGCTGCCCGATGGCCTTCATTTTGAGAGAGCGCTGCAATGTCTGTTCGATTCTTTGTTGTTCTGTAATGTCTTTGACCAGAGTTGTAATGCCAATGACTTCCCCTTTCGTATTGACCAAGGGAGTGTTGTACCATTCACAGATACGTAGTTCGCCTGATTTTGTTCTATTTTCACCCTCATGTTGTTCATAGGTCTTGTGTTTTATAAAATGCTGCCAGGCCGCCATCACCTTTTTGCGACGAGACTCAGGGATGAGCAAATCGAGCCCATGTTTTCCAATGACTTCTTCCTGTGCATAGCCAAAGATGGTTTCTGCGGCAGGGTTCCAGTCCACCACTTTGAAATCAGCGGTCCATTCAATGATGCCTAAAGGCGCTTGTTCGCGGTGAAGAAGAAGTCTTTGCTGTGATTCGTTAAAGTTTTTTTCGGTATGGAGTCTTTCGATTTCAGCGGAGGTTCGAATGGCAAAAATTTCGAGGATATCGGTCTGTTGGGAAACTTTTTCCATGGGGGAGCAGCTGACGACGACAATGATCCCCATGGGATTCCCATTTGTGTAAAAAAGCGGCACGCCAATATATCCTTCCGCTCCGACTTCCTGTAAATAGTGGTCTTGCGGAAAATGTTCCTGAACCTTTTCTACGTAATAACAGCTTGTCCTTTGGAGTGTCTCTTCACAAGGTGTTCCTGCCAATGCATATTGAATATTCTCTTTTATTTCTCCCCGTTCACAGAGAGCCACGGTTTGAATGCTTTGGGTTTTAGCATTTTCAAACAGACCGATCAGGACATGGTCTGCCTTAAAGAGTTTACAGAGGTGGATGACGAGGGATTTAAAAAATGCGTCGCCCGTTTTTGCAGAAACGCCCGTTGCAATGTGATGGACGACGGCTTCGGTTTCTTTTTGCTGGCTGATGTCGGTCACAGCGCCGACATAGCCCGTGACTTCGCCGTGTTTATTGATCTCCGCTTCAGCCGAAGCCAGTATCCAGCTAACACTCCCATCGGGGCGCTGGAAACGGCATTCCAGCTTAAACGGGGTGTTGTTTATTGCGGCTTGATACCATGCGTTGAAGACGTGTTTGCGATCTTCCGGATGCAGGGCATGTACCCATCCATCCCCATAGGCTTCCTTGGGGCTTTGATAGTCGGCCAACTCAATCCATCGTTCGTTGACGTAGGTGCAGTTGCCAGTGGCATCGGTCTGAAAAATACCAACGGGAGCCACTTTGGCCAGCGTCTGAAAACGCTGATCGCTGTCTTCAAGGGCCTTAAAGGATTTTTTAAGATTTAACTGCATTTGCTGGATGGCGCTGACAACAAGGTCTAACTCATCTGTTTTGTGGTTTTCGTCTGTTTTTCGACTGAGGTTAAAAGGCCGATCGAGTTGGTCAATATGCAAGGCTCTTGCAAAATCGGATATTTTGATCAGATGTTGGGTGATCATGAGATGAAACATCATCAGAATAAAGCCGGTCACAAGAAAGGTTTTGATGCCATTGTGAATGAGAACAATGCCCGTCTGCTCAATGAGGCGTTGATAAACCCCGCTCAAGCTGGCGACGATGGTGAGTGTACCGATTTCGAGGGGCTTTCCCCGGTGGGTATAAATCATGGGGTACTGACGCATAATGGCTTTTTCTGATGTTTTCGAGCCGATGGAAACCCAGATTTTTTCGTGATCGCGTACTTCCAAAAACTGAATATCCCGGATATTGGATACCCCTTCCAGATGGGTTTGCAGTTGTTCCGAGTCTGTGGCCCAGAGATCGGAAATCAAGCTTTTCAGATGAATCTGTTCGATGTCTTTCAGGGACGATTGTATTAAAGCGATGTCTTCATCGTATGTCCGATAAAGCTGCATGGCTGTGATGAGCAAGGTAATGAGTGAACTGAAGAGTACGGTATAAATCGTCAGTTTTCGGGCGATGCCTGACTTAAAAGTTTGGGAGTTCAAATTCAGCATGGATGGCTTTCCTCGCAATATGGACCCAGGACTTCTTTGAAAATCGCCTGATATCGTCCATTGGTTTTCATCTCACGCAGGGCTTCCGCAAGCTTTGTTACGAGGCGCGCATGTTTTTTATGGAGATAAACATACATTCCCCGTCGGGCCAGGGGAGGGAGAAGCATTTTGACGCCCTGCAAGTGCGCTTGTTGGATATATCCCAAACCGAGCCAACGGGAATAAATAATGACATCTGTTCGGTCTTTCATCAGCACTGAAAACAGCTGGTACTCATTGTTGAGCAACGTTTTTTCAAGGGTATCGGGAACATTGCGTTCTAAAATTTTCCAACCTGTATTAAAAGCTACTGCGTAGGGTTTGAGGCTGTTCCATCCTTCAACTTTAAATGAGGCATGACGAGTAAAGACGACAAATTCCATGTCGATAATTTTTTCAGGAACCTGAATGAGGTTCGTATAGATTTGTTGAAGCCCGGCAATTCGGAGCAGTTCGCCGTCGTCAATCCCCGCATTGGCATTAATGAGCGCCCTTTCGGCGGGGAGCAGCACGGATTTGAGGGTATAGCCGAGTTGTTTCAGGGCCTCCCCCACGACTAAATCGACAAAACCCGTCTGCGTTTCATTAGACAAGGGAGAGGTTATTGAGGTATTGAGCACCAGTGTTTCCTGGGCCAGGGTGCGGTTTGTCATGGGCGTAATCAACAAGAATATAGGGGTTAAAATGATGATAAACCATGTTTTAGGACATGCGTTCATTTGATAAAATGTGGCATTGTCAGGGTGGTCTTTAAGGCATGATTCTCTGAAAGCCATTCTTCAAATGCCGCGCCGGGCATTGGTTTGGCAAAGAGGTATCCTTGTGCGATGTCGCATCCTAGCGGGCCAAGTTGATTAAAGACTTTTTCTGTCTCTACACCTTCTGCAATGACGGTCATCCCCAGTTTATGTCCCAACATGATAATGGTTTCAACGATGGCCTGCGCTTCATGATCTTTTTCCATTTGCATGACGAAAGAACGATCGACCTTGATCTCGGAAAAAGGAACACGATGGAGTTGGACCATGGAGGAGTAACCTGTGCCAAAATCATCAATGGACAGATTGAATTTTTTGATTCGGAGCCGGGTTAAAATTTCGAGTGATTTGACCAGTTCTTGCGTCAAGGCCGACTCGGTAATTTCGAGCACGATCTGGGTGGGGTCAACGTTATACTGCCGCGTCAATTGATCTATCCGTTCAGGGAGGTCGAGCGATTTCAGCGTAATTGCAGAAATATTTACGCTGACCCTGATTTTCATTTTAAGTGGACCCTCAAGCCAGCGCTGGCATTGTTGTATCGCTTGTTTGAGTACAATCCATGTCAGATCATCGATGAGGTCATATTTTTCCATAAGGGGAATAAAATGGTTCGGGGCAATGAGTCCATGCATGGGATGCAGCCACCGTACAAGGCCTTCCGCACCGAATATACTTTGATCTTTAACGTCTATTTGGGGTTGATAATAAACAATAAACTGGTCTTTCTGAATGCCTTGAAGTAAGTCATCATAGACAAACACCGGGCGGGGTTTGAGTGGGCTGAGTGGTTTTTCCTTTTCGGGAGGAGTGTTTTTTGATTGGGACAGGTTTCTCTCCGACGCTTGAGTTTTGGCCTGAGAGAGTAATAATTGGAGCGAATGAATTCGAAAAGGTTTCCTCAATATTCCTAAACAGTTCAGCTGTTGTTCCTGTGCCAGTTTTTCTGCAGAAAGCAGGATGCTTTCATCCAGTCCGCTGGCTAGAATCACGGGGCCGGGATGGTGAACATCCGATAAAAATCGGATTAACTCAACGCCATCAACTTGTGGGAGTGAGAGGTCGAGCAGTATCAGCGCGACATCCGCATGATAGCTTTTTTTAAAGGTGTCCCCTTCCAGAAAGGTTTCGACTTCATAGCCCTCAATTTCAGCAGCGGCGCTGATCAGGCCAGCCATATCCGGCTCATCTTCTACGACAAAAAGTTTACGATGTTTTGAACTCATGGACTTCTCTTAGATGAAAGCCGCGAGGGCTCTTGCTCTTCCCTCATCCAAGGATATTTGTATCCTAAGGGCCTTCAGGTGGAAAAGCTAAATTTTACTTATAACTTGTAAGTATACCGTTTAATGAATTGTTGGCAAGGATGTGGTTCTGAGTGGTGTAAGGGGATATGCGCTTAACCATTCAGATCTTTAAAAGATGCGTAATCGCCAAAGGCTTGAGGAAACGGATGTTGGCTTAGAGAGCGGGTTCTTGAATATTCATCATGCCTTCCTGGATTGCGTTTCCCAAAATCAAAAGCATTTGCTCTAAATCGGTCATTTCGATTGAAAGCGGCGGCATGAGTACGACGACATTTCCAAGTGGACGCAAGATCAGGCCGCGAGATTTGGCTGCCTCACAAACCCGACCCCCAATCCGTTTTTCCAGCGCAAAGGGGGTTTTGTTTTTTTTGTCGGCGACAAGCTCAATGGCGATCATGAAACCTGCCTGGCGAATTTCCCCGACATATGGCCAGTCCTTCCAGGTTTTAATGGTGTCTTTAACAAACTGAATTTTATGTTGAAGTTGTGTGAGTGTATCTTCACTTTCAAAAATATCCAAATTTGCGATCGCTGCCGCACAACCGAGGGGGTTGCCTGTATAACTGTGTCCATGAAAAAAGGTTTTAAATTCGGCGTATTCTCCCAAAAAAGCGTCATAGATTGTTTGCGTTGTGAGGGTTGCAGCCAGTGGGAGATACCCCCCGGTAATGCCTTTTGAAATGGCCATGAGGTCGGGCACGACGGCTTCATGTTCACAAGCAAACATTTTCCCGGTGCGCCCAAATCCGGTCGCGACTTCGTCTGCGATCATGAGGATATCGTATCGGGTGCAGAGGGTTCGGATTTTGTTTAAGTAGCCTGCGGGGGCGGTGAGCATGCCTGCGGCGGCTTGAATCAGCGGCTCGATGATAAGCCCCGCGATTTCCGTTTCATTTTTTTGAATGATTTTTTCGACTTCATCCACACAAGCCATTTCGCAGGAAGGGTGTTCGAGGGAAATAGGGCAGCGGTAGCAGGTGGGTGCAGGGACTTGAATGGTTTCAAAGAGCAGGGGTTGATAGGCTCGGTGGAAGAGGTCTATTCCTCCCAAGCTGACCGACCCGATGGTGTCGCCATGATAGGCATTGGAAAATGAAACGAATTTCTGCTTTGTTGTATAGGGTTTCCCACGATGCTGCCAATAGCCAAAGGCGATCTTCAGTGCGATCTCTACAGCAGTTGATCCATTATCGGAATAAAACACTTTTGAGAGTTTGTGTGGTGTTTCGTTGGAGCTTGGCGCAATCTGGATCAACTTTTCAGCCAATGCGATAGACGGAAGGTTGGCCAGACCCAGGAGCGTCGAATGGGAAATTTGATCGATTTGGTCTTTCAGTGCCTGATCAATTTTTGGATGGCGGTGCCCGTGAATGTTGACCCAAAGAGAAGAAGTCCCGTCAAGGAAGCGATTGCCTTCAATGTCGGTTAACCAGACGCCGTCTCCCGAAACAATAATTGTGGGGGCGGTTTGCTCCCATTCCCGCATTTGGGTAAAGGGGTGCCAAATGAGCTGCTGATCCTTTTTTTGCCATGTGATGCTATGATCTTTTGAAGAGGACATTCATCTAAACCTTTCATTACCTTTACAACTGAAAAATGCCTAGAGTATAATCACAAATTGTCTGGATTGAAAGAGGGGTTTGAGTGTCGAAACGAAGTCAGAGCGGAATGAGACGGATCGTCTTTTCCGCTTTTTTATTATTTGCGGGCGTCATTGCCGGTCTGATGCTGAGCTCAAAGTTCCGTATCGTTCCTGCGGGGGAAGCGGTTGGGACGGAGGTTCCCCGTCCCATGCCCAACGGGATTATCAAGAGCGAGCAGGCCTTTGTTGCTGTTTCAAGGTTGGTGACCCCGGTCGTGGTGAATATCTCAACAACCCGCCGGATAAAACCGGATCCTTCGTCCGATGAGCCTTTAAAAGGACCTCTGCGGCGATTTTTTGAGGACAATTTTGGCAGACAAAAACCCGGCGAGCGAAAGGGCGACGGTTCCGGTTCGGGCGTCATTATCCAATCCGATGGTTTGATCGTTACCAATAATCACGTGATTGAAGATGCGGATGAAATCATGGTGCTGTTGTCGGACAAACGGGAGTTTATCGGAACAGTGGTCGGGACAGATCCAAAGACAGACTTGGCCCTGGTTCGCATTAACGCAAAGGAGTTGCCAACGATTCCCTGGGGAAATTCCTCAAAACTGCAGGTCGGAGAATATATTCTTGCAGTCGGGAACCCTTTTGGTTTGACCCAAACGGTAACGATGGGGATCGTTTCAGCTGTGGGACGGGCCAATATTGGATTGGCTGATTATGAAGATTTTATTCAGACCGATGCTGCGATTAATCCTGGTAATTCTGGCGGGGCGATGGTGAATATTCAGGGAGAACTTGTTGGCATTAACACCGCAATTTTTACCCGGAGCGGCGGTTATATGGGGATCGGTTTTGCTGTGCCAAGCGACATGGTGCGTTCCGTGCTTGGAAGCCTGCTCAAGTCGGGAAAAGTTGTGCGGGGCTGGCTGGGCGTTGCAATACAGGAAGTGACCCCTCAAATTGCTCAGGGATTGGGATTAAAAGAAACCAAGGGGGCCCTGGTGAGTGAGGTGATGGCAGGGAGTCCTGCAGAAAAAGCAGGTTTTCAGACTGGGGATGTCATTCTTTCTTTTGCCGGAGAACCGGTTGAGGATACCAATCAGCTGCGGCATATTGTCGCAAAAGCCCTGGCGGGAGACCATGTCGCGGTTGAAATTATTCGAAATCAGGAAAAAGCGGATCTAAACGTCATTATTGAAATACAGCCCAATGATCTTTTTGTAAAGAAGAGCCGCTCCAGTGAGCCCAGGCAAAAGCGCCCCGTCCTGCTGGGGGGAATGACGGTCAGTTCTTTGACGGAGGAGTTGGCGAAAGAGTTTGATCTGGAAAAGGCCCAGCAAGGGGTTGTGGTTTTGACAGTTGCACCGGGGAGCCCCGCTGCTGAATCGGGAATAAGGCGCGGAGACATTATTATGGAAGTGAACCGCGTGCCGATCCGGGATCTTGAGGATTATGAAGATGCGCTTTCTAGTGTTGATAAGGCGCATCCCGTGCTTCTGTTGGTGCGTCGGGGAGACCGAACTTTATTTTTAACAGTTGCCCCTTAACAAACCTCTCTAATTTTTATATACTACATTTAAATGCACATTATAAGTGAAGGCTTGTCTCTTACCTTTTTCATTGTAAGTGAAAAGGAGCAGTACTATGAAAATCGATCATATTGTTCATTTGTTCTTTATCCTGATCAGTACCTTTGTCGGGTATTCAGTTGCGTCAGAGTTTCGAGAAAATATCGCTTACGGCGGCGCAGTCGGGGGTTTTGTTTTTGGTGTTGCGCTGATCTTTTTTTCTCTCTCCCTGAAGAAAAAAAATATAAAACGCATCACCTGGGGGGCCATCGGGTTTGTCGCGGGATTGTTTGCCGGGACATTGATTAATACCGTAATTAGTCCGTTTTTTGGGGTTTCTCCGGTGACTTCTTTTGCTTGGAAGGGGCTATCTCTTTTGTTCTTTTCATATGCCGGAACGGTTCTGCTTCTAAGAGTTGAAGAGGATCCGCGTCTTTTTTCGCCGCGACCTGCTGAAAAGCAGTTAACGACACCCGGGACTGCGGGCAGTCTCAAGATTTTAGATACCAGTGTGATTATTGATGGCCGCATCGGGGACTTGTGTGAGACGGGTTTTTTGGAAGGCGCGTTTATCACGCCGCAGTTTATCCTGCAAGAGTTGCAGCATATTGCCGATTCCTCGGATTCGATGAAACGTGCACGCGGTCGTCGAGGGCTTGATGTGTTGCACCGGCTTCAGCAGATGCCTGATATCGAGATTCGTATCGTGGATACCGATTTTCCTTCGATCCGTGAAGTGGATTCCAAAATCGTCGCGCTTGGGAAAGCGATTAATGCCAAAGTCATCACAAATGATCTTAATCTCAATAAAGTGGCAGAGCTTCAGGGGGTGCGGGTTTTAAATATCAACCAACTGTGCAACGCATTAAAACCCGTAGTGCTTCCCGGAGAATTGATGCGGGTTTTTGTCTTGAAAGAAGGAAAAGAACTCGGGCAGGGGATTGCCTATCTGGATGATGGTACGATGATTGTTATTGATGATGCGAGAAAATTCATCGGAAAAACAATAGAAATTACCGTGACCAGTGTGCTCCAGACTCCGGCGGGCCGAATGATTTTTAGCCGCTTTCGTGAAGAAGCCCAAGCGGAGTCACTATCCGGCAGAGGAGCGGCTGATACGCACATCTCTGATGCAGCCGCCCAGGAAGCCAGCCGTTTGGCGGGGAAACCTTGACCGCTGTTGCCATTGTCCTTGCGGCCGGATCAGGCCGCCGTTTTGGAGAAAAAAAGCAGTTTTTAGATTTGGCGGGGCACCCTGTTTTTGTGCATAGTCTGTCCCTGTTTCAAAGGGCATCTTGTGTTGATGAAATTATTTGTGTTGTGCCCAAAGAAGATCGGGTTTTTACAGAAGAAATCATTTCGAAGTATCCCTTGTCCAAAGTCAAAAAAGTTGTGGCGGGCGGCGCAGCGCGTCAGGATTCTGTGGCTGAGGCGCTCTTTGATCTTGAAAAAGACAAATTCTCGGACGATCTTGTCCTGGTTCATGACGGGGCACGTCCCTTTTTAAGTCTTGATTTGGTCGCCACGCTGGTTCGGCAGGCCAGGGTTTGTGGTGCCGTTGTCGCGGCACGCCGTGTGACCGATTCCTTAAAAGAAGTTTCCGCTGAGGGTCTGATTCAGCGCAGTATTCCGAGAGAAAACCTCTGGGCGATGCAGACCCCTCAGGTGTTTCGTTTGTCGCTATTGGTGGAGGCCTATCGAAAGGCGTTGTCGGATGGGGTGATCGCGACGGACGATGCGATGATTGTAGAGCGCTTGGGTCATCCGATATTGTGTGTGGAAGGCCCGGCACAAAATATTAAAATTACGGAGCGCGCTGATTTGAAAATCGCCGAATCATGGGTACGCGAGGGGATTGTGGTGAAGGTTGTTTCATGATGCGTGTGGGAATCGGATATGATGTGCATCCACTTGAAAGGGGGCTTCCCTGTTTCATTGGCGGTGTTCAGATCCCTTATGAAAAGGGGCTGAAAGGCTATTCGGATGGAGATGTGCTGCTTCACGCCATCTCCGACGCATTGCTGGGTGCGATCGGCGCCGGGGATATTGGACGGCATTTTCAGCCGGGAGATCCACGATGGAAAGGTATTTCCAGTTTAAGGCTCCTTGAAATTGTTTCAAAAATGATTGTAGACCAGGGATACCGGGTTGTGAATTGTGATAGCGTTGTGATGGCCGAAGCCCCTAAAATATTGCCCTATGTGGACGAAATGAAGCAAAAAATCGCGCGCACGCTTTTGATGACGCCCGACGAAATCAATGTGAAGGGCACAACCCTTGAAAAGCTGGGTTTTATTGGCCGCGGCGAAGGCATTGCGGCGCAAGCGGTTTGTTTGCTTGAGAAAGTACGTCATGTTTCAGACGGTTAGAGGGGATATTCAGGCGGTTCGTGATCGTGATCCGGCGGCACGAAGCCTGATTGAAATTTTACTGACCTATTCGGGGCTGCACGCAGTTTTACTCCATCGCTTGGCGCATGGGCTTTGTCGTCTTCATGTTCCTGTCCTGCCGCGTCTGATTTCTCATCTTTCCCGATTTTTAACCGGCATAGAAATTCATCCCGCCGCCGTGATTGGCCGAGGGTTTTTTATTGATCACGGCATGGGCGTGGTGATCGGGGAGACGGCCGAGATTGGGGATCATGTCACGCTTTATCAGGGCGTAACGCTGGGCGGGACAGGTAAGGAGCCAGGGAAGCGGCACCCGACCTTGGGAGATCACGTGATTGTGGGTGCGGGCGCCAAGGTTCTGGGAGCCATTATTGTCGGGAGCCATGTTCGCATCGGGGCGAATTCTGTGGTACTCAAACCCATACCGGATCATTCGACTGTTGTCGGGATTCCAGGGAAAGTGATTCGCCGCCGAAGTTCTGAAGGGGATTTGGATCATTCAAAAATGCGTGACCCGATTTCCGATCGCTTTAAGTTGTTGGAGCTTCAGCTGTTGGAGCTGAAACACGAAGTTCATGAGAAGTGTGTAAAAAAAGAGGAAGATGAAAGCAAAGGCGAGCAGGGTGAGGGAACGGGTCATTGATGCCAAAACCCGGACTCGATTTACCCGTCCTTTGCTTCAGTGGTACGACGCTTCGGGGCGGGATTTGCCGTGGCGTGCCGAAGTCACGCCTTATGCCATTTGGGTCTCAGAAATCATGCTTCAGCAGACACAGGTGGCGACCGTCCGTCCTTATTATGATCGATTTCTAAAGGTCTTTCCCACCATTGCGGATCTTGCCGCAGCCGATCTGGAAAAAGTCCTCAAGTTGTGGCAGGGGCTGGGCTATTATGCCCGTGCACGCCATCTGCACCGCGCAGCGCTTGAGGTTGTCGCGCGGTTTTCCGGAAACTTGCCCGACACTTTTGAGGCATTAATGAGTCTCCCGGGCATTGGTCGTTCCACCGCAGGGGCGATTTTGACGATTGCCTTTAAAAAGCGGTATCCGATTCTTGACGGCAATGTTCGGAGGGTGCTTTGTCGATTTTTTGCGGTTTCTCAAGATCCCCGTGAGAAGTCTGTCGATGCCTGGCTCTGGTTGTGCTCTGAAAAGCTCATGCCAACAAAGCGGTTGTCCGGGATCTATTTGCAGGCTATTATGGATCTGGGGGCCACGGTTTGCTCGCCAAAACACCCGGATTGTTTATCCTGCCCGGTGGAAAAACATTGCGAAGCAAGAGCCCTGGGGCTTCAGGGCGAGTTGCCGATGAGGGAGAAGCGGAAGAAGGTTCCGCATTATGACTATTTTGCCGGGCTGTTAGTGTGTGGAGATTCGGTATTGATCCATCGCAGACCCTTAAAAGGATTGTTGGCGGGTCTTTGGGAATTTCCGGGTATGCGTCTTGAGGACGCCTTGGTGAAAGAATCAATCATGCCGCAGTTTGAGGCATTTTTTAAAAACGAAATCAATCAATCTCCTAAAGATGCGCAGCTCTTCATGACCATTCGACATGTCTTTACGCACTTTAAAATGACCCTTTACGTTTTTTCGGCGCGGATCGCCGGGGATGTTCCGGTTCATCTGCCTTTGAAGTGGGTTCGACGGGATCGTCTCTCGAATTATGCCTTTTCAACCGCTCATCAAAAAATTGTTTCAGGTCTTTCGGGTTTGGACGACTGTCCTCGGCTGTTCTGATTCATTGAGGACGCAGAAGGATGGATATGATTATTTTCCCTTTTTGCGATGTTTGTGCTTGAATAAACCCTTTTTTTCTTCGGACGAAATTTTTGTGGTGATGGGTGCTTCGTACGCGATGCGGTTGCGTCCCAATGACTTGGCTTCATAAAGGGCCTCGTCTGCGGTTTTTACAAGGCGCTTGAGGTCTGGTTTCGGTGTGTCCCGGATTTCAGCCACCCCGATGCTGATTGTAAAGGAGAGCGGTTGTTTTCCTGCAATGGGAATGGATGCCTGTTCAGTCGCATGTCTCAATCGCTCCGCAACCTGTATGGCGTATTGTAAAGAGCAGTTTGGAAGAATGACCGCAAATTCCTCCCCTCCATAACGGGCAAGTGTATCTCCGGGGCGAATCCCCTTTTTGAGGAGTTTGGCCACAAAGATCAAGGCCTGATCACCCACGGGGTGACCATAGGTATCATTGACTAATTTAAAGTGATCCATGTCGATCATCAGAAGCGAGCAGGGAGTGCCGTCTCGTGCCGCCCGGTGAGTCTCTCGTTTTAGGGCAATTTGAAAATAGCGGAGATTGCTCAGGCCAGTCAATCCGTCGTGCATGGACAAGGTGCATAAATCATCAATAACACGCTGGAGTAATTGTGTCGTATTTTCAGAAGAAACACATTCTCTTGGGTCAGGATAGCCTGCATGACAAATGAGGTGAATGGCTTCGTCCAGGTTAATCTCTTGAAGGAAGTGTGTGTCTGGTATTGTCTGATGTTTGCGTGGGTAATCTGACATAGCGTCTATTTGTGTGGAATGAGGTGGTTCCTCTCAATCAGTACTCTATAATACCACATAATTTGGGGATCCTTGATCCATGCCAAAAGCACTCTATTTGCCTTGACTTTAAATTGGGTTCGTTATTATAATCGACCTATTTTTCGTCGGAGACATTTTCCTCATCATGCTCGAAAATATTTCAAAGCGGCTTGAGAAGCTGTTCAAGAAGATCCGTGGTCGTGGTCTTTTGACTGAAGCAAATATAGATGAAACTCTCCGGGAAGTTCGTCTGGTTCTCCTGGAGTCGGATGTCCATTTTAAGGTGGCCAAATCTTTTTGCGAAGCCGTACGGGAAAAAGCCGTTGGAAAAGTGGTTCTTGAAAGTTTAACCCCAGGGCAACAAGTCGTCAAAATTGTTTCGGATGAACTGACTCAGTTGATGGGAGGTCAGAGCAAGGGCATTGCTTTGGCCTCAAAGCCACCGACCGTGGTGATGCTGGTGGGTCTGCAAGGTTCTGGAAAAACAACAAGCGCGGGTAAAATTGCGCGGTATTTCAGAGATAAATCAAAACGCGTGGCGCTGGTTGCGGCGGATCTTCAGCGTCCTGCTGCAGTTGATCAGCTAGAAACCTTAGGGAAATCCATCGAAGTCCATGTTGTGCTTCCCGATGGAGAAAAAGATCCGGTCGCTGCGGCAAAGAATGGCATTGATTACGGAAAAGCCCATGGTTTTGATGTGGTTGTGATTGATACGGCCGGACGTCTTGAAGTGGACGAGTCTTTAATGGAGGAGCTTTCTGTGATGAAAGCCGCCGTTTCTCCGGATGAAATATTGTTGGTTGCGGATGCCATGACGGGTCAGGCGGCGGTGAATGTTGCAGATACCTTCCACAAAAAATTGGGCCTATCCGGAGTTGTTTTAACAAAAACAGAAGGAGATGCCCGAGGCGGAGCGATTCTTTCGATCCGTGCGGTGACGGGTGCGCCTGTCCGGTTTATTGGAACGGGCGAAAAACTAGATGCCCTGGAGCTGTTTCACCCGGATCGAATGGCTTCTCGTATTTTGGGGATGGGTGATGTCCTTTCACTTGTTGAACTTGCAGAGCAGAATGTTGATAAAGAGGAAGCCGCGCTTCTTGAAGGCAAGCTAAGAACCGATAAGTTTACGCTGGATGATTTTAGTGATCAATTGAAGCAGATGAAGAAGATGGGCGGCGCAGCAAAGTTAATGGAAATGATTCCTGGGATGCAGCGGATGAAGGCCCTTCCGGATCAGGCGAAGATAGAGAGAGAAATGAAATCCGTTCAAGCAATGATTTCATCAATGACTTTGAGGGAACGGCGGGATCCTGGTGTCATTAATGGGAGCCGCCGGAAACGTATTTCCAGGGGAAGCGGGACATCAGTTCCAGAACTGAACCGCCTCTTAAAACAGTTTTACCAAGCAAAAAAGATGATGAAGCGGATGTCATCTGGAAAAGGCGGTGGAATGGGCATGGGGCGAGGGATGATGCCTTTTTAATCAGGGCGGGCCTAAATTAGGGTGCTCTTGATATTTCATTCAAGAGCACATCAAAACGGATCAGGTGGTCTAGAAAAAACCTGATATTAACCATAAAAAGGATATTTAGATGGCAGTTAGAATAAGATTAGCGCGAATGGGTAGACATAAACGACCGTTTTATAGGGTGGTCGTGGCAGATGCTGAGTCTCCAAGAGACGGAAAATTTATTGAAATTTTAGGAACGTATGATCCTTTGGGAGCCGAAGCAGCCGTGAAGGTTCAGGCAGATCGTGCGATTCATTGGTTAAACAAGGGAGCCTTACCTTCGGACACAGTGAAATCAATTTTCAAAAAATCGCAATTGTTTAAGCAGGCGTCGGAACAGAATGCATCATAATCGGGTAAGATAGGACATCTTTTCCCTAAGAAGATCCCTCTCTCCTGAAAACTCGAATGGAGGTAGCGTCGATGAGAGACTTAATTGAGTATATTGCGAAATCGCTTGTAGATCGGCCTGAAAGTGTTGAGGTTAAAGATACTGAGGGTGAAAAGACGACGATTATAGAGTTAAGGGTGGCTCAGGAGGATTTGGGGAAGGTTATTGGTAAACAAGGCCGAACAGCCAGGGCGATGCGGACAATTCTGAATGCTGCTGGGACTAAAATCGGGAAGAGATGTGTGCTTGAGATTTTAGAATAAGTGTCGGATGAAGAAGCGTTTATTTCCATCGGGATGATTCTCAAGCCGGTCGGTCTTCAAGGGGAAGTCAAGGTTGCTCTGTTGACCGATTTTCCTGAACGTTTTGATGGGCTGGATGAGGTGATGGTTCTGAATAATGTACAGGAACGATTCAAGCTTAAAATCTCAAAAGTCAGGCATGGCGTATCCTTTGTCTATTTAAGTTTTGTGGGTTTAACGAGTGTCAGGGAAGTCGATGTCTTAAGAGGGGGGCTTCTTCAGGTTCCCGAATCCGAACGGATTGTGCTTCCTGAGGGAAGTTATTTTCATTCTGATTTAATAGGGATGGAGGTTCATACTCACTCGGGTGTCTTTCTCGGCACAATCTCAGATATTCTCGAAACGGGAAGTAATGATATTTTTGTTGTAAATGGGGAGAAAGGCGAATTTCTGGTTCCCATGATTGAAAAGTTTGTAAAAAAAGTTGATTTAAAACAAAACCGGATATGCATTGATCCGATTGAAGGCTTGTTAGAATTATGATGCGCTGTGATGTTGTCACGCTATTTCCTGAAATGCTCAGGGCCGCTTTGGGCGAAAGCATTTTAAAACGTGCCCAGGAGCGCCAACTGATCGAAGTTGGCCTTTACCAGTTGAGAGACTTTGCTCTGGACAAGCATCGTATGACCGATGACGCTCCTTATGGCGGCGGCGGTGGCATGTTGTTGAAGCCTGAGCCGATTTTTTTGGCCATAGAAAAGATTAAAGCCGTGCGTGAGAATAACATCCGTGTTATTCTGCCTTCGCCACAAGGGCAGTGTTTTGATCAAAAAATGGCGGAGGATTTTTCAAAAGAAACCCGGAGTCTGGTGTTTATTTGCGGACACTATGAAGGGGTTGACGCCCGAGTGATTGAAGGTATCCCGCTCGAAGAAGTTTCGATGGGTGACTATATCGTAACGGGAGGGGAACTTCCGGCAATGGCGATGATTGATGCGGCAGCGCGCTTGGTTCCTGGTGTGCTGGGGGGTGTCGCATCGGCAAAGGAAGAGTCCTTTGAGGATTCACTGTTGGAGTACCCTCATTATACGAGACCTTATGAATTTAGGGGGATGCAGGTGCCTGAAGTGCTTGTTTCAGGCAATCATTCCGCGATTAGAGCATGGCGTAGAGCAGAGGCCCTAAAAAATACGATTCGAAAACGTCCTGATTTGTTATCCGGGGCAGCGTTGACCTTAGATGAAAGAAAACGATTGGCCTGAGTTCACTTAAAATGAATACTGCAAAATGCAGAGGTGTGCAAGGGTGAGACTGGAATAAAGGAGAGAAGAAAGCAATGAACCGTTTAGAGCGACTTGAAGAGGGGCTGATCAAAAAAGACACCCCGGAAATGAAAATTGGCCAAACAGTGCGTGTTCACGTTCGCATTAAAGAAGGAGACAAAGAGCGAATCCAGGTTTATGAAGGCATTGTGATTCGGATAAAGGGGACGCGAAACCGGAGGACATTTACGGTTCGTAAAATATCTTTTGGGGTTGGCGTTGAACGAATTTTCCCGTTTAATTCTCCTTTTATTGATCAGGTCGAAACGGTTCGTGAGGGTAAGGTTAGAAGAGCGAAACTTTATTACTTGAGAGAAAGAACGGGTCGGGCTGCGCGTATCACAGAAAAAGCACGGGTTTACCCTACGCAACAAAAATCGGTGTCGAAAATTCCTGAGGTCAAGGCTGAGGTCAAGGCTGAAGTCAAAGCTGAAGTCAAAGTGAAACCCGAACCCAAGGCTAAGACCAAAGCCACGCCAAAAGTTAAACCTGAAGAATAAGTTCCGCAAGGTGGATTAGGCAGAAGGTCATTTCTTAAATGATGACTTCCTTTGAGAGGGCCCTGCATTCGACAGGGTACCGATCAATTTGTGGTATTGATGAGGCTGGCCGGGGGCCGCTTGCAGGCCCCGTGGTTGCCGCTGCAGTGATCTTGCCAGAAGACTGTTTTATCGAAGGTCTTCGTGATTCCAAAAAACTCTCGCCGACCCGCCGCGAAATCTTTTTCGATCACATAAATGCCATGGCCTGCGCCGTCGCCGTCGGCATTATTGATAATGAAACCATCGATCGAGTCAATATCTTGCAGGCGACATTGTTGGCCATGCATGAGGCGCTCAAGGGTCTTTCAAAGAAACCTGATTTCCTGTTGATCGATGCGCTGACCCTTCCTGGCCTTAAAATTCCTCAAAAAGGCATTATTCATGGCGATGATCTTTCGCAGTCCATTGCCGCAGCTTCTGTAATTGCAAAGGTGACGCGGGATCGCCTGATGTGTGATTATCATGAAACGTACCCCAATTATCTTTTTTCCCGTCACAAGGGGTATGGCACGCGTGAACATCTACGTCGTATCAAGGAGTTTGGGCCATGCCCTCTGCACCGAAAAACATTTCGCGGCGTCACCTAGCGATTGGCCAAAAGGGTGAGGCTGCAGCCGCGCGATTTTTGAAAAAAGAAGGATATGAGATTCTTGCTCAGAACTATCGCACGACGCTTGGAGAAATTGATATTGTTGCGCGCGATGGCGAAACGCTTGTCTTTATTGAAGTGAAGACGAGATCCGGGAATAGCTATGGTTTACCTCAGGATGCGGTGGATTTGAAAAAGCAGGTGAAGATTACACAGGTGGCACTTCTTTATTTAAGTAAGGAGAACCTCAGGCCTTGTTCTTGTCGTTTTGATGTCGTTGCAGTTCGAAAAGAATTGGCATCTTATCATGTTGAGCTGATTCGAAATGCCTTTGAGATGGCAATATAATATAATTCAAAAAAAGCGGTATACTGAGGGCAATGTTTATTGGAATCAATACAAATATTCAACATAAAGGCAAAACTTACCATGTTCAGACAGAAGATGGTGGTTTAGACCAGCATACCCTTACGACGATTTTATTTATAAATGGCGTAATCCTCTCGGCAAGAAAGAGCCATTACCTTGATATCCCGAAATCTGATGGCTTTGACGAAACGATAAAGGGTATGATGCAGCAACAGCACAAGCAAATGTTACGGGATTTGGTGAGTGGCAAGCTTGATTTAAAGAATGCTGATATTCAAGATCAGAAACCTGTCCTGGATGAAAAGCCTGTTGTGGATTCCGTGGCTCAGAAGCCGGAAACCTTTGTTTCCTGCGAAGAAAATATTCATATGAATTGGAAAGGAAGCAAGGTTCAAAAAAAAGGTCTGGACGCTCTGATTTTTGAATTTCTTGCGAAAAAGGAAGCCGCCGAGCACTTATGACCCTTTTGTCTTGGTTTTTCAGTCCTTGTCTTTGACTAAAGCGTTCTTGTATTCTTTCTTCTAGAACACACATGCATTCCCCGAAACCAATCCACGTGTCTTTATTAAAAAGGTTCACAAATTAAGTTATGATTCAAATGTTCCATGTATCGAAGTACTATAGGAAAGATTTTCTTGCCTTGGACGATATCAACCTAAAAATCGAAAAAGGGGAATTTGTCTTTGTCACAGGATCCAGCGGTGCGGGAAAATCAACCCTTTTGAAGGTTTTGTTCTGTGAGGAGCGTGCAGATCAGGGGCAAATTTTAATCGGAGGAAAAAATGTTTCCCGCCTGAGGGAGCGCCAAATCCCGTTTCTACGTCGAAACATTGGATTTGTTTTCCAGGATTTTAAATTGATTCAGCGGAAAACAGTCTTTGATAATGTGGCCTTGCCGCTTGAAATTATTGGGGCTTCAAGAAACGAGATTAAAAAACGGGTACATGAAGTGCTTAAAATGGTTCGGATAGAACATCGCCAGGGGCAACGCCCTGCTTTTCTTTCGGGAGGAGAGCAGCAACGTGTTGCCATTGCACGTGCTTTGGTAAATCGTCCGGCCATTTTGCTGGCCGACGAACCCACAGGAAACCTTGATCAGGATCTCGCTTTGGATATTGTGGATTTATTGAGAAATATTCAGACGGCCGGTACGACTGTGGTGGTCGCAACACATGCCCGGCAGCTTTTTTCAAAAATCTCCCGCCGCAGGTTGGTATTGCAAAATGGAAAAATAATTTCTGATGGTCTTCCTGAATGAGGCAGTTTTTTTATCATTTAAAATCGGCGCTTGAAAACATTAAAATCAATCAAACGATGGGGTTTTTTTCGCTGATCTCCCTCAGTTTGACCTTGATGTTGTTTGGGGCCTTTCTTGTTTTTTATAATAACGTGCAAGGGTTTGTTCAAACGATGCGTGAGAGCGTTCAGTTTAGTGTTTACCTAAAAGAGGGTATTGATCAGAACCTGATTAAAGATGTTAAAAAAACACTGAGCAATGATTCGCGTATTTTATCATCGACCTACATCTCTAAAGACGCTGCCTTAAAAATTTTTAATCAATCCTTTCAGGATAAGACTCTCATTGAGCGATTAGGGGAAAATCCTTTGCCTGCTTCATTTGAAGTTGTGGTCAAAAGTGCTTTTCAGGAATCCGACATCCTGGAAAAAATTATCAGTGAGTACAAGGTTTTCCCGGGTGTGGATGAAGTCCAGTACGGGTCTGAGTGGCTTGAAAATTTAAACAATTTTTTAAAGTTACTTCAAATCATCGGTGTCGGTATTGGTGGTTTTTTAGGCGTGACTGTCATGACCAATATCGCGAACACCGTACGTTTGCATTTTTACAATCGGCAGGATGAGATTGAAATTATGAAGTTGATTGGCGCGACACATGGTTTTATCAAGATCCCTTTTTTTATTGAAGGATTTTTGATGGGAGCGATCAGCAGTGTGGTATCTATCCTCTTTCTCTTTTTGATCTTTGAATATACAAAAGGCCGAATCGGCGGTTTTTTGGTTGCGATGGGCTCTTTTCAGGGGCTTCAGTTTTTATCTCCCAATATGCTGGGCGGGTTGGTTCTTGCGGGCTGTGCCTTGGGTGGAATTGGTAGTTTTATTTCACTGAATCACCTGTTGAGACTCCGCCACTCAGAGTAACAGGTCTGTTTATGAAGATATTTTTTTGTAGTGTGCACCTTTTTTTTATCTTGCTCCTCTGTTGTCGCCCCTCCGTTTCTTTTGCAGAAACGGTCTTTGATATAGAACAGCAAATCCAAAAAGAAAAAAAATCCTTAGAAGAGATGGAATTCGCTATAAGTGAAAATAAGAAACGATCGATTGTATCTCAGAAAAAAGAACGCTCCCTTTTGATGGAGCTTGAAGTCATCGACCGTCGCTTTGCACTTTTACGCAAGGAAGCGGCGATGTTAGAGCGCAAGATTGGCGAGAAGGAAAAGGAGGCGAAGGGCCTTTCCGAACGAATTCGTGAAGTAACTTTAGAGATTGAAAAAGGTAGAAAAATTATATTGAGCAGGGTTCGGTCAATTTACAAGGAAAAACAAGGTGCGTCCTTAAAGGTTTTATTTGCCTCCAAGGATTACCCGGATTTATTAAGAAAACTGCAATACATGAAAACAGTTGCGCAAAAAGAAGAAAGCGTTTTAGTTGAATTTAAAGCCAGACATGCGGAGTTAGCAGAGAAAAAGGATCAATTGTCAGAGGTGGTTGAGCGCATGATTGTTGATCGGGAAGCCTTGGCACAAAAAATTGTCCAAAGTCGTTCTGAGAGAAAGAAAAAAGATGTTTTGATTGTTAGTGTGCGGAAGGACAAGGTTCTTTTTAAAAAAGCGGCTTCTGAAATGATTCTGTCGTCTGAAAAAGTCCTGTCTTTGATACAGTCATTGGAAAAAAAGAAAAAAGAAGTGCGTGAGGTCATATCCGGAAAGTTCTCAAAGTCAAAAGGGACCTTGAGATGGCCAAATGATGGGAGAATTACAGCGCGATTTGGCCGTCAAAAACATCCCCAATTTAATGAAACGATATTTAGAAAAGGCATTGAAATTGCCCCGGCCAAGGGAGGAGAAGTTCGTTCCGTATTTGATGGAACGGTTGTTTTTGCGGATTGGTTTCGCGGGTATGGCATGATGGTCATGATTGATCATGGTGAAAATTATTATTCTCTCTATGCCCATTTGGCCAAATTATTGGTTGGCGTTGGAGATCAAGTTGCAAAAGATCGCACAATCGGAGAAGTCGGCGGGACCGGATTATCTCGGGAAGCAAAACTTTATTTTGAAATCAGACATCAGGGTGAACCGACAAACCCGCTCTCCTGGCTTCAAAAAAGGAAGTGAGTTCTTAGGCTGTTATCCTCCGAAACACTGTGGTAGAATGATTGTTGTTCATAAACTGAGAGAATAGAACATATTTTTACTAAGAATTTTTTATATGCGTCGACAAGGGGTGGCCAGTAGCGTTTGGAGGTTTGAGTAATGAAATTTAAGAAAAAAATGAGTGCGACTTTACTGCTCTTGGCCACACTTGGATTTTTTGGATCTTTTTTGTTTCTGGGCCGAGGCCTGGAAACAAAGGTTTCTGCCGAAACAGATGGATATAAAGACCTGAAGGTTTTTTCAGAAGTTCTCTCTGCGCTCAAAAGAAATTATGTCGAACCCATTGATTCGAAGGAGCTGGTCTATGGGGCGATTAAAGGGATGCTCAATACTCTGGATGCACATTCTGCTTTTATGTCTCCTGAAGTCTACAAGGAAATGCAGGTTGATACGCGGGGCGAGTTTGGGGGATTGGGGCTTCAAATAGGGATCAAAGACAAAAAATTGGTTGTGGTCGCCCCGATTGCCGATACCCCGGCTGCAAAGGTTGGGATTAAGCCAGGGGATGTTGTTCTGAAAGTGGATGAGTTTATGATGACTGAAGAGACAACCCTGATGGACGCTGTTCAAAAGATGCGAGGAAGAAAAGGAACGGCCGTCACACTGACGATTCATCGCGACTCTGAGCCCGAAGAATTGGTGTTTACAATGATCCGGGACGTGATCCGAATCAAAAGCGTGAAATCCAGGCTTCTCGAACCGGGCATTGGCTATATCCATTTGAGTCAATTTCAGGAACACACAGCCCGAGACCTTTCCAGTGCGATTTCAAAATTATTAAGTACAGATATGCATTCACTTGTTCTGGATCTTAGAAATAATCCAGGGGGGCTTCTGAATTCCGCAAAAGAAGTGTCGGAGCAATTCCTTGAAAACGGGCAGCTGATTGTTTCGATAAAGGCCCGTGATGGGAAAGAGGATGAATATATTGCAAGCCGTTCCAGCCGTTTAGGTAAAATGCCGATCATTGTCCTGGTCAATGAAGGAAGCGCGAGTGCTTCAGAGATTGTCGCCGGGGCTTTGCAGGATTGGAAACGCGCGGTTGTTGTCGGAACAACAACATTTGGAAAAGGGTCTGTTCAAACCATTCTTCCATTATCAGATGGATCTGCCGTACGCCTGACGACCGCAAAATATTACACTCCAAGTGGCCGCTCTATTCAGAACACTGGGATTGATCCAGATATCATTGTGAGACCTGAAGTGCCGAAGGAGGTCAAGTCCTCCCCCATCGTTCGGGAGAAGGATCTGGCCAGACACCTCACAAACGAATTGGTTCCGGATGCGGATGCAGACACCCCAAGCCCTTCAGTCCCCGAAGTGGATGATAGTAGTGACACTCAAACCGCTGTCGAGGTTTTGCCCCCTCAGGAAGATACTCAGCTGAAAAAAGCCGTTGATCTTTTGAAGGGCTGGAGAATCTTCAGAGAAATGGATCCCACTGTGATTTCTGCACAGAAAAAATAGTAAAAAAGTAATTAAATACAGTGAGATCGCTTATTATCGTGTCCATCGTTCTCTCCTAAAAAAAAACAAAGCCCCCCCCCCTTGATTTTAAGATTTTGATTATTATATAAGGTATTAGCACTCATTGTGTGAGAGTGCTAATACCAGCATCCCTCGCATGATTGGTGCGGTTTGTCGTTATCTGTTAGATTACGCTGAACCGTATGTTTTGAAAAAAAGTGGTTACATCATTTGAAGAAGGAGAACGGACATGGGAGAAACAAAATCAGCAGTAAAGTTTAGACCTCTAAAGGAGCGGGTATTTGTAAGCTATGCTGCAGAAGCTGAAAAAACGGCAAGCGGTCTTTATATTCCTGATGCCGCAAAGGAAAAACCTCAAAAAGGGAAGATTGAGGCGATCGGCAGCGAAGTCAAGGATGTGAAAGTTGGAGAGACAGTTCTTTTTGACAAGTATTCTGGCAGCAAAATTAACATCGATGATGAAGAATATTTGATTTTGAAAGAAGAAGATATTCTTGGGGTGGTCGAATAATACTCAGGTGATGATCTTCTGCCAAAGGTAGAAATCTAAACATGAGTTGGAACGCTTTGTAGTAAATAATTTTAGGAGGAATGAATGGCTAAGCAGATAATTTTTGGTGATGAAGCCCGTGCAAGGATTTTAAAAGGGGTGAATCAATTGGCAGCAGCAGTGAAGGTGACTCTCGGACCTAAAGGGAGAAATGCTGTTATCGATAAAAAGTTCGGCGCACCCTTAATCACGAAAGATGGTGTGACCGTTGCGAAAGAGATTGAATTACAAGATCCCTATGAAAATATGGGTGCTCAGTTGGTGAAAGAGGTTTCCAGTAAAACCTCTGATGTCGCAGGCGATGGAACCACAACTGCAACCATCCTGGCACAAGCCATTTATCGTGAAGGCGTCAAAAATCTTTCAGCCGGGGCAAACGCGATGGAACTCAAACGCGGCATCGATAAAGCGGTTTTGTCCGTGACTGCAGAACTACGGAAGGCATCGAAGCCCTGCAAAACGCAGAAAGAAATCGCACAGATCGGAACCATTTCGGCCAACAATGACCACACCATCGGAGAACTCATTGCGGAAGCCATGGAAAAAGTAGGTAAAGATGGTGTCATTACGGTTGAAGAAGCGAAGAGTGCGGAGACGACACTTGAGGTTGTCGAAGGAATGCAGTTTGATCGCGGCTATATTTCCCCTTACTTTGTGACCGATGCAGAACGTATGGAAGCGACATTTGAGAATCCCTACATCCTGATCAACGAAAAGAAAGTGTCTTCAATGAAAGATCTTCTGCCTGTGTTGGAGCAAGTGGCCAAAGCGGGTCGTCCCCTGGTTATTATTGCTGAAGATGTTGATGGTGAAGCACTTGCGACCCTGGTCGTGAACAAACTTCGCGGGACTTTGAATGTTGCAGCCGTCAAAGCCCCTGGTTTTGGTGATCGTCGAAAGGCCATGCTTGAAGATATTGCGGTTCTTACGGGCGGCCAGGTTATTTCTGAAGATCTCGGTTTGAAACTTGAAAGCATTAAAGTGGAAGATCTTGGTGAAGCGAAACGCGTGACTATCGACAAAGACAATACCGTTATTGTTGAGGGTGCTGGAGAGACGACAAAAATTCAAGCCCGCGTCAAGCAAATCAAGGCACAGGTCGAAGAGACCACCTCTGATTATGACCGTGAGAAGCTTCAGGAACGACTCGCAAAAATCGTCGGCGGTGTTGCCGTGATTAATGTGGGCGCCGTGACCGAAACGGAAATGAAAGAAAGAAAAGCGCGAGTTGAAGATGCGCTCCACGCGACCAAAGCAGCGGTTGAAGAGGGTATCGTAGCCGGTGGTGGTGTTGCGCTTCTGCGTTGTCTCTCCGTCTTGGAAGGCCTTAAACTTGAGGGCAGCGAACAAGTCGGGGTTGATATTGTCAGGCGTGCGCTTGAAGAACCCATTCGCACAATTGCCGAAAATGCGGGTGTTGAAAGCTCTGTAGTTGTGGATCGCGTGAAAAAAGAAACCGGTCCAATTGGTTTTGACGCCAACACGGAAACCTATGTTGACCTGGTTCAGGCCGGTATTATCGACCCGACAAAGGTGACGCGGACTGCTTTAGAAAATGCAGCCAGTGTCGCGGGTTTGATGCTGACCACCGAAGTGATGATCGCTGACCTTCCTGAAAAGAAAGATGGAGGCGGCATGCCAGATATGGGCGGCATGGGCGGCGGTATGGGTGGCGGTATGGGTGGCATGGGCGGCATGATGTAACCCTCTCTTCCAAACTTTGTTAGACCTAAAAGCCTCCCATTTCAAACCCTTCGGAATGGGAGGCTTTTTTATCGCGGGTTTAGCGAAGATGGAGGCCTGATCCATTGACTTCATTGTCCACTTTTTTTAGAATGAAACACGCTTTGAAATAACGTATGGATTTTAACTGTGTTTTACGCAGATGGAATCACATCAATACAGAATAATAAGGAGACCAAATGGGAAATGCAGTTGAAGTCACGAGTCAAACTTGGCAAGAAGAAGTCGTCCAGTCTTCAACACCGGTGATGGTTGATTTTTGGGCTGCGTGGTGCGGCCCTTGTAAAATGATTGCCCCGACAATAGAAGAACTTGCTGAAGAATATAAAGGCCAAATGAAGGTCTGCAAGCTGAATACAGATGAAAGTCCCGAAATTGCCAGCCAGCACCAAATCATGGGAATCCCCTCTCTCCTCTTCTTTAAAGAAGGGAAGGTGATCGACAAAATCGTCGGCGCCGCATCCAAGAAGCAATTCAAAGAAAAAATTGACGAAATCCTTTCCCAATAGCGAGTCTTGAAGTCTCATGTTAAGAGAACTTCACATCAAGCATTACGCCATTATTGATGAAGTTTCTCTGTCACTATCCGATGGGTTCAATGTCATTACCGGCGAAACGGGTGCCGGAAAATCCATCCTGATTGGTGCACTCTCGTTAATCCTGGGTGAACGCTCAGGTTTGGAAGGCATTCGAGAAGGGGCCAAAGAAGCAGTGATAGAGGCTGCCTTTGACCCTCCTTCACCAGATTCCGAAGCTTCAGCGCTTCAGCGTGATGTTTTGAGTTTGCATGAAGATGATTCTGAAATGCTCTTGATCAAGCGTGTTTTGAGCCCAGGTAAAAACAGGGCGTATTTCAATGGCAGCATGGCGACCCTTGGCATGCTGAAAAATATGGGACAACGATTGGTCGAAGTGCATGGTCAGCAGGGTCAACAATTGTTGACCCTGCCAGACTGGCAACGAACACTTTTGGATGACTTTGGTGAATTAATCCCCTTACTCAACATCTATCAGTCTGCATATCAAGAGTGGTTTGCTCTAAAAAATGAACGTGACCGCCTCATTCAAGATATTCAAGCCTTAAACGATCAGAGCAAATTGGTATCTTTTCAATTATCAGAGATTCGGGACGCAAAGCTTGATTCTGAGGAAGAACTTGAATTAGAGCGGGAAGAGCGCACCCTGAAACAATGGGAACAGGTTCTTTCAAACATTCAAATGGCGCAGTCCCGCCTGACTGAAGAAGGTGGTCTTTTAGGCCAGCTGGATGAAGTGGGCCATGCGCTTCAAAATTTAAACGCTATTACCGAAGATGCTGAAGGCGAAATGGCCCTTTGGAAAGACGCACAGATCCAGATGAAGGAGCTTGCGAGCTTACTCCGCGCACGGATGCAGGACGAAGAGTATTTTCCTGACCGCCTGGAGCTGGTTGAGGCCCGGCTCTATATTATTCAGCAGCTTAAACGAAAATATCAGCGTAGCGTGCCTGAGCTTTTACTTTACCAAGAGTCACTTGAACACAGTCTTTCCGGTCACTCCGAAAATGAACTTCGACTCAATGAAGTGGAGGCGGCATTGGGCGCGGTTGAAAAAAAAATGGCGAACGCCGCAAAAAAACTGAGTCAGGGGCGTGCTGAGAAGAGCCTCAAGCTGGAAACGCGGGTGAAGGCGGAACTTGCCGGACTTGGCATGGAAAAAACATCCTTTCAAGTCGCACTTCGTCAAACAGAACCGACGCCGATGGGGATTGATCAGGTTGAGTTTTTGATTGCCTTGCCGGGCGAAGTCGCTAGAGGATTAGCAAAAATTGCCTCTGGCGGAGAACTCTCCCGCATCATGCTGGCCTTAAAAGTGGTGTTGGCGGAGGTTGACCCCGTGCCGACCTTTGTCTTTGATGAGATTGATGCCGGAGTGGGCGGTGGTATTGCCGAGCGCGTGGGGAGACGGTTGTTCACACTTTCCAAACAACATCAGGTGCTGTGTATTACGCATCTGCCACAGATTGCCTCCCTTGCGGATCACCATTATTTTGTAGAAAAAAAAGCCGACAATGATCGGATCGTGACCTCGATTCGAGAATTGTCTTACCCGGAGCGGGTGGAAGAATTGGCCCGGATGCTGGGGGGCGTTACCATCACAGATCTTACACGCCGCCATGCCGAAGAGATGATCAGCGCGCGATAAGTGCTGATCGGAAATAAGCTGAATGAACATCAGATAGGATCTATGTATGTCCAAACCGATTATTTTTTCGACACGGGTTTTGCCGGAACCCGTGATGGATCGTTTAAAAGCGGCGTTTGATCTGCGCTGCAATCCGGCGGATCTTCCGCTCAGCAAGGTGCAGATTATGGAAGGCATTCAAGCCGCCGAGGGGATGATTTCCATGTTGAGCGACACCATCGACCGTGAAGTGCTCGAAGCCGGACGATCTTTAAAAATCGTGGCCAACTATGCCGTTGGATACAACAATATCGACCTTGAAGCTGCAAAAGCGCGGCAAATCGCCGTCACCAATACGCCGGGGGTCTTGACTGAAACCACCGCAGATCTGACCTGGGTTCTGCTCATGGCAATCGCCCGGAGGATCTGCGAGGCCCATCAGTGGGTGCAATCCGGAAAATGGACGGGATGGGCGCCGACCGAGCTGATGGGGGTGGATGTTTTTGGAAAAACCCTGGGTTTGATCGGGATGGGCCGTATTGGAAAAGCGGTTGCACGGCGTGCCGCCGGGTTTAAGATGAACATTGTTTATTTTAGCCGTCACGCACTCCCCAAAGCCGAAGAGACCGCCCTTGGCGTAAGGTCTCTTCCCTTGTCTGAATTACTCGAAGCCTCAGATTATGTCTCGCTTCATCTTCCCTTAAATGACGCTTCTCGGCACCTCATTGATCAAGACGCCTTGCGGCGCATGAAGCCTGGTGCTTTTTTAATCAATACCTCTCGCGGGCCGATTGTGGATGAAAAGGCGCTTTGTCAGGCCTTGGCAGAAAATTGGATCGCAGGAGCAGGGCTTGATGTCTTTGAAGCAGAGCCGAGGATCTCGCCGGAACTCCTCCGACTGAAAAATGTGGTCACCCTGCCGCATATCGGTTCGGCTTCCTTGGAAACCCGTGTTAAAATGGGGTTCATGGTGATGGAGAATTTATTGACGGCCTTCCAGGGGAGCATTGTCCCAAATAGGGTGATCTAATATTCGCGTATAGAAGTGAGTCCACGCGTTTCTCTGTTTTTTTATAAAGAGGATAATATGTTCAAAGGCAAAATGATCTTTTCCCTGATGGTCTTTTTAATCTCCCTTTTGCCTCAATCCGTCTATTCGGCCAAGTTACGCCCGCCAGTTCAGGTGACATTTCAACAAAACAATCTTTCATCCGATGAAACGGAAATTACCCTCACCGCACAGGTTCATGTGGATACCGAATCTCTCAGGCTTTTCATCGACCTTCCTCTTGAAATTGTGCTGATTGACGGAGAGCTTGAATGGGAAGGGCGGCTTCAGGCCGGTGATAAACAAGAGATTAAAATCAGGACCGTTCGCAGTAGCGGCGTGAACCCGGTGATTGGAGGGAAGGCCACGATCCGATTGAAAAACGGCGTGGAATTTGTTCAAAAAAACCAATTGACCCTAAATGATTTGAGGCAAGACCGCTCGCTTGCCGGTCCCCCCGCCCATCGCGAAGGAAACCAGCGATCCATTTTTGACTTCAGAAAGTAAACACGTATTGAAAATCAAAATACTCCCCCTGATTTTTATGAGCCTACTCTTGTTCGGCTATGGTTGTAAAAACAATAGCAGCAACAGCATTCCTGGGCCTCAAATAAATACGATTACCATTACCCCGAGCACAAAGACGCTAGTGGTTGGAGGAGAGGGTTTGCAGTTGACGGCGACCTTACGGCTTTCGACAGGAGAGGTGGTTCAAGATGCTGTTTTTACCTGGCAGTCGGATGACAGTGTTACGATTTCAGTAAACCCCAATGGGCTTGTCACTGCAAACCAGGTGGGTGTTGCCGTCATTACTGCAAGCTCCGCTGGCGTGAGCGGCACGGCGATTCTCTGGGCCAGGAGTGCGAATCTGGGAGCTGCATCGCTCTCACTTTCCGGGAAGGCCAGCTATGAAGACCGTGAATTTAACCAAAATGGGTTTACGGGGGTACTCACGTCAAAGCCGATTCGAAATGCCGTGATTGAGGTCATTGCGATCGATGGCTTTGTTTCGCTCGGGACTTCAACGACGAATGGCGATGGCGATTTCAGCCTGACGGTCGATAACAGCCAGAACAGCGGCGGGGTATTTCTTAAGGTGTTCAGCAAAACGGATGTGACACAGAAGACAAAAATTGAAATCAAAGATAACAAAACGACTAAAGAAGTCCTTTGGTTCATCTCTCCGGGCGTAGACGATAGCGTCGGTGGCGGGACTTTTTCAGCCACACAGAATTTGCTGGCCACTGCAGCAAACAGAATCGGCGGGGCCTTTAATATTATGGATGTTCTGATGGATGCGAGTGTTTTTGTGCAGGCGGTTAACTCCTGCCTCGCATCGCCCTTCCCCGACTGTGTGCCGCCCCTGGTGACGGTGTATTGGGAGCCGGGCAGCACGGAAGGAACTTTTTATGATGATGTTGCAGATGCGATCTCACTGCTGGGCAGCCAGAGTGACTCGGACGAATATGATGATTCAGTGATTATTCACGAATACGGTCATTTTATTGTCAGCAAGTTTTTGAGGGATGACTCTCCGGGTGGATTCCATACTTTTACAGACAATGATCAGGATATTCGGCTCAGCTGGTCGGAAGGCTGGGCAAACTTCTTCTCTCTCGCCATGCGGAATTCACCGGTGTACCTGGACACCTTCTCTAACGGTGCGCTTTCTATTAATATGGAAGACTATACTGCTCCGTCAGTGGGACAGCTTCCGTCACTTGCGATTTTCACTACGAGTGAAATTTCAGTCTCCGGGATTTTATGGGATCTTTTTGATGGTGTTCAGAGCAGTGGCGGTGAGAATGATCCGGTCGATCTGAGCTTTACAGAAATCTTTCACACCTTTTTAAGTTTTCCTGCGGACAAACCCACAACGCTTGAGACCTTCTGGACGCAGTTTTCGATCCGAAGTGAGACTTCTTCTTTTAACAGTGATTTTCAAACCCTTTTGCAAGGAAGGGAAGTCGAACTTTTTGCCGATGCATCGGAAGCGGGTCTGAACGTCCCTGAAGCTACACTCATTGTGGGCTCAACCCAACATCATACGCTCTATCTAAATGCGACTGACCCTGTGGGTGACATTGACGTGATCTCGTTTAATGCGGCATCGGGAAGCTCCTACACTGTGAACACATTCAACCTTTCAAATGGGGCAGATCCCTTTTTGACGATCAAAAATCCATCGGGTGTGTCAATCAGTACAAATGACAACCCCGGTAACGCCGACTACTTTTCTTGCGGCGTGAATCCTTTTACCGGGTTCAGCAACTGCCCAAAAAATGACAAAGACACGCTCGCGGCGTCTATTACCTTTACGGCGGCCGAAACTGGAACCTTTACCGTTGAAGTCATGCGCTCTGAAAATGCCCCGCCTTCGGCGGGACTCTTGGGCGCCTATGACATTCAGTTGACGCTGAATCCATAGTGACCTGGTTTTCTCTTCTATCTTGGACAGGGCTGAATCGTTCTTTTTCGTCGGACTTCCGACAAAGTTGTTGGTTTTTTGTTCCGTATCTACTGTTAAAAAAAACAGGTTTTATTGAACATCATGCTTTTAGGTCTGTTATAACGCGGTTTAAGCCTTTTTTTAGAAAAAGGCACTGATATTGCTTTTATAAAAGTGTTCGAAACACAAGGACGTGTTTCTTTTGGCTAAGGCGCCTAGATCGAATGTTGGTCTATGCGCCTTTTTTTGTAGTGAGGACACATGTTATTTGGACGTTTGCATAAAAATCCGATTCAATTACCCGTAAAGCCGGTTGAAAAGTGGGTGTATACCACCTGCGGTTATTGTTCTACCGGGTGTTCTCTTGAAGTCGGGGTGGACAAAGCGGGGAAGGCCGTGACGGCCCGCGGTGTAGAAAATGCCGATGTGAATCGAGGGAAACTGTGTTTAAAAGGGATTTATGAATATGAAGTGTTTGAGTCCAAAAACCGAGGTGTCGCACCGCTGATTCGAAAAGACCGTGCAGACCCCTTTTTAGAAACAAGCTGGGACGAGTCCTTAAGAAAAACAGCTTCGGAAATTTCAAGAATTCAAGCCTTGTATGGCCGAGACAGTTTTGCCATCGTGTCCACAGGTCAAATCTACACTGAAGAATTTTACACCCTGGGAAAGCTGGTTCGAGGCGTCATTGGCACCAACAATTACGATGGCAACACCACTTTGTGCATGGCTTCCGCTGTTTCCGGCTACAAACGGTCTTTTGGCAGTGACGGACCGCCAGGGTGTTATGACGATTTTGAACACACGGGCTGTCTGCTTGCGATCGGCTCCAATCTGCCGGAGCAGCACCCCATTATCTATTACCGCTTAAAAGAAGCTTACGACCGCCGCCGCTTTCCCATTATTGTGGTGGACCCCCGTGTGACCATGTTTGCTCAAATGGCGGATATGCATCTGCCCATCACCCCCGGTACGGATCTTGTGCTCTTAAACGCAATGGCTCACGTGATCTTAAAAGAAGGCCTGGAGGATAAAGATTATATCCAGGCACATACCAATGGATTTCAGGATTTTGAGGCATTGGTGGATCAGTACAGCCCGGAAATGGCCGAACCCATCTGCGGCATCCCTGCAAAAATGATCCGAAAAGCCGCCCGTATATATGCCGGTGCAGGTGCCGCGATGACGATCTGGACGATGGGCATCAATCAATCCACACATGGCTCTGACGGTGTGGTGGCGATTAACAATTTAAACCTGATGACGGGCAATATCGGGAAACCCGGCGGCACATCGCTTTCGATTACGGGACAGTGTAACGCAATGGGCACACGCGAGTTTTCTTCCTGTTCCGGACTCCCAGGCTACCGGCAGTTGGAAAATGCGGAAGACCGCGCCTTTGCGGCTGATTTTTGGGGGGTTGATGCCCGACACTTTCCCGAAAAACGCGGCTTGACCGAAACAGATATTTTCCCCGCCATCGAGCGTGGTGAAATCAAGGGCCTTTGGCTCATTGCCACCAATCCGATGACCTCCATGCCCAATAGTCCAAAAATCAGAAAAATATTGGAACAGCTTGAATTTCTGGTGGTGCAGGATGCCTACGCGGATGTCGAAACGGCCGAGTCGGCCCATATTTTTTTACCTGCGGCCTTGTGGGGAGAAAAGACCGGGGTGTTTACCAATACGGAACGACGTGTGAATCTGGTGCGAAAAGTGGTTGAACCGCCAGGTCAGGCAAAACCGGATCTTTGGATTTTCACCCAGTTGGCCAAATACTTTGAACGTGCCAAAGACATGCCTTTTGCAGAAGCTTCCGAGGCCGTGTTTGATGAAATTCGTGAGGCGTCCAGGGGGCGGCTTTGTGACTATTCGGGCATGAGCCACGATAAAATCGAGGCGGCGCGGGGTATTCAATGGCCCTGTAACGATAAAAACCCCCAAGGCAGTCCACGTCTTTATACGGACGGCCAATTCAAATTTTCGGACGGCAAGGCCAAGCTCATCCCTCTCCCTTTTATCGACAACAATGAAGTGCCTGATGAGGACTATCCGTTTTGGCTGAATACGGGTCGGCTGGTGGAGCATTGGCACACACGGACCAAGACCGGAAAAATTGGAAATATCAACAAATTTAGCCCAACGCCTTTTATGGAGATTAACGCAAGAACTGCCGAGAAACTGGGGATTCAGTCCATGGATTATGTCCGGGTGGTGTCGCGCCGTTCCTCTGCGCTTGTATTGGCGCAGTTGACGGAGCGGGTGGCAGAGAACGCCATCTTTATTCCCATGCATTATTACAACTGTGTCAACCGCTTGGCGCTGGGCCTGCTTGATCCTTATTCAAGGCAGCCCGCCTACAAACAATCCGCCGTACGGCTTGAGTATGTGAGTGATCAGGCTGCTGCGGCCAAATCGATTTTGAATGAACGAACCTATTAGGGGACAAGGCATGAGTAATACGGAAACGGGTTTACGCCTAAAAAGTCAACACGGTACGACAATCGCGCTCGATAAAGACTATCCGGAACTTGTGGGTGCGCCTCTGGTGATTAACGACTACGGCTGCACGCCAAACAGTGAGGCGAATCCCAATCGATACAAACAGCATGGTTTTCATTTTAATGCGGATAACTGCATTGCCTGCCATGCCTGTGAATCGGCGTGCTCTGAAAAAAATGACCTGGCGCCGCATATGGCGTATCGGCGTGTGGGCAGCATCGAGGGCGGCACTTATCCCGATGTCACGCGCATTAATATTTCGATGGCCTGCAACCATTGCGAAGACCCGGTTTGTTTGAAAGGGTGTCCGACACGTGCGTACACAAAATATCTGGAATACGGCGCGGTTTTGCAGGACCCTGAAATTTGTTTTGGCTGCGGGTACTGTACCTGGGTGTGCCCCTATAATGCGCCGCAGCTGGATACGGAAAAAGGTCAGGTTCAAAAATGCAATATGTGTGTTGACCGCCTTGAAGTGGGCTTGCAGCCTGCTTGTGTGGATGCCTGTCTGGCGAACGCGCTTGATTTTGGCGTGATCGATGAAATTCCGAAAAAACAACAGGATGTCAAACTCACGATCCCCTCTTTTACGGATCCTAAGATTTCACGTCCAAATATCCGCTTTCAACTCAATCAAACCTTACCGGAATCTTTTCAACGACTCGATGACGCCCCCGTCCGTTATGAACAGGACACCTTGCAAACAAAGAATGCAGCTACAGATGGGGATGCAGCACCTCATTATAAAATTAAGGGGAAAAAGTCGAAATCTCCTGTGAATTGGGGGTGGGACAAGCTTCGTTCACGGGAAGACCCGCTGGTGTTGTTTACCCTGATTTCCCAGTTTGCCGTGGGTGCTTTTCTGGCTCTTTTTCTCTTGCCAAAGGTCAGCAGTACGGCCGCAGAATTGTTCTCTTCTAAAAATCATCCCATTGCAATGGGGCTGACGCTTTTTACAATTGTGGCCTTGCAAACCTTCGGGCTCGTGTTGTCCACGCTGCATCTGGGCAAGCCGCAATATTTTTATCGGGCGATGAACAACCTGCGTCATTCCTGGGTGAGCCGTGAAATTGCGGCAATGGGAGGATTTTATGGACTCATCGCCGCCTACAGCCTTGTGACGGTTTTTCCTGTTTTGGCAGCGTGGTTACCGGATGTGATTACGAATCTGTTGCCGACCGTTATTGGCAGCGCGGCTTCTGTTTTTGGCCCATTAGGGATTTATGCCATGTATCGGTGTTATCGGATTCCGGCGCGGCCCTTCTGGGATCATTGGCATTCCGGCGCGGCTTTTGCTTCGAGTGGGTTCATTCTGGGAAGCAGTGCGCTTGCCTTGATTTTTGGTTTTACAGGACTGTGGGCGAGTGTGACTGTCGCGCCGCTGCTTCGGGTGCTGGCGCTTTTTTTTGCGGGCGGATTACTTCTTCAAGGTGTGGCATTGCATGCCCACCTGCGGGAGTTAACGCGGCGGGGAGAAGAGGCGGCAATTTCCCGGATGCTGATGACAGAGCAGCACGGGAAGATCTATCGTTTACGTTTGATGAGCTGGCGCTTTTTGATGGCTGGTGCGATTCTGTTTAGTCTGTTTCCACCCTCAACCGCTGGGGGGATGTTGAGCTGGGCTCTGGTCTTTTTTATTGCAGTCGCTCATGAGATGATCGGGCGTGCCTTGTTTTATGTCTCGGTGGTTCCCACGACCGTTCCAAGAGGATTTTTTTGGGGCAATCAGCGTTTTGAAAACCTGGCTCGAACTTCAGGCCTGGCTGAGAGACCTGAAGTGGGCGTTGTGATGCATGATCATTAAGGTCTGAAAAAGCGAGGAACCGGAATGAATCAGGGTCTTGTTCTGTTCTGGTTTAGGATGCAATTTCTGCGGTTTTTGTTTGGAAGCAGACATTATTGTAGGGTCTGATCCCTGGTTATTCGAGGGGACAGTCTTTTGTCTGTTTTCTAAGTGTTTGAAAAAAAAGATATTTTATGGTTTTTCCTTTTCTAAGTGTTTTAGGCATGATGATTGCTACTACTTTAAGGTGAGTTGTTGTTCGGTTTTTAGGCAAAGGCGCCTGGATCAATTGATCTAGGCGCCTTTTTTTATTGATTTTAATGTCACATCAAGGAGCTCAAAATGGAAAAATCATGGCGTATTAATCTCGGCCCCATTGAAAAGGTGCCCTTGGGGCAGGGATTGTGTTATCAAGTGGAAGAAGAAGGCATTGCAGTTTTTAGATCCAGGGATGGTTTGGTGACGGCCATTGAAAATCGCTGCCCGCATTCAAACGGGCCGCTTTCTGAAGGGATTATCGGAAATGGCGAAGTGGTTTGCCCCCTGCATGGTCACAAGTTTGATTTGAAAACCGGAATGGGAAGTGCCCCGAATGAAACGGTTCGGACTTTTCCGGCCTGGGTCGAGGAAGGCACGCTTTTTATTGAATATCACCCGGCTTTGGTGGAGTTAGTGAAGCTGTAAACATTTGTTTGCTTGTGTCTTGAAAAAACAGAGGAGAAGTGTGTGAAGAAAAAACTGGTTGTGATCGGAAATGGGATGGCTGGCGCCAGAGCGGTGGACGAAATATTGAAACGGGACCGCGATGCCTTCGAAATTGTGATGTTTGGCGCAGAGCCCTACGGAAACTATAACCGTATTTTATTGAGCAACGTCCTCAATCAGACACAAGCGCCTGATGATATTTTTATCAACCCGCTGCAATGGTACACGGACAACGACATTACACTGCACGTCGGGGTGAAAGTGACCCATATTGATCGGGCGCAAAAAAAGGTATTCGGGCTGAAACTTTCAAAAGGCACTCCGCCTTACGGATCGGAAGTCGCGGGAGAAAAGGGTGCGGATCTGATTGAGGCCGACTACGATGAATTGATTGTTGCAACAGGTGCACGCCCTTTTGTGCCGAGGATCAAGGGCAGTGATTTGCCGGGGGTTTTTCTATTTAGAACCATTGATGATTGTGACCTGATTGCGGACTATGCGAAAAACTGCAAAAAAGCGGCAGTCATCGGTGGCGGGCTACTGGGGCTGGAAGCGGCGCGCGGTCTGATGACGCACGATCTGGAGGTGTCTGTCATTGAAGCAGCTGATCAACTCATGCCTTCCCAGCTGGACAGGGAAGCGGCCAAGATTTTAGAGGGCGCGATGGGCGCGATGGGTCTGCGTGTTTTGACTCGAACCTTTAGCACGCAGCTGGTTGAAAAAAATGGCAAGGTGGGTCGGCTTGTTTTTAATGATGGCAGCCTTTTGGAAACCGATCTGGTGGTGATCAGCGCAGGCATTGTCCCGATTGTTGAGGTGGCGGATAAGAGTCATCTTAAGGTGAATCGCGGTATTCTTGTCGATGATCAAATGAGAACGAATGACCCCCATATTTATGCGGTGGGAGAATGTATTGAACATCGAGGCAAAACCTATGGTCTTGTTGATCCCATTTGGCAGCAGGTGGCGGTTTTGGCGGATATTCTAACGGGTGTGAATGAAGATGCGGAATATATCGGGTCGAAGACGGGTACAAAGCTGAAAGTGATGGGCGTGGACTTGACCTCGATGGGCGAAAAAGAGACCGATGAAACAGATGACGAAATTTTGGTGTACCGCGATCCGAGCCGAGGCGTTTATAAAAAACTCATTGTCCGAGACAATAAAATTCATGGTGCCATTTTGTTGGGCGACACCGAGCTCAGCGACAGCCTGATGCAGCTTTTTCAAAATGAAAAACCCTTGCCTGAAAATCGTGGAGAAATCCTTTTTGGGTCGATCGAAGGCGCGCGATTGTTCAATGCGGCGGATTTGCCGAATTCCGCCCAGATTTGCAATTGTAACGGGGTATGCAAAGGCGACATTTTATCTGCAATTGATAATGACAACTGCACGAGTGTTGCAGCCATTGGCACAAAAACCAGGGCCGGACAGGGCTGTGGGTCGTGCCGTGGTTTTATCGCCCAGTTGATTGAATCCAGGATCGGAAAAGTCTCTTACGACGCCAGCGAGCATTATTATGTGCCGGGCATTCCCCTTGAAAAATCCCAGCTGGTTCGAGAAGTGCGTTCGAGGGGCTTAAAATCAGTGAGCGCGACCCTTCAAGTCTTGGGAGAGGGCGAGGAAGATCCGACCACAAAAACGGGCCTGGCCTCCTTGCTCAAGACTCTTTGGCCCAAAGATTACGAAGACGAGCGTGATGCGCGGTTTATTAATGACCGTGTCCATGCCAATATTCAAAAAGATGGGACCTTTTCTGTCGTTCCCAGAATTATGGGCGGTGTGACGAGCCCCGACGAGTTGCTGAGAATTGCCCAGGCCGCTGTCAAATATAAAGCCAAAATGGTGAAGTTTACCGGAGGGCAACGCATTGATCTTCTGGGCATCAAAAAAGAAGATCTCCCTGCCATTTGGAAGGACATCGGATTGCCCAGCGGCCACGCCTACACCAAGGCTTTTCGTACCGTAAAAAGCTGTGTCGGTACCGATTTTTGCCGCTTTGGACTGGGGGACTCGATTTCTCTGGCACAGGAAATCGAACGCCGTTTTCAAGGTGTGGAATCTCCACATAAAGTCAAAATGGCTGTGACGGGCTGCCCTCGCAACTGCGCAGAAGCCTATGTGAAAGATGTTGGTATTGTGGCCATTGAAGGCGGATGTTGGGAGATTTATATCGGTGGGGCAGCGGGCAGCACGATTCGTAAAGGAGACCTGCTTTGCACGGTGGATCGCCCTGAAGCGGTCATCCAGTACACAAGCCGGTTCCTGGAATATTACCGGCAGCACGCCAAATATCTGGAGCGGACCTATGGTTTTGTCGAAAGGATTGGCATCGACCTTTTAAAAGGTATTTTGATTGAGGACTCTTTGGGCATCTGTGCCAATCTCGAAGAAAAAATGCAGGAAGCGGTGGATGCCTATAAAGATCCGTGGAAAGAAGCCGAAGACCCGCTGTACCCTTTTCAATTTGATGGTCCGGGTCTGATTGAAGTCCTTCAGGAAGCGGAAAATAACGGGTAGATGAACCCCGAAGGTCTTTCATCTAACGTGTTTTTTTAAGCGGCGTAGATTGGCGTATTTTGAGCCTTTTCTTGACTCTGAAGCCCGATTAGAGGATGATGTCAGTGATCGAGTGCATCTTTTAATCCAGTCAAAGAAAGACAGTCTATGACAATCCAATATGAAGTGGGCAATGACATTGTATCGTGGTGTACAAAATGTAAGTTAATGTTAGATCATAAAATTGTCGCCTTGGTGGATGACTTTCCCAAAAAAGCAAAATGTAAAACATGTAATGGTCACCATAATTATCGTGAGAAACCCCCGGAGAAAAAAGCGCCCGGCACAACCCGAAAAACGAAGAAGTCTGAATATGAAGTGCTGATGGGTAAAATTGAAGGGGATGATTATTCTGATGCGAAGAAATACAGTACACAGGGCAACTTTAAAGAAAACCAGATGATTGACCATGCGACCTTTGGCATTGGTTTTATTGTTGCGGTGATTGAACGAAACAAAATCGAAATCCTTTTCAAGGATGGCCCAAAACGGATGGTCCAAAATAGGTAGACTTTCTAAGCAGCGGTCTGTTATTTTCCCCGTTTTATCTCTTCTGTTGTGCAAATCAGGCTGCCTTTGTGCAGCTTGATTTCTACTTGGTCTCCTACACACACATCGCTTGTTTTTCGGACGACTTCCTTTAGGGGAAGCCGTCGGGTAATGCTGTATCCTCGTTCCAGAATATTCAAAGGGCTCACGAGATTGAGCTGATTCATGCCCGTTTGCAGCAGGGTTCTGTTTTTGGCGACGATTTTACGTCCCTCCTGTGTGAGTCGTGTTTTGAGTTGATTGAGCTGTTGCCTGAAATGGGTCAATTGATGGACAGGACTGAGGTGGACAAGCCCCTGACTCGCAGACTGGATACGTCTGCGTTGTTCAGTCAAAAGATGATCCATCGATTGATTTAAACGAAGGTGCAGGTCTTGAATCCTGTTTTTTAAAAAGTGTGTTTGATGTGTGGGTGCTGTTAGGAGTCGCATGGCCATGTACAGCTGGTTTCTGTGTGATTCCATCTGTCGTTGCATGGACGTCAGCAGTTTTTCATGCAAACGATAAAAGGATTCGACCGCTGCCAGGCCGCGCCGAACAATGATTTCTGCAGCGGCGGTCGGGGTTGGCGCACGCAGGTCGGCAACATGATCTGCGATGCTGGTATCACTTTCGTGTCCGACTGCAGAGATAACAGGGATTTTTGAATGGGCAATGGCATAGGCAATTGCGGGGTCATTAAAGGCCCAGAGATCTTCGAGCGAGCCCCCGCCGCGTGTGAGCAGTAAGAGGTCGAGGGGATGAGGTGCTTCCTGGCTGAAGCGATTGATTTGATCGAGCGCCTGTGCGATTTCATTGGCTGCACTTGAGCCCTGTACACTGACCGGGTAAAGAAAAATATGGCAGTGAAAATCGCTGTTTTGAAGGACCTTCATCACATCCTGGATGGCTGCGCCGTTTGGGGAGGTGATGATCCCGATCCGGACAGGAAGAAATGGTATCGGCCTTTTCCTTTCAAGATCAAAAAGCCCTTCTTGTTGCAGTTTTTCTTTTAGCGCTTCAAAAGCGGCCTGTAGGGCGCCTGCACCCAATGGCTCAATATAGTCACAGATGAGTTGATATTCACCTCTCGGTTCATAGAGGCTCAGGTGTGCGCGGATCAAGACATGCGTCCCTTCTTTCGGGACAAAACGCAAAAAGCGCAGATGAGACTTAAAAATCACTATTTTGATGCTTGCCTTGCTGTCCTTTAGCGTGAAGTAGAGGTGCCCGGAACGGGGACTTCTTAAATCTGAAATTTCTCCCTCGACCCAAAGGCTTGAGAAGTGATCTTCAAGCAGGCTGCGAATCTCTCCCGTCAATTCGTGGACTGTAAATATTTTTTTTCTTGAAGGCGGAATGGCCTCGACATCGGACATTTAAATCGTCTCTATGGTTTTTTCTTTTGAAGCGATTTATCTTTTGCGGCCTCTTTTATTGTTTGCCATAATCTCATTCGTTCTGCAATGTCTTGCTCTTTCCCCTGATCACTTGGATGATAGTAGGCTCGTTTTTCCGGAAGATAGTCTTGGGGAATAAAGTGACCGGGAAAGTCATGAGGATAAATATAATCCAGCCCTCGTTCGAGCTGTTTCGCGCCTTTGTAGTGTGCATCTTTTAAATGTTGGGGCACAGGCATTGTCCGTCCTGCACTGATTTCGTTGAGGGCGGCATCAATTGCGAGATAGGCTGCATTGCTCTTTGGCGCGGCAGCCAGGTAGGTGACGGCCTCGGCCAGTGGAATGCGCCCTTCCGGCATGCCGATGGCTTCAATGGCGCGATGTGCAGCGACTGCAATGCCCAGGGCATCCGGGTCGGCATTGCCGATATCTTCCGCAGCGGAAATAATGAGGCGTCGGGCGATAAAGAGGGGATCTTCTCCGGCATAAATCATCTTGGCCATCCAATAAATCGCTGCATCGGGATCAGAGCCGCGAATGCTTTTGATGAAGGCCGAGATGACATCGTAGTGGTCATCCTTGTTTTCATAAACGACTCCTTTTTTTTGAATCGACTCTTCCGCGACGGTCCGATCAAAATGGATCAGACCTGCCTCATTCGGCGGGGTTGTGGAAACCCCGATTTCAAAGGCATTCAGCAATTTACGGGCATCACCCTCTGTTGTTTTGATGAGATGCTGTTTTGCGGCCTCCTCTACCTCAAGGGCGTAGTTACCATAACCTCTGTTTTTGTCTTGAATCGCCCGATTGAGTAGTCCCAGCAATTCTTCGGGTTGAAGTGGTTTGAGTTCGATAATTTGTGAGCGAGATGAAAGCGCGGGAATAATGGAGAAAAAGGGGTTTTGTGTGGATGCCCCGACGAGGGTGATATAGCCTTGCTCGACATCGGGCAGAAGAGCGGACTGCTGCACTTTATTGAAACGGTGGATTTCGTCGATGAGGACCAGGGTTTTTTGTCCTGTGGCGGCTTTTGTCTTGCGTGCGTTTGCGATGACCTGGCGGATATCTGAAATGCCGGCGGTGACGGCGTTGAGGTCGGTAAATATTGCGCGGCTGTATCGTGCAATCAAATGTGCCAGTGCGGTTTTCCCGCATCCGGGTGGTCCATAAAGGATGAGTGATGAAACCCGATCGGCTTCAATCGCGCGGCGGAGCAATTTTCCCGGACCCAGTACATGGCTTTGGCCGAAATACTCTGAAAAATCTTCAGGCCGCATCCGCCAGGCCAAGGGCGCACTTGGGGGCGTTATTGGATCTTTGGTTTTTGTTCGATCTGGAAAAAGCTCCATGTGCACTCAAGTCCTTAAGATTAAAACAGAAAAAACGAAAAGGGAAATAAAGGGTCAATAGGGGTTTGCTGGGGCGTATCACATTGTGACTTCTGGGAAAAGAAAAGATCCCCACTTTGCCGTGGTTAGGGTGATCAGCTCAAACCCGGGTCACCAGGTGGGCGCCAAGATGAAGGTTTTAGGCTTTTCCATCGAAGTGGAACATGCTCACCGCCCCCTTGAACTCAGCTCCCTTGCTTAAAAGTTAGGTTCGAAGATACCCACCCCACGTACAAAGCAGGGACATATTTTATCGTTGGCTTGAGGTTACCAAAGATGTTTATGAATATCAAGGGAGAGTGTTTGAAATACAGAATGAATGTCAGGAAATACGAAGGGTGTTATTTTGAATGAAAAGAACGGACTTCGGTTTCAATATTTTCAATGAGGGTGCGGGTGATGCCATCCAAAGAGGTATTGATTTCTTGTTGTTGATCTTTCAGCTGAAAAAGCTCGTGTGCAATATTAATCGCGGACAGAATGGCCAGCTTGGAATAGGGGCTTCCGGGGGAGTGGGTTGAGATCTCCCGCATTTTCTCGTCAATAAATGCGGCCAGTTGGTCAGCATAAGCCTGGTCAGATTGCCCTTTGAGGTCATACTGGCGACCAAAAATCTCAATATGGAGTTTCTTGCTCACCCTCTGATTCTACCCCCTGTGAGACAAGATCTGATTCGGTCTCATCCCCTAACTGGTTCAATTGACCGAGAATATGTTCAACGCGCTGCCGGACTTCAGTCCTCTCTTGTTGAAACTGTTGAAATGCCTGTTTTTGCTCGTCCAACTCACGTGTTAACCGTTGATTTTGTTCCTTTGTCATTCGGAGTAATTCAATAACCTCTTGAACCCTTTGTTCCAGGATGCCTAAATATTCCAAATCCATATTTTCCTCTGAAAAGTTCCTGTGTTTTCAATCGGGTAAATCTAAACCTTCACATCAGCTTTGTCAACCAAGAGGCTTCCTCCTATTCTCTGGCTGTACTCCAGCCTAAATACCCCATGAAGGTAAAGTGCATGACCCAGTTCTTGAATTGCCTCGATGATCGTGTTCGAGGTATCATTGCTTTTTTTCTAAACTCGGGACAAAAAAGTGGAGGTTTTTTTGGGAGAATTGTCTGGTAAGGGGATCAAAAAAATTCTGGTGGTCGGTGCGGGCGCTGTGGGCGGTTATTTTGGCGCTGCGCTTTTTCGAGCGGGTGCCGATGTGACCTTCCTTGTTCGGGCGAATACATTTGAGGCGATTTCCAGGACTGGTTTGAATATATTGAGTCCTTTGGGTGATTTTTTAATCTATCCGCCACTCATACAGGAGGTCTCTGAGATCCGCGCGGTGGATCTGATTATTATGGCGGTCAAATGCAATGATGTGGCGGCTGTTCTCAAACAAATCGCGCCGTTGCTTGAGGGTGGGGCTGTCCTGTTAACCCTGCAAAATGGGGTAGGGACAGAAGCCCAGGTGCTCGCTGCCTACAAAAATAAAGATTGTGTTGTGGCGGGGGTCGCTTTTATTACCGCAAGACGAGATCAGCTGGGTGTTATTGTCCATTCCCGGAGAGGAAGCATCTCATTGGGAGAGCTTTCCGGAGAAAAAAGCCAGCGGGCGATTGCCATTCATGCGCTATTGACAAAGGCGGGCATTGATTGTCGATTAACAACGAATATTCGGCGGGCAAAGTGGGAAAAACTATGCTGGAACGCAACTTTTAATCCCTTATCTGTCGTTATGGATCACCCAATTTCTCTCATTCTGGATAGTCCATCTCTCCTGCAGGTCGTGCGTGATGGGATTTTGGAGGTCATTGCCGTGGCCGCCGCCGAAGGCATTTCTATCGATCCCAAGATCATCGAAAACACGATTACGGTCTCCTATGATTTAAAAGAATATTACACTTCAATGTATGAAGATTTTCGAAATGGAAAAGAAAGCGAAATTGAGTATTTAAATGGCGATCTGGTGAGGCGGGGAAAAGATCATGGCGTTCCGACTCCCGTCAATCAAATGCTCTATGCTCTGGTGAAGGGCTTGGAGATGAAACGCGTTTTGAACGCCGTGGCGTCATGAGTCGGAGAGGACTGATGAAAGGTATTTTTTTTGATGCAGGGGATACCTTGTTTGAAGCGGCAGAGCCCATCGGTGTGTATTACAGCCGTATTGCGGAAGACTATAACGTGAAAGTTGACGCAAAAACCTTGGATCAACGGTTTAAAGCTGCTTTTAAAATGTCGCCGCCTTTGTCTTTCCCCGGTGTTTCTCAAGACGAACTGGAAGTTTTAGAATATGCGTGGTGGCGGAAAATCGTTTTCACCGTATTCGAGGGCATTGATTTTCCTCAGTTCGACCGATATTTCGAGACGCTTTACCATGTGTTTGAACAAAAAAGTACTTGGAGGCTCTTTCCTGAAATTAAAGAGGTGTTGATGCGGCTTAAAAATGCGGGTTATACCTTGGGGATTATTTCAAATTTTGATTCCCGCCTGATGACGATCTGCACGGAACTCGGTATCCGGGATTATTTCGATGTGATCGTGTTTTCTAGTCAGGCCTCGGCCGCGAAGCCGAGTCCGGGCATCTTTGTTGAAACACTCAAGCGGACGGGTTTGTCTCCGGCAGAGACGGTGTATGTGGGAGATCAGCTTGAGAATGATTTTAAGGGTGCCCAGTCTGTAGGGATGAGTGCTCTGCTCCTCGACAGACCGGGCCATTATGGCGATATGTCGGGTATCCGGTCTATTTCGGATTTGCGTGGTCTGGATGCTTTTTTATCAGAGATTTAAAACACCCACTCGTGGTTAATCTTTGACCCTCATTGAGATGGCATGACCTCTGTCGGTCGATTCGACCTCCACTTTGGCCCCTGCCATGATTTTCCCTTTGAGTTGTGTTGATTTATCGACGTGGAATTTACGGCTTTTCCCGTGTGCATCTTTCACAGTGACGAAGGCCCCTTCTGCTTTGACGACTTCACCCAGCATTTTATTCCCAAGATTCCCCAAGTGCTCACCATCTGCAAAGCTGATGAGTGGACCATTAAGAACCCAGGACATGGCAATGAGAAATAAAGAAAATCTCTTCATTCGATAGACTCCTTATACAGGGGGGTAAGGTAAACGTTTGCTTTTTTGAATGGAGATTGTCCGGTAATGATACCGGAATTAAGATTTTAAAATCAAATAAAGCGAGATGTCGGTCGTGTTTCCGTCTGTTTTAGTATGAGACCCCATCCATGAATGCCCGTTTTCAGGGGCATGGCCATTCAGGAATTTTAAACCTGAGACAAGGCCCGGCGGTGGGAATTTCCGGTTTTATTTCTGTTTTGCCGATTTTTCAGAGAGATAGGCGGTAATGAGTGCGATATCCTCCGTATTGGGCATGACAAGCGCGGGTTTTGTTTGTTGTGCCGCTTTAAGTTTTTCAAGCATTTGGGCCACAATTTCGGGCCACGCTTCCGCTGGATGGGCCTTCGGGTCCGGTGTGATATGGCATTGGGTGCAAATATCTAAAAAACGCTGGGCTCCTCGGGATTTGGCCTCTTTTAACAGGTCTTCAGTAAATTCAGGAGAAACGATTTTCTCAGTGAATTGAATGACAGGTTGTTTGTCGCTAAAGAGTCTGTCGATGCCGAAAAAGAGTCCAATCCCTAAGAGTGAGAGCCCAATGGCGAGGACAATATTTTTAATCATGGGGTGCTGAATACGTTTAGGGGCAAGATATTCAGGGGGTTTCTTTCATTTTTTTAAGATCTGTTTTTTCAAGCTTTTTTGTGATTTTCATGCGAAGGGCCATCGTCCATTCCCTAAAAACACCTCTTGATTCCTGGGCGATTTCCGGCAATTTAACAATAAACTTTTTCCCTGCAGGAGTTTTATAAAAAGCAATAATCTCATTCATTTCGCCGACGCTGAAATGGTTTGCATAGACCGTAGACATTTTTTCATTAAATTCTTCAGGATTGATTTCTTCAATAAATTCCTTCCAAAAGGTTTCTGGAATATCAGGCATGCTTTTTCGCTGTTGCTGGATGATCTGTTCTGTGACCACAGGCACCATCTTTGTTGCGCCAGAGGCTTCGAGTAATTGCCGGGCGACTTTTTCGCTTTCGGAGGGTTCGGCTGCCGAGACAAATCCCTGTAAGAGTGCGAGTAATATTAAGGCGGCCAAAATAGAGATCGAATGATTCTTCATGTCATACTCCTAGTTAAAAGGTTTATCGAGGGCATGATACGAAAAAATCGCCAGCATGGCAAGAAAGCCTCTGTGCCTAAAATAAAACAGGCCTGATATTCAGGCCTGTTTTATTGGGTTCTACTATACAAGGAAGGTTATGCTCCTCTTGGAGAGGAGGATCTGGTTTAAATTCTAATGGGAATGGCTATGACCCTGTCCGTGGTCATGTCCGTGATCGTGAGAGTGATCCTCATGCGAGTGCCCGTGATCGTGGTCATGATCGTGTCCGTGATCATGGGAATGGCCCTCATGCGAGTGCCCATGAATTTCAGGGATATCGTGAAAAGGGTCATAGGTCGTATCTTTCCCTTTTCCCGAAGTCACCTCAATACGAATCACCGATTTTACATTCGAGCATTCATCGTCTCCCTGTGGAATGGCGAGACGAAGGGGCCCTCCTTTGGATTCCGGAAGGGGTTGGCCATCGCGTTGATAAATGAGAATGGCGCGGTCCATCGTGTCTTCAAGTGAGACACTTGCCGCAAATTTTCCATCTTGAGAATGGAAGGTCACATGGTCCGAATGGGAGAGCGGCATGGCTGCATTTAAAAGGGCTTTGACGCGGACACCCGATCCCGCCATGCTGGCGACCACTTTACTGACGTCTTCTATCTGATGTTCTGAAGGAATGTTCATGAGGGATTCATAATCCCATTTAATCGGTTTTTCGACTGTGCCATCGATTTCCAATGTGAAATTTGAATCGCTGTTCATTGACCGCCCTCCAGGAAGTATTTTATGGAATAAAAATTAGTCAATAGTCTAGCAGAGGGTCTATAACAGGTCAAGAAAAGGGCGAGGTTCGTGTTAAGAGTTAATAATGTGTCCGGTATTTAGCACATAGACTGTCCGGATTATTCTGTCCTAGAAAGAGGGGGTGGGATGAGACGGACAAAACTGCTAGAGGAGACACGAATAATGAGATTTGAAGAGATCTATAGGC
>JAJDBT010000031.1 GCA_029261215.1 Nitrospirota bacterium | reverse complement strand
TAATGGCGGCCAACGCGACTTTGGCTTTGAATGCGGGCAAATGGTTTCTTCGTTTTCGACTCATTTTCTTTCTCCTGGGGTTGTCTAAAATACCTCAGGTTTTTCACTTACGCCACTGTCTCTTTTTTGGGGTCCACTTCTGTCCTTCAAAACCATGAACGATTCCGAGATTCAAAAAATTGAACAATTAATTCATATGGACAGAACCAAGAATATGTTCAATTCAGCACAAAACAAGAAAAACTTAGGGATCAAATACACTGATGTTCAGACTAATCGTGAAAAATGGCCCCGAAACCGATGCTAATTCGGGGATTTCCATCCTCAGGAGACCTTGAGCCGGGAGCCCAAAGGTGGAGATATTCTTTTCCCAGGAGCGGGTAGATCCGTTTCGCATCTCCAATCTGTCTTGTTTTGCTGCCTTTTACGATACCCACCACAGTAATCCGCCGTCCGCTCTTGTAAATCACCGGATCTAAAAACGTGGTAGCGGAGATAAAAAAACGACCTAAGGATTCATCTGTAAACCGGGGCGCACGTCCGGAGTTCAGGGGTTTTTGAAGAATTTCTATTTCTGAACCGCCTTGCGTAACATGAGTTTCGATAATTTCCCCACCCAGCAAAACCCTCTTTCCAAGGTATTTTTCCGGATTTTTCTCAATTTCTTTATAAGAAAGGGTTTTGTCTATTTTAGCGTCGATTTCATCCGGAATAATCTTTGGACTGCATGAAGTCAACAAAAACAGAATAAGAAACAAAAGAGGCGATACACTTATGATGCTTTCGCGAATCAAGGAAAGCCATGCTCCACTTTTACGACGACCATTCATAGTCTAATCATACGACAAATGCGTTAGCAGAAGGAAGAATTCGTGATCACTCTTCTAAAGCTTATGCTTTTCATAATCCACCAAACATTGACATATTCAATAATTTTGGTAAATTAAGAATAACGATACTAAAACTTAAAACCGACCGATAAGAGCAAAACCACCGTAAGGTGGTGACGCAAAGCTTCCGGTCCTGAAAAGGCAGCATAATCCCCTTTTCAGGAAAGCGGGGCTGCCGAAAAGGAGATTTTTAAAACCCGTCTTCTCTTATCCGAGAAAGATGGGTTTTTTTTTGCGAAGGAGACAAAACAATGCAAAATACACGAATAGGTTTTTTGAAAAAATCAGTCCCCATTCTGTTGATTTTAGTCATTTTGCCCTTCACGCCTGTATCGATTACAGGACAGGATTACAAAGTGGCCGCCTCCCGTTTAGCAGCGCTTCATCTCCTAGAAATTGAAAAACAGGCACTTCAAAAAACAGAAAAAATAAAAACGCTGAAACTGGGTAAAATTCACAGTATCTTAAAAAAATATCAAACGGGCTTGTCTAAAAAAATGGAAATCACCATTGCCGAGCTTATCTACGAAGAAAGCCAAACCTACAATTATGACCCGGAATTGATTATGGCCCTTATGGCAAAAGAAAGCTCTTTTTACAATTGGTCTAAATCAAGAAAAGGCGCGCTCGGACTAATGCAAATTCTCCCAAACACCGGCAAAGCCCTTGCTCTGGCCAAGAATATCCCCTGGCATGGAAAGAAAACCCTCTTTGATCCGGAGAGTAATATCAAAATGGGTACACACTACCTTTCAACCCTGCACAAACGTTTTGGTCAAATTGAAGTTGCCCTGACAGCGTATAATTATGGCCCGGCGAGAGTGGCCAATATGCAGGCACGCGATCAAAAACTCCCAAAGGCTTACACCGCCCGTATTTTAAAAACCTATGAAAAATTCATGGCCCTTGGGCCAAAGAGCCATGATGCAAATCCATTCCTGGAGGGAAAAAAGACATATATCGCACTCAATCAAATGAACGACTCAAACATTTAATCAAAAACGATCATTCATTTATAAACAGATGGCCGAAACAAAGTGCCTCAACACACTCAGGCACATCATTTTTGATCCCAAAACATACGCTGTAATCTTCCGGTATCTGGAATACGGGCTTCCAAATCTCATAAAAAATAACCCGACTAAAACAAACGCCTCCAACAAAAGCGCTTTTTTTAAATAAAAAAACAAGAAATGAAGAGAAATATACATTGGCACGTCCCTTGCTATTTTATTTGGTAGACTAAAAATAGGGATCGGGAAACACTCCGGTGAATACAGGAAGTGGTGCAATCCAAGAAAGGAGTCGAAAAATGAAATTGAAAGTCGTACTAAAAGCCATTGACCACGGCGGATTTAAAGCTTATGTCCCGGAACTGCCCGGATGTACAGGCAAAGGGATGGACGAAGAAGAGACTTTAAACAATGTCCGGGATGCGGTTTTACAATACTTTGGCATCGAAGACCTTACTCATACTTTCCATGAGTATTCATCGATGGCCCAATCTGTTGGATAACATGCAGTTCACCCTCAATATGCTTCAAAAACCGGAGCGAATATGAGCCAGGAAAAAAAACTCGCAACGATCACTACATTGACGGGGCTGTCACTGATGATCCTCTTTATCTGGATTGCAGGGTTCTGTGCACGTACACTGACTCAATGGGGTCAATAGACATCAACACCCGCAATCAGGGGATGTCGTACATCAAGTCGTCGCGATCTAAACAAATCGCATAAGCCCGCCCAAACCCCACGACATATTGTCCACTTTCAGGCTTTAACGCAAAAAGGTGAAAATCAGTCAGCGTCCTTAAAATACTCACCACATCGCCAAATTTCTGCTGCAAGGCATTAATTTGAGAGAGGTAAAGGGTCTCATCTGATCCAACTTCCGTCACACTGCAGCGAAAGACCACGCGCTCACGTGCAAATACATTTTGAGATTCGGACTCCGGACGAATAAACAGCACAGCCGCTTGCGGGTTTTTTAGCAAATTCCCCGTATGCCTCGCCAGCTCACTGACAAAAATATAAAACGCCCCCGCATCATCGCGCACAAAGGGGGCATAACTGGCCTCCGGCAAGCCATCGCACGAAGCTGTAGACAATAACAGGGTCTGCTGGGAGGCCATAAACTTTCGGTAAGCGACCAAGGTTTCAGCTCGTTCTTCCACGTTCATCTCGTCCAAAACAAAACCCTCTTGTCCGTGTTCAACGTGCTTGAATTTTCCTTCTATCAAGGCACAAAGCGCGAAAACCACGCTTAGAGTTTTTCTAAAGCCAGTTCGAAAGAGACGGTCGGCATACCGATTTGCCAGGCATCCAGTACGGCGGGGTGAACTTCTCCAATCAAACCCACTTCTGCCTGCTCAAGCATGATTTTTCCAGAACGACCGGCAATAAAACTGGGATGAACAAAGGGCTCAAGGTGGTATGAGAGCGAAAGACGGGCAAAAAGCGCTTCGAGTACAGCGTGCAGTTCTGAAAAATTGGCGGTGGGATGCGCAATTAAAGCCGCCAGATGCACCACGGTTTCGGTATGATCAGCAGCATGCGGCGTCAAACGCGCCACTTCACCGGCTTCAAAGAGACGATGAGGATAAAAAGCCTTTGAACTCGCCCCTTCCACACGAAGCAAGGAGGGCAACAACCACGAGCGCAGCAATGAAAAACGCTCCGTCATCGGGTTTTCGATTTGAATAATGCGTGTCTCCGGGCGATCCGTGTCATCCACACTCAAGGCCATTTTTTCAATAAAATCCTCTGACGACCCTAAAATATTGGAAACCACTTCCTCAAAACCAAAACCCGCCATCGCATGCCGTAGTTCATCAGAAAACAACTCAATTTCTGACAACGATCCCACGGTAAATGTTGCGGGCAGAACCGGCACAAAAGAATTGTAGCCCCGCGAAATGGCAAAATCTTCAACCACATCGATCGGGTGCATCAAATCATCCCGATACGGCGCGGCCCGCACCGTGATCTTCTCCCCATCCGTCTTAACGCTGAGGCCATAAGCTGACAGAAGTCTCGCGGCTTCATCTATCGCGACCGTCTCACCCAAAACTCGGTTCAATTCCGAAAGCTTCAAAGTCACCGGCTCTGAAAGGTCATAAGGCGTTTGGAAGACCGCGCCAAACGCCGTTTCTTTTTCATAATGCAGTGCAACAGGTTCGATTGCGGCCCCCCGGTCGGCCAGATTCGCCGCAAAGATATTTAGCGCCAGGGTCACCATACGCAGATCAGTTCCCGTGACCTCGACAAACAGTTCTGAATCGCCGACCGCCACCTCTCCCAAAACACGGCTATTGATGATCGGCGGGAAAGACAGGATTTCCCCCTTGGCATCAGTCAAAATGGGAAATCGTTCCGCACCCGACAAGGTATTGGCATAGGCAATGCCTTTGGGATGCTCACTAATGATCTGCCTCAGTGTCATCGGCGTTTCAAAACCCAAGGGCACAAAGGCCGTGGTTTCAGGATCGACCAGGTCATATTTTACGGGAAAGCTGATTTTATTCAGGCGATAAAGACCAATCGACACCAACTGACGGTTTCGGCCAAAGCTGTCGGCCAATTTCTCCTGGGCTTGGATCAACTGCTTCAAGATGGGCTCAGTGATCGTCAAACCCCGCGCAATACAGGCGGTCAGATAGGGCCGGACAGCGCCCACCGCTTCTGAAATCATCACCTTCCTGGCAGGTTTTGTTTTGGCATCAAAAAAAGGATAGGCCTCAGGCCAGTTTTTTACGGCGGGTCGAATCTGCCGCGTAATCCCTTCCGGAGACCAAAGATCCGGTCGATTGGTATCGTTGAGCTCAATCTTGGTGGCATCGTTCTCCCGCTCAAAATCCTTGACCTCCCCCTTTACTTTTTCAAGAAGGGTTTCAAGTTTTTCCTCATCCAGCTTTCCTTTTAAGAGCGATTCAAAATCGCTGAGCTTCACTTCAATGGTCGGCATGATTTATCTTTCTATCCGGTTCACACGCTGTTTTTCGCGGATGAGGCCCAGATCGGCGGAGAAAAGGTCGCGGATGTCCGAAATACCCAGGGCAATCATGGCCATGCGATCCAGCCCCAAACCCCAGGCAATGACGGGCACATTCACGCCAAGCGGCCCGGTGACTTCCGGCCGAAATAAACCGGCCCCGCCCAGCTCCATCCAGCCCAACTTGGGGTGCCGGACGTGCATTTCAACAGAGGGTTCGGTAAAGGGAAAATAGGCGGGCAAAAATTTGATTTCATCGGCCTTCGCCACTTCTTTCGCAAAAAGGGTCAAGAGACCCAAAAGGGTTCTAAAATGAATTTCCTCGCCCAGCACGATGCCTTCTACCTGAAAAAAGTCAGGGGCATGTGTGGCATCGACCTGATCGTAACGAAAACACCGGGCAATTGAAAAGTATTTTCCGGGGTGATTCGCGCCTTCTCCCAGTGTCCGGGCAGAAACAGAGGTACCCTGGCTCCGCAGAATCAATCGCCGCGTACGCTCTGTATCAAAAGGATACCGCCATCCACGTGATCCGCTTTCTCCACCATTTTCATGGGCGGCCGCAACACGGGCAACCACTTCCTTGGGGATGCTTTGATCGTGCGGCTTGTCTTTCACAAAATAAACATCATGGATTTCACGGGCAGGATGAAATTGCGGCATAAAAAGGGCATCCATGTCCCAAAATTCACTCTCAACCAGAGGCCCGCGCATTTCTGCAAAACCCATCGAAACAAACTTACTTTTCACTTGATCCAAAAATGCTTTATAGGGGTGCAAGGCTCCGCCGCTGATTCTCGGTGGCGGCAGCTGAATGTTGTATTTACGGAAATCCTTTCCCTTCCATGTGCCTTCTTTCAAAATCTCGGGAGAAAGCCCGCTTAAAGTTTCAAGCACTTTTTCAGCGGCTATTTTTTCATAGATGGGTGTAAACAGCTCTGTTTTTTCATAAACACGCTCGACATCGAGATCCACGCGAAAAATGCCTTTTGAGGGGCTGCGTTTACGGTGGTTTTCGTCAATGATGGATTGATCCTGCTCTGAAAAGTCGGATAAGGCGGCAAGTCCCTGCTTCTTTTTTAAAAGATCTATTACGTTTTGAAGATCTCTGAACGCAGACAATCGGGCTTCATCTGAAATTTTGAGCAAGCCTCCGGAGACCACAGAAACCGCACCACTGGCCTTGAGTGCGCCAATCGCCCGGCTTTTTTCTTCTGATTCCATATCGGCGCGCTGCTGGAGATCCCGAATGGAGACTTCTCCCCGTTCAAGAATTTCTTCAGCCATTCTCAGGGCAGGATTTTTTTGGGCCGCATATCCTTCACCGACCTCGGTCAAACGCACCATGCTATGGACTTGATCTGAAGAAACAGCAATGATTTTTTTGGCCAGCAGCCATTCAATCGCCGTCGAAACCTGGGCAGGTTTTAAACCTGAATTCGCAATCACGCTGGGGTCATCCCATCGTGGGGCACTTGCAAAAAATCTCAGCAACTGTTTTTCGAGAGGATGTAAGCCCTCAATTAAATGAGACAGCGCGATTTCGTCGATCAAAGCGTCGCCTCTTTTCTTAAGGCTGCAATCGCATCCGCATAGTCGGGGTAATCCTTGTTGTTGAAAACGGCTGTTCCGGCCACAAAAACATCCACGCCTGCCTCAGACAAGGCCCTGGCATTTTTCACATTCACACCGCCATCCACTTCAATCAGAGTTTTGAGGTTTCGTTTTCGAATCATTTCTTTTGCTTCGCGAATTTTATTGTAGGCGTTTTCAATAAACTTTTGTCCGCCAAAACCCGGATTAACCGACATGATCAAGAGAAGGTCAACATCGTCCAGAACAGGCTCAATCAGAGAAATCGGGGTCGCGGGGTTAAATGAAACCCCTGTTTTTTTACCGAGACTTTTAATCAATTGAAGCGTGCGGTGCAGATGTAGACAGGCTTCAATGTGCACGGTTACGGAATCGGCGCCGGCTTTAATAAATTCAGGAATCAGTGAATCCGGCTCAACGATCATCAAATGCACATCTACCAGCCGTTCGGTCTCCTTTTTCACGGCCTCAACAACCAAGGGACCAATGGTGAGATTCGGGACAAAACGACCGTCCATCACATCCACGTGAATCCAGTCCGCGCCGCCCTGGTCAATCGCGCGAATCTCTTCGCCCAGTTTTGAAAAATCGGCGGACAAAATAGAGGGGGCAATTCTAGGCATTCTGTTTTCTGCTCTTCATAATTTTGTCATGGGCCTCCGTGAATTGCTGCATCTGCTCCTTTGCAAACTTGGTAAAGCCCTCAGGGAGTCCTTTGGAAGCAAGTTTATCAGGATGGTATTCCTGCGCTTTTTTACGAAACGCGCTTTTGACTTCCGCATCTGTCGCCGTTTTTTCGACTCCCAAAATTTTATAGGATGCGTCCAGATTTTCAGAGAAACCGGATGCCGCCCGGCCGCTGCCGGATCTTGACTGAGATCCCGATCCCGACCTTGAACGACCGCTTAATTCCGCTTCAAGGCGAGAATAGGCATCATCACTTAATTGAAGGTAAAGCGGAAGCTGCTGCAAGATCTCTCTTTCCGCCGGATGAAGCTGTCCGTCTGCCAAAGCGGTCATAAAAAGGACACGATAAATCGTCTCCCGCATCGCGTCGTCCAAGACAAAAATTTCAGTGAATTGCTCAGCGTATTTATAAATCGAGGTGTTGTCATTTTTGGCCCGGCTAAAGATCTCCATAGCCACCTGGCGTGATTTGGGATCCAGTTCAAGCTGCCTTTTAATAAAACCATCTACAAAAGCGATTTCATCATGAGATACCACACCATCGGCCTTCGCCATTTTTCCCAGCATTGAAAAAGCAGAAACGAGAAAACCGATTTGACGTTGTTGATCCGATCCGAGGTGTTCGTATTGCCCCGAATCTTTTGTCAGCGTACTCCCAATACCCGCACCAATGATGGCCCCAATCGGCCCGCCAAACAGAAGTCCGATTGTTCCGCCTATGCCTGCTCCCCACCAAGCCATTTCATTACTCCTTTAATAATTGCCTTAATTTTTGTGTCACTCTAAACAATAAATAATGTCATCTCGGCTTCAGTGATCCTTGGTCCACCGGACTGCAAAAAACCGATCCATACTATCCGAATTGAAGGCTGTTGTAAAATACCCTTGTGAGTCGATATACCGCCTGGCCTCAAGCGGAAGGTCGAGAGATGGATTTTCAAGCATCAACTCTTTATGCTCTTTTGAAAAGACTTCGACCACGGACTCATTTTCTTCCCACTCGGTTGAACACGTCACATAAATCAATCGCCCGCCCACTTTAAGGTAGGGCAGGATTTTTTCCAAAATCTCAAGTTGAACCCCGGCAGCGCTTTGAATGAGCGCGGATTTTTTGGACCACTTTCCTTCCGGGATTCGCCGCAAAATACCAAGCGCGGAGCACGGGGCATCGACCAAAATTTTATCGTAAAGACGTCCGGCTGAAAGCGCACAATCCATTTTTTCGATGCGAACGCCCGGTGTTTCAAGACGGTCTATATTTTCCTGCAACAGCGCCAGACGATCCGGATGAAGATCCGTCGCCGTCACCAGAGCTTTTCCATTAGATAATTCGGCCAAATGAGTTGCCTTGCCCCCCGGCGCCGCGCAAACATCAAGAATATGCTCTCCCGCTTGCGGATTCACCAGATAAGCCGTCAACTGCGCCCCTTCATCCTGGATGTAGAACTCACCCCGTTTAAAAGAAGGCATTTGGGCCACAGAAAGTCCCTTCACAATCACACCTTCCGAGGACAAGTGTGTCGCCGTCGCACTTCCCGTATCCGCTGAGATTAACTCTTCCAACAATTTGTCGCGAGTCGTTTTCAGGCGATTCACACGCAAAGTCATCGGTGGGGCTTCATTGTTTCCTCTGCAAAGGATACGGGTTTTTTCTTCACCAAAACGGGCCAGCCACCGTTGAACCATCCATTCCGGGTGGGAAGTCATGACCGAGAGATACGTCAGACGGTTCGCCTGATCCGGTTCTGGAAGTTGATTTTTTAACCGCAGAATACTTCGAAGCAGGCCATTCACAAAACGGCTGCCCGAAAGCCCGTCTGCCGTTTTTGTCTGATTCACAGCGGCATTCACGGCGGCATACGCCGGGATACGGTCTAAAAATAAAAGTTGATAAAGGGCAAGTCGCAGGATGAAGCGCGTGGGCCGCTTCACTTTTTTGACCCGGGAAAACTGGTCAATTTGCCAATCCAAAAACCCACGTTGGCGAAAGACCCCGTAAACCAGCTCGGTCACAAGCGCTTGATCCCGCCGGTCTAATTCACGGATCGCAAACGCGCTGTTCAGCAGGGCACTGAGATCTTGGCCGCTTTCTTCTGCCTGACTGAGAACAGCCAATGCCGTTTTTCGAGCATCGGCGGGCACCTTTTTTAAATCATGGCCGTGTTTCTTTTTTCGAACGGGCTTATCGACCGTAGACCATCCCTTCCAAACGACTGATCCGCTCATCCATCGGTGGATGTGTTGAAAAAAGCGATGCCACACCCCCCGCGCTTAAAGGGCTGACAATAAACATATGCGCGGTCGCCGGATTCGCCTTCATCGGGATGCGTTTGTTCCCTTCTTGCAGTTTCCGCAAAGCAGAAACAAGCCCCTGAGGATTGCCCGTCATCCGGGCTGCACCAGCATCCGCTTCAAATTCACGCGACCGTGAAATTGCCATTTGAATCAACATTGCCGCAATAGGGGCTAAAATCATCATCGCCAGAGCGCCGATAAAACCGCCGCCGCCTTCATCCCGGTCATTTGAACGGCCAAAACCGCCAAACAACATGGCCCACTGGGCCATGTTCGCCAGCATTGAAATGGCGCCCGCAGCTGTCGCGGCGATGGTGCCGATTAAAATGTCCCGGTGCCGCACATGCGACAACTCATGCGCAAGAACCCCTGTCAACTCTTCACGGTTTAAAAGGCTCACAATCCCGGTGGTCACGGCGACTGCCGCATGAGCCGGATTCCGCCCGGTGGCGAACGCATTCGGTGTTTGATTATCGATCACATATACTTTGGGCATGGGCATATTGGTTTTCTGTACCAGCTCAGAAACGATGCTGTAAACCATTGGCGCTTCATCTTTTGTCACCGGCTTGGCGCGGTACATCTTTAATACAATTTTGTCCGAAAACCAGTAGCTAAAACCATTCATGGCCAAAGCGAAGACAAACGCAAACATCGCTCCGTTTTGTCCACCCAATGCCTGCCCCGCCACAACCAGTAAGACGGTCATCAAAGTCATTAAAAATGTCGTTTTCAAAATATTCATTTTTTCTCCTCCATTCGGAGAGATTGTTGATTTAACTTTTTTGTGTTTGTAATATCATCCCGATTTCTAAGGGATGACCCGCCGCATACTCAATCGGGGACATCTCTCTTTTCCCCTCCGGCTGCAGACGCTTGATCAGGATATAACCATCAGAGGCCGCCACTTCAAGTCCCTTTGCACTAAGCCCCAAGACTTCTCCGGGTTTGCCCGAGCGCCCTTTTTCATCACCCACTGTCATTGCGGTAACCTTCCAACGCTCTTTTTTGTAAAACGTCGTCGTTCCCGGCCAGGGGAAAAGTCCCCGCCATCGATTGTGAATGGAAACGGCGTTGTCATCCCATTTCAGGTCACCAGCTTCTTTTTTAAGCAGTGGGGCAAGCGTCGCGTTTGTTTCATCCTGAGGCTTTGCGACTAATCGTCCTGCCTTTAATTCAATCACGGTTTCAAGCAAGAGTGAGGCGCCCAGCTCAGCAAGTTTTGGAGAAAGCGATTCCGCCGTTTCTTCCGATCCTATTTTTAAGGACCGTTTCAATAAAATTGGGCCGGTATCCATGCCGATATCCATTTGCATCGTCGTCACGCCGGTCTCCGTTTCTCCTCGAATGATGGCCCACTGAATCGGCGCCGCCCCCCGGTATTTGGGCAACAAGGAGGCATGCACATTAATACACCCCTTTTTGGGAATACTGAGCACAGCTTCGGGCAATATCTGCCCGAAGGCCACGACGACGATGAGATCCGGCTTGAGCACTCCAAGTGTCTCGATTAAGTCCGCCGATTTTTTAAGGCGTTCCGGCTGAAAAACGGGGATATTTCTCTCGATCGCGGCGGTTTTGATCGGCGGCGGCGTGAGTAAAGCTTTGCGACCCTTGGGCCGATCAGGCTGTGTCACAACCGCAATGATGTTTTCTGAGGCGGCGAGGGCTCGAAATGAAGGCAAGGCAAAATCAGGGGTTCCCATAAAAACAATACGGAGCACTCCAGCGGGGAAGGCGTCTTCTGGCATCTTACTTGAGTTCAGCTTGTTTCTTCTGTTTTTTGAATTTTCTTAAAAAGATATCGCGCTTGAGCCGACTGAGATGACTGAGCATTAATACCCCGTTTAAATGGTCTATTTCATGCTGAAAAAGACGGGCGGTCAAACCTTCGCCTTCGATGCGGACCTCTTTTCCTTCACGATCAAGCCCCTTGACCTGTACGCGGTACGCGCGGTTCACTCTTTCAAAATAACCGGGGATGGAAAGACATCCCTCCTCTGCAATTTCTTCCCCCTCCGTTTCAACAATTTCAGGGTTTAAGATGACAACCCGTCCTGCTCCCGGCTTCGGTTTCTCTTCCTGCAAGCCAAGGTCATAAACAAAAAACGACTGCAGGCAACCCACCTGTGGCGCGGCCAAACCCAGGCCTTGCGAAACATAGAGCGTTTCAAACATCTGATCAATTTGATGTTGAAGGACGCCGTCGATATTCACCACCGGCTGGGAGTGTTCAAGCAGCTGGGCATCAGGATATTTTAAAATTTCCAGGTACGACATTTTTCTCTCTAAAATAAAGGTGTTATTGTATCTTCTTTTTCATACTCGGATCAATCGCCATAAACCCACAATTTTCGATGGCTGTAGATCCCGAACAAAACACTGAGTCTTTCCTCATCTGCATAAGCAATCGTCGACATCCCCGCCTTTTTGGCTTCAGACCGGATAAGGTCCTCACTCCATTGGACAGAAAGTTGAAGGCCGGTCGCAGGTTCAGAGATCCGCCGCTCATCTAAAACCAGTTTTTTCGATCCGATGGACGTATTATGAAAGTTTGTCGTATGAGGCCGCGTCGTATGGGTATACAAACACCCGGACAGCGATAGGGCCATAATGCAACACATCACTCTAGTCCCCATAGACAACCGTTGTCGTATGTGTATACAAACCGAAGAGCATTACCTTGATCTTCGAGTCTGCGTGTTTGATTGTGATGATTCCGCCGTCTTCTGCGGCAGCACGTGTTCCCGCGTCCCCCCAGGCAAACAACCAGAGAATAGAGGTCGCATGAGAATACCCTACCTTCGCGCCAAGGGTCGTATTGTTAAAGTCAGTATCAAGAGGGCGCTGGACATTAGAATAAAGACAACCCTGCACTGATAGGAGCAACAGAAAGACCAGACAAAAACCAAGCCCCTTTTTCATCTTCATAAAATTCCCCTCACCCCTGCCATTGAAATAAAGTGTTATCGGACACGCTTTTGAATTGATGGACATAAAAAGCGATACTCGCGCCTTTTTATACCAAGATGATTCACCCCCTCGCAAGCCTTTTAAACGAATATTGAATCATTGCGATAAAAAGAGGAAAATCCGAATTTTACTTTTAATTAGAATACGTGAATGGAAGAGTAAACTTGAGTGAATGGGAACAAGGGAAGAGAATCCAGAACGTCACGCCTGATCAAAAAAACAGCCGCTCATTTTCTGAATAGATACGAAGCGGCTTAGATCGTACTCAAAAATCGGAACACAATCTCCACATGCCTTAATGCGCAGTTTTATTAATGCGACCGCAATCGCAATCAAATCACTTCTTTTTTGACATATAACTTACAACAGTTATCGCCCATCAGCATGCACCTTGATTCGTCGATTGAGACACGTTCTTCATAATGCGCTGCAACACCGTGAATAATCCCTTTTGCCAGACTGCACATTTTACGCGGAGAATCATACGTCACTTCGATTTCATCAATTGTCCGACGAATAGTTTTTAGTCGGGCCGGATCGGCGCCAGGATTTCTGAGCCGGACGACCTTGTGAATGGTTTGTTCCGTGTTTTCAATCAGATCCAATGTCTTCCATTCCGGCGAGATAAATGTCCCATATAATGCGAATAATTCAGGGACGACAAATTGGCCAAATTCTTCCAGAATGGCCGAACGAGAACGGTCACTCGCCTTGGAAATAGCCGAAAGCAGGGTGCTAAACTCTTCATCTGGGTAGGTGTTGGTCGGCAGATAAAGCCTGCTCTCAAGACCCGACTTGTCAAGCAACTGAGTCCAATCGTCTTTTCCCACGGTGGTCACAACGAATTTTTTGAGTTGCATGTAGATAATGCCTTGCATCTTTATAAATCTCCTGTTTGCTTGCCTCAAATCATGTCTGATTCAGCTCAGGGGCGGCGGGCCAATGAAATAGCATACCCACGACCCAAGCATTCCAAGGCGAGTGAAAACCATGTTTAATCTAAGTGTATCCGAGGGTCTTCAGTTTGGCAAAGGGTGGCGGGCACATTAATACAGGTGTTTTTGATATGAAGGGCACAAGGCTCAGAATTGATATTCCAAACCTGTGCTATAGATGATATCGGTTTTGTTGACTGTTTGAGGGGGCTTGCTGTCGTGAATGATGTCCAGCGAAAGGTTTAACATAAACCGATCCGACATTTTAATACCCATACCTGCTTCTTCAAGAAGACGATAATCTGAAAACTGCTCCAGCGCGGGTTGATAATACGTGGTACTAATCACACTCACCTGAGCGTTGATCTGGTGAGTGTAGCTGAAATAGGTGCTGAGCCTAAAAAATTCATCTCTGCCGCCATCCGTCGTACCCGCGGTATCTTCGAGTCGTTCCATCGCATAATAGACACCCATGCCGAGAAAGGCACTCTGCCCTTTTGGATTTCTAATGAGAGCAAAGCGTTCTCCGCCACCAATGAGTCCGCGATATGAGAGTCGCGCAAATTCATCCGTTTCGCCCTGAACAAAAATTTCGTCTGCCCGCCAGGATGTTTGTTGATGAATATGCCGTGCGTGAAAAAAGGAATTATTCGTATCGCGATTTCCCGCACTTTCGCCATAAGCATAGCGCAATACCGCAAAATTGATAATGTGGTCCTTCCGCCACTGGAGACGTGTCCCTGCGTAACCGCCATTTTTTTTGGTGTTGCCCGAAGCGCCTCCAAAAGACAACTCCATATGACCGCTAAATCCTTCTTTGCTTGGATCTTTCCGCATTTTTTCAATATTCACAATGGCGTCACTGTTCACAGTCCAGGATAAGAAAACCAAGACCAACATCACTTTTTTCATCATGCCTTCATCCATTTTTAAGAATCACGTATTCCAGACTTTCCCAAAACTTGACCCAAAACGTTTATTCAGAGTCCCGCGAATAATAAAGAAAGGTATCATGAAATGTATCCTGATTCGTCTCTTTTTTCAAATCATCCGGACTCCCCTGTGCCACCACCTTTCCTTTTTTCAGGATGACCACTTGCTGACAGAGCCGATCGATATAAGCCATCAGGTGGCTTGAGAGAATAATGGTTGCGCCGTCTTTATGATATTTCACAATCATCTCAGAAAGCGCTTCCATCGTGGCCACATCCAAACCATTAAAGGGCTCATCCAACACCAAGAGTGGGGGTTTTCCAATGAAAGCCGCAGAGATCGCGATTTTTTTCTTCATGCCATACGATAGATCATTTAAAAACGCATTGCGTTTCTCCGATAAACTGAAGAGATTGAGCCATTGTTCAATCTCTTCTTCTGGCGCAGCAATACCTCTTATTTCTGCGACGTAACGTAGAAATTCTTCCGGGGTCAACCTCGGATAGAGCAAGGGGGATTCCGGGAGATATCCGATATATTGTTTGACTTCTTCCGGGGATTCCTTCGCATTTAAATCCCCCAGAACAATCTTGCCTTTACCCGGGGGAATCAATCCCACAATCATTTTCATTAAAGTTGATTTTCCGGCACCATTGTTCCCGATAAGGCCATAAATCTGGCACTCAAGTTCCATACTAAAGGGATGCAGTGCGACCAGATCTCCGTAGCGTTTAGTCACATTCGAAACAGAAAGCAGCATGATTTAAGAAACTCCTTCATTTTCAAGACGCGTGATGGCAGACCCCTTCAAGCTCGATAACACAGGAAAGAGCAGCAAAAACATGGCCGGGTTAAAAACCACAATAAACAAGGTCGCCAAGACAGACATAAAAGCCGCAATAATGTATTGAAGCACGGGCCGCTGATCCCCCTCGCAAATACTGCCGCCTACCAATGAAGAGACCGCAATGCCAAGCAGCACCAAAGTCAAAAGAAGAACAAGCGCTTCAGAAATCGGCCGCGGCCGCAGAAACAGCTCAATGCCCCAAAAAATAAAAGGAATCGGAAAACTAATGAGACGGGCATAGTTTAACTTTGCACACCAAACCTGCTCCGCCGATATCGGCAGGGCATTGTCCATTGCGCGATAAGGCCGCTGTAACGAAAAAAGCGGGGCCACCGTAGACGCCATCATAAAGACCGCCAGAGCACAGTAAGCCGCTACATCAATATTACCCCGGTTCACAACCGAAAGCACCACGAGACCGACCAGCAACACATTTCGCCAAATTTGGGGCACAAAATTCCGGGCCGTTAAAATCAGATCCCGCAGCACCAAGGGACGAATATTTTTTGGAATAATGTGAGAAAGCTGAGCTAAAACAGATGCCGCCCCAATTTTGTTATTCCGGTCCTGATGAACCATTAAAAACTGCTCGAAGCGGCCCATATCGCGATATCGCCAGACTTTAAACCCCTGGTAATACCCCAGCGGAACAAATAAAATCGTAAAAAAGTCAGCCCACCAGCTAAATTGGGCAACAGGAAGCACTACGAGCAAGATCATCACCGCCCCAAAAACCCCGGCAAGTTGTTTTCGATTCGCCGACCAGAAATGAACCCATGTCAGCGTAAATCCGATTTCAATACCGGGGAAAAAAGCCCAAATAAATAAGGGCCAGACCAAGAGTTGTGTCTGTCCAAAAAAAAGTAATATCACCATCCCCGCCACAAAAAAAGGCAGATCACGAAACAACTGATCGAAATAAAACACCTTGTAGCGGACATGAACGCTTATCGGCAATAAATCCTCGATGGCAAGCGAACGTTCCGTAGGGTAAAGCCGCTTCGCCATGGGGAGAAAATTAAAAAAAACCTTGAGTGCCAAAGTGGCAAAAGCCAGGCGCACCGCCAAAGGCTCAGAAATGGAAACCGCCTGAATCCGGCCCACACCAAAGGCAAAGTCATTAAAAATGCGCCGCCCCAGCAATGAGGCCACTCCCATCATGACTGGCCCTAAAATAAAATAGGTTGCCCAGTCCTGCGTCAAGTTTCTGCCGATAATCCGCAGCTTGCTTTTAAGGATGATTTTAAACACGGGGAAACCCTACAAAAAAACAGAGGCATCATAACACAGCGTGAACACGCCGGAAACGAACAAAATGCATAAAAGACGCAATCAAACCGTCAGGTCGCCTGAAAGACAAGGCCAGAGGCCCTGGATACTCAAGGCGTATTCACCTGTACTGTAGAAATCATTGAGCTAATCCGTAGGATTTGAGACGAATCGGCGGCTGAACAAGCTATTCAGACCGTTTGAAAGAGGGCTGATAGGCTGCCATAATGTTGGCTCGCGTAATCAAGCCGACCAGGCGTTTTGGGTTGTCGGATTCAACAACGGAAATGCGATCCGTTTTGTGTTCCTGCATGAGGCGAACCACATCGACCAGCACATCATCCAGAAATGAGAGCGGCATATTTTTCCGCATAATCTGTCCGATCAAAGTGGTTTTCAGATCCAGATGATCTTGATAGGCTTTGTGAATCTCAACATACGTCACCATCCCGGTCAATTCGCCCTGTGCATTCACCACAGGAAACCCAGTGTGATGACTTTGGTCAATAATTTGAGTCAACTTCTCCACCGACATGTTTTCCCAAACAATTTCGACATTTTTAACCATCACTTCCTTTGCAGAGACCGTCATCACCGGATCGTGGACATCTCCTCCTGCCAGATTCACGCCGCGTTTTAAAAGAACACGCGCATAAAGGCCGACCTCCCCCATCTGACGACACATGAGCATCGATACCGTCACAGCAAACATCAAGGGCAGTACAATACGATAATCCTGCGTAATTTCAAACATCATCACAATAGCCGTCACGGGCGCGCTCGCCACCGCCGAAAAAACAAGCCCCATCCCGACGAGGGCATACGCCCCTGTCGGCGCAATATTGGGAAAAATACCATGGGCCAGCGTACCAAAAAGACTCCCCATCATCGCACCGATAAAAAGGGAGGGCATCAGAATGCCGCCGGAACCACCCGAACCAAGGGAAATAGATGTCGCGATCATCTTCCCAAAAACCAGGATGGCCAGAAAACCGACCCCCCAGGTCAGGGGATCTTTATCAGGAGAAAGCACATCCGTCACTTCAAAATAACCCGCGCCCAAAATTCTCGGAACAAAAAGCCCGATAAGCCCCACGCAGAGGCCGCCAATCATCGGTTTGATCGGATCAGGAATACCTTTAATTTCATCAAAAAATTCTTCCGTCCGCATCAAGATTTTAATAAACAAGGTTGAAAGGGGGGCCAGGATCAGTCCCATCAAAAAATAGAGCCCCAGCTCCGCCGGATGCTGAATGCCAAAAGACGGCGTCGGCAAAAAGGTATTGTTTCCAAGTAAAACGTGGGAAGTGACAGATGCAATCACAGACGAAAAAACAACCATCGAAAAGGCTTGCGTCGTAAAGTCTCGCAGCAGAACTTCCATCGCAAAAATAACCGCTGCAATCGGGGCATTAAAAACGGCGGCCATGCCCCCTGCCGCACCCGCGGCGGCCAGGGTTTTTAAATAGGCCGGCGTGACATTAAATAATTGCCCGATGGAAGAACCCACGGCCGCACCGATCTGAATAATCGGCCCCTCGGTTCCGGCTGATCCGCCGGTGCCAATGGTAAAGGCGCTCGCCACAGATTTCACAAAAACCACGCGGGGGCGGCCACGACCACCGCGGCGGCGCAGCGAAAAAATCGCCTCTGGCACACCGTGGCCCTTGGCCTCTCTGGCAAAATAATAAATGAGCAGGCCTCCCAGCAGGCCGCCAATCGCGGGCAGAAAAACACGATACCAATGGCCAGAAAAAATATCAGTGGAGGTACCCGTCTCACAGCAAAAATGGTACACACCATCAATCATGTGTTTAAAAACGAACGCGCTTACGCCAGAAGAAAGACCAACGACGACGGCAAGCACCATCAGCGTTCGTTCTTCGGAAAGGGTCACTAAATTGAGGAAACTAAAACTTTTTTTACGCGACAGCAGCAAAAGCCGCTTCGTCCACAACCGCATCTACAAAAATCCTTAGGACATATGCCCAGTCAAGGCCTGAAAATGCTGAGTGTAGCATATTTAGCTAGAATTGAGAGGGAAGAAATGGAGATTTTTTTTTTAATCCATGGCCATACGAGAAAAGTGAAGGCCTTGGGAGAATCCCAAGGCCTTCACTTTATCCGATTTTTTTCTGATCTGGAGATGACTCAGCGGACGTTTTCATCCACGCTAAGTCATAAAGTAAGGGGAAAATCCAGATTTTTTCAAAACCCGAATCAATCAATTGTGCCAGAAAACGTGTTGGTTCCACCCGCGTATTCGACTGAAATAATTAAGGAAGCAGGAGGATCCGTATCTGTCGGGGCGTTGTCTTCAATCGTAAACTGGGGACAATATGGACCACCCGCAATATCGGGGATCGTCAGCTCTCCTCCCCCGAAAAGCGTCCCTTTGGATGCAGTGATCTCGACCGTCCCCCCTCCCATCGGCGCATTTGAATTAAGATCCGCCAAACAAACCCTGAACGCCATACTGCCCGCGTTTGGAACCGCAAACCCTGCAGGAGGACTAATTACCGTAGAAACTGGTCCTGAAAGGGTAAGCGTGATCCGCTTCCAAATCATGATATTACCATCCCACACGCCATTTCCAGCATCATATGAACCATTGGCATTCCCGTCGACATAGAATTCCGTTGCGTCATGGGTCGCATTATCATTTTCGTCGATAAAAGGTTCTCCAATGTCACAGGTGCCAACCGGAAAAGTATCACCCCCATCAAACACGCCGTTTCCGTTATTATCCACAAAACACTCCTCACCCCGGGTCACTGCAATGACTGCAGACTGTCCGTTCGCAGGATCTCCCGTGGTAAAGGGAGGAATCGCAGGACCTGCACCATATGGATTTGCCACAGAATAAATCAGGGGATCCGGGTTTTGTGTACGATAAACAGAAGTGGCGATGCCGGTGGCATCGGTCACATTGCTGGCATCCATTGCCCCCGCTTCCGTATAAAAAGAAACAGAGGTGCCTTCAAGCACATTATAGTTTCCAAAACGATCCGCATTGTAAACGGTAATATTCGTCGTAAGATTTGCAGTCGAAAGACCTGCCAGATTAAAGATTGTTGTCGTAATTGTCATATGCGGTAAATTCGGAACACCTCCACCGATGGAAACACCCGTTGAGCCGGTTGAAATCGTAGTGGCACCTACCGTCGTTGTGGCCGTCACACGCGCTGGGCCAGCGACAGAACCCGCTTGCAGGGTGGTCAAAACAACACCATCGACTGTAGACCCGTTCAGAGGCGTCAAAAGTTCTCCGCCGTTCGGACCATCCAACACAAAGGAAACGTTTGTCCCATCACTCGCCAGCTGTCCGTTCACGTCTCTAACGGTAAAAGCAATAATCGAGGTTTCGGGCTGTCCTGACCCCTTCACCCCGATGGCGTTCGGAGTCGCGGATGTAAACTCAATGCTGCCGACATTCACACCCAGAATCGTCAAGGAAACCGTTTGGGTCACACCCCCCGCCGTTGCGGTAATGACCACTGTTCCGGCCGCACTTCCGCTGGTGAAGGTCGCAGTCGCAATCCCCGATACCGTGGTTGCCGTTGAAGAAACAATCCCCAAACCCGGATTGGTCGTTACCGAAAAAGAAACTGCCGTGCCATCCGTCACATTCGCGCCCAGCGTATCCGTCACGGTCGCTGTAATAGCCGCCGTGCCCAGTGCGCTTAAGCTGGAAGGGCTTGCAGAAAGGGTAATGGCTCCGACAGAAGCTGAACTTGTCGTAAAGGTTGTCCCACTAGAAGTGCGATCAGTGACCGAATCGGCGGAACATCCTCCACTCAATAAAACCAGCAGCATCAGCATCGTCGAATATAATCGTCCCCTTTTCATCGGTAACCTCTCTCTCATTGATATTATGTCTCACTCATCTTATTAGGGTGCAGGTGCAGGAGTGGTCGTGGTCGTCGCACAAGTTCTGGTGATATTGACCTTCCACAGGGCAGACGCAGAGCCGACTGTCGCTAAAACTGAGCCCTGTGCAACAACATTTGTCGTACCGACACAACCTGGGACATTAACAACTGCAGAAACCCGACCAAGTCCTCGATCATCTGTCGTATTCTTGACCTGAGAAGAATTACTCAACAAATTTCCATCCACATCAGAAAGAAAAGCGTCGCCCCCTCTAAAAAACTCGATCTGCACTTGGGGCCGAGGGTCTCCTTCTGGGCTGCTGACGGTAAAATCAAGTGGAGAATAAATCACATTTGTCGCTTCTGTAGACCGATTCAGAGTTGTAGTACTGTCTGCCGGTCCGGTTACGACTGAATCTGTTGGGGCCAAGTCGCCACAACCTGAAATAAAAAATACCAGAGAAACTAAAAGGACTGCTCTTCTCATTTGAAACTCCTACACATATTTGGGCAGTGCCTTTAAAAAGCGCCGCAGTACTTTTTTATCTACCTTCATCACTTCCACCGAACCGATCTTTTTCGGGAGGATAAAATAGATCTCCCCGCCCATCACTTTTTTATCGCCTGCCATCACATTAAGTATATCCGCAGGGTCTAAATCGGGCAAACGCGTCGGAAGCCCAAAAGCCTCCAAAAGCGCAACCTGCCGTGTAACATCCTGAGCACGCAACAGCCCTAATTCGACCGCTAAACGACTCGCTGCAATCATGCCCATCGCCACGCCTTCGCCATGATTGATATTCCGGTAACCGGTCAGGGTTTCGACGGCGTGTCCAATCGTATGCCCATAATTCAGGATCTTGCGAAGACCGGATTCCCGTTCATCCGATGCCACAATTTGAGCCTTAATCTCGGAAGAGCGTTCAATGCACTTTGAGACTTTGTCCAGATCCAGTGCCCGAATATCGCGGCTGTTTTCTTCAAGATAGCTAAAAAAACGTTCATCGGAAATCACGCCATATTTCACTACTTCAGCCAAACCAGAACGGTATTCCCTTTTTTGAAGCGTTGTCAGCACAGCCGGATCGCTTGAAACAAAACGAGGCTGGTGAAAAGCACCGATCAGGTTTTTCCCCTTGGGATGGTCCACGCCCGTCTTACCGCCGATGCTGGCATCGACTTGCGCAACCACGGTCGTCGGGCATTGGACAAAGGGAACGCCTCTTAAAAAAGTCGCAGCGGCAAAACCCGTCATATCCCCGATGACCCCTCCTCCTAAAGCAATCAGAAGGTCTTTTCGTTCAAAACGATGTTCAATGAGGCGGTCATAAATACGCCCAATCTGCTTGAGTGTTTTATAACGCTCTCCTGCCGGGATTTGAATCACAATAGGCCGATACCCTGATTTTCGGAGTCCCTTATTCACGCGCTCACCATAAAGTCGATCTATTTTGGGATTGGTAACCACGGCCACCTGGCCTTTAAATGCCAGGGTTTCCAGTCGTTCGCCGAGGCGGTCTATTTCACCCTGTGCGATGTGAATATCGTAACTGTTTTTACCCAGATCGAGATGAATGGATTTTTCCTGTTTCATAAAATTAGGTCGTCGCTCCTGTCAGTTGGGAGATGCGCTCGACGATGCAGCGCACACTCTCTTCAATGTGAATATCAGAGGTATCTACTTTGACTTTCGAATCCGCATAAAATTTTTCCCGCTCGGTTAAAAGCCGGGTGATATTGCCAAGCGGGTCGGGCCCCTGCAATAAGGGACGTTCTCCCGCACGTCGTTGCACACGTTTTAATATCACTTCGGGCCGGGCTGTCAAGGCGACAAAAATCCCATTTCTCCCAAGAGCTTCCATATTTTTGGGGTTCAAGACCACTCCGCCGCCCGTCGAAATCACATAACCCTCCCAGGCGGCCACCTCAGCGACAGCCTGCTCTTCCAATTTTCTAAAATGGCTCTCGCCCTCGTCTGCAAAAATTTGAGGAATCCGTTTTTTAGCCATTTTTTCGATGTGATGGTCCGTATCCACGAAACGACTTCCCAACTCTACCGCCAGCCGCCGGCCAATAATGCTTTTACCTGTTCCCATAAACCCCAATAACACAATATTTTTCACAACATGCCTTTATTCCATCACCGTCGGTGTAATAAAAATCAGCAGCTCCGTTGTTGACTCGCTGGTATCTTTACTTTTAAAGAGCCAGCCTAAACCCGGAATATCTTTCAGGATAGGAATCCCGGCCTCTGATTCTGTGCTTTTAGTCTCGTAAATCCCACCGATCACCATGGTTTCACCATTCATCAACAGCACCTGTGTATTCACTTCTTTTTCAAAAATAGACGGCTGGCTCGAACCCTGAACAGGCGGCCCCGGCTCATTTTTTGTCAGATCCAGCTCCAAAAGTATCCCCCCATCAGGGGAAATATGAGGAATCACTTTTAATTGAAGGCTCGCGTCGATCAACTGAATGTTATTACCACCATTTGCAGATGAGGACTGAAAAGGGATTTGAGACCCTTGTTTGATCAGCGCTTCATTATTATCGAGTACCATAATTTTAGGCGTAGAAACAATACGGGTCATTTCCTGTGATTCACCCGCAGAGATGCGTAAGTCGAGTTGAAACGGACTTTCTGTAAACCGGCCAAAACTAAAGCCGATGCCGCCAAGCGGATTGGCTGCAGGCAAATTGACGGCAAAATCCGGTCCCTGGTTAAACACACCCGAATCGCCTGTGGCATTTCCGATCCCGAAGCTGTTTCCCCCGTTATTGGTTTTGAAATCTGCCCCCCACTTTACACCCAAACTCCGCTTAAAGCTCGGCTGAACTTCGACAATTCGTGCCTCGATCAGCACTTGTGGTGTTTTTGTATCCAGCTTTTTAGCCATTTCTTCAACCTGATCGACATTGGCCTCAACGTCCTTGACGACCAGGGCATTTACCCGGGAGGCGACCATAATCTCCCCCCGCGTCGTCAGCAGCTTCTGAAGAAGGGTTTTCATTTGTTCCGCTTTGGCGTAGTTCACATAAAGCACCCGAGTCATGAGTTCTTCAGCACGAATCTTCGTTTCCATCGCCTGTGCTTTTTCATTACGCTGCTTGCTCAGGTTGCTCAAAGTCGCGATTCGGATAATATTACCGTCACGCACCATCCCTAAGTTTCGGATTTCCAATATGATTTCAAGCGCCTGATCCCAGGGAACATCGTCCATATTGATCGTGATTTTTCCCGTGATATCATCACCCATGACAAAGTTCAGGCCGCTCACGTCCGCAATCAGTCGTACCACATTGGTGATTTCCGCGTCTTGAAAATCGAGTGAAATTTTGCGTCCGATATATTTGGGAGGCTCTGTGTCTAGAGACACTTCAGCCGCAGCGTTCGCCAAACTCAGGGCTTCGCGCTTTGATTTTGCGGCTTCCCGGCGTTTACGGCGGAGCAATATTTTTTTCTTCGCTTCTTTTTCTTCAATCTCCTTCATAAGGACATCTTCAGGACTTTCCGCCTGCTTACCTGTCATTTCCGGAGTCATTTCTTTTTCTTCCATTGATGTATCTGAAACAAGGGCTGGAACAGAATCCTCAAGCATTTTTTCTTCCGGAGTATCAGAGCCCATTTTGGGTAGATCTACCGGGCTTTCCACGGAACCCTTTTTTTCAAAAGAGGTCCCGTCTTGCTGTGGCGCGATCTTCTCCTCCGGCATGTGTTCTGTTTTTTCAACCTCTTCCAGCGCTGCGGTCATGGCCTCATCCGCTTCCTGCACATTAGAATCACCTGCATCCTGCGTGGACAGGGCGACAGGTAAAGCCGAGGGGAAGGTCGCGGCTTCTGCGAGCGCAAGAGAAGGAAAGCTCAGGACCAAGGTTTTTTCCTCAAGATTTAAAGACGCCTCTTCCGTGACTACTTTTTCAGAGACCGCAGCTACACCCTGCTCATTTAAGTCTTTTATCGGAGCGACCTCAGGGGCGACTTTCATTTCAGCAATATCTTCACCGCCTTGATCTCCCTCTTGCACCTTACCTTTTGCAGATTGAAGCACAGCCGGTTTACTTTCGGATTCTGAGGGATCTTTGAGCAGTATATTTAAGTCTTCTCCCACTTGAGACAATGTATAGGAAACAGGTGCCATTAAATCAAGTACCAGACGTAACTTCTTTGCATGCTGTCCAATACGAACCTGCTTTACACGATGATCTTCAATGGCGACATGCCTTTTAAAAGACGTCATCTTCACATCTGGCAAATCAATGACCAAACGTTTTTTATCGCCAGAACCCATGAAAAAGGCTCTGGGTTTCAAAACACCATCTGAACGAACAATGAGTTTCAAGTCCTCGCCTTTTTCAAATTCAACCGAGGAAATTTTTTTCGCATCTGAGAGAGAGACGGGCGCTTTTACAGACATTTTGCTTGCCTTTGGCTTTTCGAGCACTGCCTCGGCGACCGGCATGGAAATGGACTGCACAAGAACCACTTGACCCTGAACGTCGGAAAGGGCATCGTCAGATGCCATCTCGCTTGACATCTCAGGCATGTCTGGTGAGGTAATCATATCCTCAGTTAAGGGTGAGGGTGCAATCGGCTCTTGTAGTGTATCGCTCACTTTCATCGCGATGTCTTGCGGTTCTGCAGGACTTTCATCTTCAAAAAAGACAAACCCTTTATTGACCTTGGCGACCTGGGTCGCCTCTACAAGCAGGTTTGAACCTTCTGTTCTCACATCGGTTTCGACTTCTCCTGAAAGTTCAAATTCAAGACGAGAAATATTACGGCCTTCCCCTTTTCCCGGGCGAACAGAACGAACCGGGCCTCCCTCAATAAAAATGTCCCCTGAAAACTGAGCGAGACTAACATCCGCCATATCTATAACAAGACGATCAGGATCAGAGAGGCGAAAGGTGGTATAAATCATCGGTTCTTCGCTTTCAATCTCTATCATCGTTTTTTCAGTGCCTTCGGTCACCCGAATATCCTGAATCGTCACAACAGGAGCCGAACTCGCATTGGGCGCTATTTGTTTTATCGTACAGGATAGGATTAGTCCTGAAAAAGCAGTAATCATCACAATCTGGGTAAACCGGGACCCCCGGACCAATGGGCTAAACATTCTATTATCCCTCCTTTTCGGGATGAAGTTCCATCACAATACTTCTCTTTTTCGGTTCACCGAAAATATTTAAAAGCGTCTCTTCAATAATGACCTGATTTTGGGTGATTCGCTTGATGACGCCGCGATTAAACCCGACGGGTGTTCCGACTCGAACGGTATACCCCTTGCCATCCGGTGTATTGACGATGGCTCTTGGACCGTACTCACCCCAAATAATGCCCTGAAGCCTCAAATCAGAAACTTCATTTCTCTGAAGCGGCGGAAGCGTTTTAACAGATTTTGGGCGGCCCTCGGAGAGTGCAACAATCGACCGAAAAGGGTCGCGCCGACCAACTCCATTGTAGGAGACCACTGGCTGCTTTTTTACTTCAAGAAACGATGAAACCGCTTCATCGCTCTCAATCGCCGGGCCAGCCGATACAGGCGATACAGCTACAGGAGCTGGCCGTTCTGCTTGAATAACCGGTTCATCGCTACACGCGGCAATAAAAAAACAAAGAAAAATCATCTTGATCAAGCAATATCGTCTCATTTTTCCGCCTCGGTCTTTTCTGCAGATGCAAATGCCGTTGCTGAAAAACTGGTCTGAATCAACACCTGATTTCTTTCCATTGTTGGCGAAGACATCTTAATATTGGAAATATTAATGATTCGCCTCATCTTGCTGATTTTATCGAAAAAAATACCGACAGAATGATACCCACCAGCCACCTCGACATTCACAGGAATTTCTGAATATAACCCTGATGCATTCATAACTTTTCCACCCGGACGCCAAAGCTTGAAATCAAGCCCACTTCGGCCGCCGAGATCAGAAACTTGCTTCAACAAAAATTCAACCTCTGCTTCGGGGGGAAGCTGCTCTTTCATTTCCTGCAACTTTCGTTGGAGTTTGACATCTTCTTTTTTTAACTCCGCGAGCCGCCGAACCTTTACACGCAGCACGTTAATTTCATTGTTCAGCGTAGAAACCTCCCGATCAAGTCGATGGATTTCTTCGTTTTTTGGAATAAAAACAAACCAGATAAACGCAGAGATCACTCCCACAAAAAGGATAAACAGCATTCCAAGTTTTTGCTTATTCGTGAGACTTTTTATTGTTTCAATATCAATCGCCATTTTTTATACTATGACACCCTTCAGCTTAAAAAAATCAAATCACAACATCCCATTTTAGACGAAAAGAATATACCGAAATATCTCCGTCCTTCCCTTGTCGAGACTCTAGAATCTGGATATTTTTAAAAGACGACGCTTTCTTTAAATTATTAATAAAATCAACAATTTCATTATTAGTGACGGCCTTACCCGAAAGCTCAATCGCACCCGATTTTTGACTTAAGTTCACCAGCCAGACCCGTTCTGGAAGACGCTGACTGATTTCGTTTAAAAGAAAAACGGGGATGGATTGATTTTTTCGAAGCTGCTCAATCACCGCAATTTTCTCTCTGACAATTTTTTTGTTGGCTTCAAAATTCTCTACGACCTTTACTTGGGCTTTAAGAGTGGTTAACTCCTGAGACAGTTCTTTTTCAATGCTTTGCAAGTGGGTGACCTTTTGATCTAAAACCCGCCATCCAACAAACCAGCCCAGCACCAGCAGAATCGAAAAAAGACCCAGCCAAATAAGCTGAGACTCAACCGCTACTTTCTTTTTCTTTTTCTTGCTTTTGTGAACACCTAGTAAATTGATCTTAATCATCGTTTACCGGTCTCCAATTTCACGGAGGGCCAAACCAACGCCAACCGAGGCCAGGGGTGCCATCTCTCGAATAAAATCCAGATCAAACTGTGTTTCCGAAATTTCAATGCGTTTAAAAGGGTTGACCATTTCAACAGGGATGCCTGATTTTTCTTCAAGACATGCGAGCAAATTTGAAACCTTGGCACCGCCACCACTCAATAAGATCCGATTAATGTCTTCATTATTTGATGTGCTTTTAAAATAATCAAAAGATCGAACCACTTCGGAAACAATCTTGTCATTTAAAAGATTGACGATATTCGAGAATGTTTCAGGATCAATCCCTTCGACCGACTCTCCCCGCTTTGCTTGCTCCGCTTGTTCGTAATTTACATTGAACTCTCGTTGAATGGTTTCCGTATAACGGTTCCCACCAATCGAGATATCACGCGTAAAAGCAAATGCACCGCCTTTAATGACATTGATGTTCATTACACTCGCACCAATATCAACCAGTGCAACAACTTCCCCATCCATCACTTCGTAATTTGCGCCAAACATATTTTCAAGTGTAAAGGCATCTACATCAACAATGACCGGGCTTAATCCGGCCTCGGTGACCACTGAAGTATATTCAGTCAGTTTTTCCTTTTTTACAGCCACAAGCAAAACATCCATCTGATCCCGTGCATCTTCCGGATCCATCGATTCTAAAATATGAAAATCAATATTGACGTCGTTGATATCAAAAGGAATATACTGTTCCGCTTCCCATTTAATCGATTCTTCAAGCTCCTCTTCTGACATCACCGGCAGCTGAATTTTCTTCACAATCACAGAATGGCCGGAGACAGAAAAAGCGACATCTTTTTCCTTAATCGCGTGTTCGTCCAGTAAGTCTTTAATCACTGCAATCACACGTTCGGAGTCCATGATGGTCCCATCCACGATCAATTCAGATTCTAAAACCCGGACATCAAAGCGCTTTAACTTGTACCCGCTACTTCCTTTAGTCAGTTGAACGAGCTTAATCGCACCTGAGCCGATATCGAGGCCAATCAGGTTTTTTGCCTTAGGAAAAAGAGAAAAGCCCATTATGATAATCTCCTTTTCTTACAACAGACGCAGTTCATTTCGTCTTGAACTAAACTCAAAAACAAGACCTCGCTTATCATTACTTTTCACCCACAAAATGAGTCCATATAAAAGAATGGTTTTCCCTCGTTTTTTAAGTAAATACGTCTCTAAAACAAGGACATAGATACCAAAAACATGTAGCAACCCTAAGTATACTTAGAGTTCACGACCTGTCAAGAAAGGCTTATAATTTATAAAGTTAATTGATATTGTACTAACATATAAGGAAAACGAATGGGATAACGGGGATAAAAAAGGATATTTTAAGGGGAAAGCTCCTCTGCTCTTCGAGGATCAGAGGATGATTTCTGACGTTTCTGATTTAAGCCGATCGTTGCCTTGAAATTCCCTCCAAGAAAGAGTTCGGCATAGACTTTAACGCCCAGATCGCTATTCTCCGTTTGTATAATTTTTGCACCTCGGACATAGGCAGAAATTTTCTTTTTCAAAACCTCGTCTTCTTTTGCATGGTCATCGACTTTTTTTGTTGAATTGATCTTGAGCGCCAAGATATCGGATTCTAATTGAGCATAGGCATCAATTTTGGCCTTCTGAACGGCCTGAACTCTTTCCGTGATGGACCACGTCTTTTCAATACGGCCAAAACCTGTGGCATGAAGCGTGACATTTTCCCAGCCTGGAATTTCTTTTTCAGTTTGAGTGGACTGGCAGGAGGCAAAAAAAAGAACCATCGCACATAGGATTAAGTGCTGATAGATTGAGATGAACCGCTTCATACTTCATTCCATCGTGTCGAGAGCGTATTTTTCACACCCATGAGGTCAAGTGCGCGGGCCACCACAAAACGCACAAGGTCGTCGATCGTTTTGGGGTGGTTGTAAAAAGCGGGCATGGCCGGGAGCAATATGGCCCCCATTTCAGAAACAGTCAACATATTTTTGAGATGAACACGATGGAGTGGCGTCTCCCGAGGAATAAGAACCAAGGGACGCCTTTCCTTCAAAGTCACATCGGCCGCGCGACCAATCAAGTTTGATGAAAACCCGTGCGCAATACCCGCTAGGGTCTTCATCGAGCAGGGCGCAACTACCATGCCGCTCGTAGGCACAGAGCCACTGGCGACCGGTGCGGTCATATCCCCTTCATCACAATAAATAAGTTGCTCGCCAGGATATTTACTGCTCAAAACCGCCAGGGTTTCTGAAAAATGCCGACCCCACTCCCAACCCAGTTCTTCCCGAATGATCAGCCGCGCGGATTGGGAAAGAATGAGATAAACTTGATGTTGTTCTTTGAGTAAATGTTCAAGCAGCGTCACACCATAAATTGCACCACTTGCCCCTGATATGCCAATCACATAATTTGCCACATTTGCCCCTTAACTCTCATGATGATAAAAACCAATGATATTAGTCGTCTACGGCGATATCCCGATGACGGGAATGCACCTTCATTCCTTTTTCGGCTAAAAAGGCGGTGACCTGATTGACAAGCGCAACGGAGCGATGACGCCCACCCGTACAACCCACACCAATGGTTAGGTAACTTTTACCTTCCTTTTCATAAAGGGGAAGCAGGAAATCCAGAAGATCATATAGCTTTTGAAGAAAAATTTTAGCCTCGGGTAGATCAAGGACAAAGGTTTGTACCGGGAGATCATTCCCGGTCAAAGGCCTCAAGTGCTCAACAAAATGCGGGTTTTTCAGAAACCGTACATCAAAAAGCAGGTCGAGCTCAAAAGGCACCCCGAACTTATAGCCAAATGACATCAGAGCAATATTTAACCGTCGATCTTTCTTTTTTTCAAGATAATATTGAGTGATGACCTCTTTCAACTCATGGACATGCAAATTAGAGGTATCAACCACCCGATTTGCACGGCTGCGGAGATCGTTCAAGGTTTTCCTCTCTCGTTTAATGCCTTCTGATACAGGCCCCTCTTTAGCCAATGGATGGGGGCGACGGGATTCGGAAAAACGCCGCTGTAAAATTTCATCTTGTGCATGTAAAAAAAGAAGCTCCATCTCATAGCCTTCGGCAATCAGCTTGTCATAGATATTCAGAAAATCCAATAGGAAGGTGCCTTCCCGAATATCAATTCCGATGGCCGCGCGTGAAATAGGATTTGAGGATGTTCTACAGAGTTCAACAAACTGAGGCAGGAGCTGAGGCGGGAGATTGTCGACACAGAAAAAACCGAGATCTTCAAAACACCTGATGACACAGCTTTTTCCAGAACCGGAAAGTCCGCTAATAATCACAAGTCGAATATCTTTCGGCGCACTGTTCATCGACAACACCCGCGCACTCGACCTAGGGAGACCGTTCGATCAGCCCCAAACCGCCATCTTTTCTTTTATACAAAACATTGACCTGCTTGCTGTCACGATTTTCAAAGAGGAAAAAACCATTCCCCAACAGCTCCATCTGCAAAGCCGCATCTTCAATACTCATCGCTTCCAAAGGAAATTGTTTGCGCTTTTTAATATTCAAATCAGCCCAATCTGGAACAGGGGTTTCTTTGTGTCCGGTCACATCATGATGAACCCGATGATTATGGAGTTTCTCTTTATGCTTCTTGAGTTGCCGTTCGATTTTACTCATGGCTTTATCAACAGAGGCATACATTTCATCGGTTTCCTGCTCTGTTTGCAAAATAAAACCGTTGACTTTGACCAGTACTTCGGCCATGTGGCGATACTTTTCGACTTTGAGTGTAAAAACCACTTGTGTCACCTTCATCGTATATTTTTCAATTTTTTTTACACGATTCTCAATATACTGCTTCAAGGCAGGTGTCACATCCAATTGTTTTCCAGAAATCAATACTTCCATAAGTACCTCCTTACTTCTTCAACAACAACACACAATCAAAATCTAATAGGGTTGTTTCCTGCGACTGGCCGGTGGGATTTTAAGCCACGAACGATATTTACTAACGGTTCTTCGCGCAATTTCAATATCTGCGTCCTTTAAAAGCGTGACGATTTCCTGATCTTTTAAAGGATGTGTATGATCTTCATTCTCCACCATTTTTCGGATCATTTCCCGAACGGCAATGGATGAAAGGTTGTCAGATTGATCGCCAATACGGGGAAGGCTCCCATTAAAAAAGAACTTTAATTCATAAATGCCTTGCGGAGTGTACATATATTTATTTGTCGTGACCCGGCTAACCGTAGACTCGTGCATCTCAATATCATCGGCCACCTGCCTCAAGATCAGCGGTTTAAGCGCACTGACTCCTTTTTCCATAAACTCCTGCTGAAATTTCACGATGCTTTCGCCCACCAATTGAATGGTTCTGTTCCGTTGTTCAATACTTCGGACAAGCCAAAGCGCCGACCGGAATTTTTCTTCCAGATAAGACTTCGTTTTATCACTGACTTCGCCTTTCGAGCGGAGTAAGGTCCGGTAAAACGGACTAATCTTTAACTTGGGCAAACCATCATCATTCAAGGCGACAACGTATTGGCCGTCTTCCGCTTTCACCACGTAAATATCGGGTGTAATGTAAACATTTTCCGATGAAAAGAATGGGCGACCGGGTTTTGGTTCCAAGTGTTCAATGATTTTTGAGGCTTCAACAACCTCTTCAATCGTACATTCACACGCTTTTACAATGTTCTGATATCGTTTTTTTTCCAGATCCAAAAGGTGGTTTTTAATGATCGACTCAACAAGAGAACCCGAAAGATCAAGTTGCTTAACTTGAATCAAAAGACACTCCTCAAGATCCTTGGCCCCGACACCCGCAGGGTCAAAGCCTTGAATCACTTTCAACATCACTTCGATTGATTCGACTGATGTATTTGTAATCGCCGCAATTTCCTCCAGCGGGGTTTTCAGATAGCCATTTTCATCAATTTCTCCAATAATGGCCGTGCCGATTTCTTTTTCCCTGTCTGAGGTTGCGCTCAAACTGAACTGCCACAACAAATGCTCTGCCAGGGATGTGGCTTTGGTCAGGGTCTGCTCATAGGAAGGCCGTTCCTCATCTTGCGAAATGTTCGAAGCGCTCCAACCATCGTCCCGACCTTCATCGAGATAATAGTCTTCCCACTTCGAATCAAACTCTTCTCTCTTTTCAGGGAGATCTCCCTCAAGTTCTTTTGTCTCGGAGGCAGGTTCTGCAGGTTCTGGCGATTCAGGGTTGAATTCTTCTTCAGGCCCTTCATTCCCCTGTTCTTCAAGAAGTGGATTCTCAACCATTTCCTGATTTACGACTTCATCCAGTTCAAGTCGGGAAAGTTGTAACAGCTTGATCGCCTGTTGAAGCTGAGGTGTCATAACCAGCTTCTGCGACAGCTTTAATTCAAGTTTCGGTTTCATGCCGCCATCAGACCAAGACATCATTACCCCTTTTTAATGGCTCACTCGTGAGTCGTGCTGCGCGTCCCAACGGAAGCGGTCGCCTAAATACAAGGTCTTCGCTTCAGGGTTATTCGCGATTTCAGAAGGCGTCCCGGAAATTAATATTTTACCATCGTGAATAATGTAAGTCCGATCCGTGATGGCCAGGGTCTCTTGCACATTGTGATCAGTAATGAGGACACCAATCCCTTTCTGTTTAAGATGCCGAATCACCTTCTGTAATTCTAAAACAATAATCGGATCTATCCCGGCAAAGGGCTCATCCAACAAAATGAATTGTGGTGAGAGCACCAACGCACGCGTAATCTCAAGCCTGCGCCGTTCGCCCCCCGAAAGTGTATAGGCTTTATTTTTGGCTAAATGAGTGATACTTAATTCAGATAAAAGACTTTCTAAACGCGTATCTCGATCCGAAGGCGAAAGTTCAAGTGTTTCAAGCACGATCAGAATATTATCTTCGACAGAAAGCTTCCTGAAAATAGACGGTTCCTGAGGTAAATAACTCACCCCCTGGCGGGCGCGCTTATACATCGGCAGGGTTGTGATTTCCGTTCCATTTAGAGAAATTGTTCCGTGACTGGGCGGAGTCAAGCCGACAATCATATAAAAAGTGGTTGTTTTTCCGGCGCCATTTGGCCCCAAAAGACCCACGACTTCCCCACGATTAACATGCAGACTTACATCACGAACAACCTGTCGGCCGTTATAGATTTTTTCCAGCCCTGATGCTTCAAGCATAACGACCTCAAAATGAACAAGCTACCACAAGAATGGGATTTAGCTAGGCCGTCTTACGGCACCTCAATTTAACTCTTTTTTGACCAATCCTTGTGATCCGTTGCGAATCACAGCCTGACTTTCTGCAACAAGCGTCCGTTCTTCCTCTATAAAAAACGTAATGACTTTGCCTTTAACATGAAAATCGTCATCCCATACTTCCGGATTGCCCGTTAGAATAAAAACGTCCTGACCCCTTTCATAAACGCCCTTGTCGGCTTTTGCTTGTTGATTGCCACGAATAAGACGAACATGCCCTGTCACAACAATTTGAGACACCTCTCGTCCATCATTTACTCCGCCTAAAAGAGAAGGGGTTTCGCTGGATTCTGACAACAAGACCTCGGCCTTGTCTGCATTGATCTTCACCTCACCCCGACTAATCAAGACCATCCCCTCAAAAACAATTTGATTTTTGAGGTTTTTTAAAATCATTTTCTCTGAAGTAATTGAGATTGGAACATTTTTTTTATGAGACTTCTGGGACTCAGCGGCAAAAAGTTTCGGCCCAGAAATCAAAAAAATCAATATCAGGAAAAGGACGAGAAGTGATGCGTAAAATTTCTTAATGAACCAAGGCCTTAACATCACCGATAACCGTCATTTCCTGGTTGTCCATTGAAACACTCAATGAATTCCCATCTACACTCATGCTCCTCCCAGAAATGGAGGCTTTTCCGTCCGAGATAATTTTTCTTTGAGATGCGTTCCACTTCAAACCCGATGTTTGTAATGTGTAGCCGTTTTCCAGATTAATGGTCATCAGCCCCGTTTTCTTCCACAGAGAAAAGTCTTTGTTCTCTGTGTCTACAAAACCTTCATCCCCTTGCAGGGAGAGCGTTGAACCCGAACCATAAGGAATGGTTACGGAAATGTTTTGAAGCAACGCTTTCTGCCCCTTTTCCGTCAGCACAGCCTCTGTTGCAACCAGTTCCCATGACAACTGTCCTGTTTCTGTTTGCGTAAAAGAGAGTCCCTTGATCTGCACTTCGGCCGTTTGCGCCACATCAATCGCAAGGCCCTGAAAAGTTTTCTTTTTTAGACCGACAAAAAGGGAAAATACGAGAAAAATCAAAAATCCGGAGACAAAAAAAGGGAGGATAGATTTTGAATATTTTCTAAACGATTGCATGCTTTAAAGTACCATAATGCAATAGACGAGTAAAGCACCTCAAAGCCTCAATGAACGTCGATATCACACAATGGACACAGTACTGAGCCAATTTTACTGCCATATACCTATTTTTCCTTGACAGAAAAACGAAAACCGTCTAAAACTACCCACAATGTGGCCCTATTCTCGGAGGAGATAATGACAAGAAAATTTTTCGTTTCTTTATTTCTAATCTCGTTGGCATTTTCAACGCAGATAACTGCCTTTGCTGCCGATGCCCCGGTAAAATTAAAAAAAGGGGAACGGCTCTTTAATCAGGATTACGACAAGGTCTGGGATGCCACAATTGCCGTTATCACTGAGAAAGGATTTGCAGTTCATCCTCATAAAAACATGAAAATTAAAAAAGAAAAGGGCCGGGTACAGACCCCGGAGTGGCGATATTTCAAAATCTGGTCAGCCAGCCCTGTCGTTGAGAAACAATACAAAGATTCCTACAAAATTAATCTGAAAAAGATTGAAGTTCCAGCTCCTGGAGCTGCACCCGTGGCTGAGAAACCAACCGAACCGGCCAAGACTGAAACGAAACCGGAAAAAACGGCAGCAGAAGCGCCCGCAACAGATGGGGCCGTAGCAAAAGCGGAGGCAGCGCCTCCTGCCGTGCCCACAGTCACAAAAATAAAAATATCGATCAAACGTAAATTCTTGGTTCATAATGACGAAAAACGAACATGGGACAAAGGGGATCCGAACAAGGAAATGGCCGGATATTCAGTTGAAGACCTCTTCAAAGCCATCGAAGAGAAGCTCGCAACTGCAAACCCTGCAGTCGACCCCGCAAAACACGTCAATCTCAATATCAACCCACTTCCAGTCGATAAAGTACAAAGACCCTAAAAAAAGGATCTTAAAAAAGAGTCCTCTTTTTTGAGGGCTCTTTTTTTTGCCCAAAACCAGATCTAATCCCCTTTAAAAACCTGCATATTTGAAACTGTGCTTAATCACTGCCCTTCACGACCTTAAAATAAAAAACCACTCACAGTATTTAAAATGGCACGTGCTCGTTCCCTCGCACGAGCAATCGGGAAAAATCAGAGGGTTTTACTCTGTCGGCTTCTCCCTAGGGCTTTGGAATTTATGGGCCTTTCAAAACGACCCAGAGAAGTTGGGATTGGACGTCATCTAGTTTCTCAATGGAATATGGTTCATAGAGATATTCAATGAGGGATTAACTTTGCTCATAAGGTTTCATACCACTGCGATTGCCCCTAAATTTGAGGATAACCTTGGAGGGAGAAAATATTGGCCTTCCGCTATCTGTCGCTCAACTTCTCGGAACTCGCAAAACTGGATGCGTTCAGACAAATCTTCTTTCCCTTGGAAAATACGTGTATCTAAATACCGATCATCTGACTTTTCCAAAAGACAGGAAACCACTCCATGCCCACAAAAAGACAATGAGGGCCAAGCCCACATAAGTTACATTGTCCCTGAAATAACTTGAATGAAGGTTGTAGTCTTTTACCTGAACCGTGTTTTGATCGATAAATACTCCGCGAATAGAGATCAGCCCAGAATGATCCAGCCTGAGTCCAACAACTTCAAAAACCTCTCCATGAAAAGAGAGCAGTTTTCCGGGTGAGGGATCATGCCGATAAAACGCACGATCAAACTCAATGGGTTTTCCCGGTCGCGCATCCACTTCCCGGAGTGTTTTTGCAAAATGATTATTTTTTGCCTCGGGTGCACGCATAAGGGCCAAGGGCAGCAAGAAATACAGCCCCAACAACATCACTGCGCCACAAACCTGCCTCTTCGCCTTTATTTGAAGTGGCCACGGGCCTTGGGCACTTTTCTTCCAATTCAGAAGTAAATACAAAAAACCCAATGCCGTGATGAAATAGGTCGGAATGCTGTCCGGCCAGAAAAAAGCAAACTGTGTTAACCGCCAATCGAAGGGCGCAAAAAAATGGACACCGTTCGCACGTTTAATCTGAAAGGCATCCAAAAAGAGATGGACAAAACTCCCAAAACCCAGCACAAAGAAATTTTTCAGGGGGAAAGTAGACATTAAGGCAAATGCAGCACTCAATATCAGAGAAAAAAACAATGTCGCCTGAACAATGACATAAAGACGGAGATCTAATAAATCAAGACCGGGAGAAATCGTACGAAACCTGCGTGGCAAGATCCAGGGCAGATCCGAAATAATCGCCCCAATGTAAACCCACCTTAAATCGACATCACGCAAAACCCCGCGAGTTAAGAGACCAGCCAGACCCAGGTGGGCAAGTGTATTTGGCATCGAAAACCCTAATCAACTCGCCTTAAGACACACCCATGAGGTGCCGCCAGTTTTCCGGTACCTCATCCAAACCCGCTACGGTTTTAAATCGATCCGGCGTTAAGGGGACAACTTTGAACCGTCCTTCAGCTAAAAGCTGATTCGTTTCATTACGTGCCTGCGCCTGTACCACAATCGGTTTCCATTTTGAAACACCCCCTTTGATACGCGCAGAAAGCATGATTGGTCGCGCAGGAGCAGCGGGACGAAGATAACGAATGGCTGCGGAACCAAGGATCCATGCCGCTTTCATTTCGCTTAAAAGAATGGTCGGCGTCCATGATGCCAGACAATCCAGGGCCGTATAAATCACCCCGCCATGCGTTATTCCTGGAAAACCAACCATATGGGCTGCAGGATAGAATGCCCCAACGATCCGACTTGCATCTTCCGGATCCCGGTTCACTTCAATTTTAAGACCATGAGGATTGAGGTGACCACAGCCAAAACAATCATTTTCCTGAAGTAAAACCTGGTTGAGTGATTTTTTTTGCATCGTTTATTGTCTAATATTTCATGGATGCTGGCATCAAGACTGATGCAAGCCGTCTTGATGTATTTAATCTGAGGACAACATCTGTTGTAGCATTTTCCGCTCAATGGCGGCCGTTCCGACAATGCCCACAACAATGCCCGCCGCAAGATTAGACAACCTTGCGGCATCCGGCAAGGGTGCTCCAACCGCCAATGCGAGGGACAGCGTACTTAAAACCGTATCGCCCGCACCCGTCACATCAAACACCGCCTTTGCATCTGTCGGAATATGCGTGATGGCGCCATCCTTTTCAAACAGACTCATGCCGTGCTCTCCCCGAGTAATTAAGGCCGCATCACACGACAGTTTTTTTAAAATGGCTTCTCCCGCCTTAAGTAAAGACGATTCATCGTGGATATCAATCCCGGAAGCCTGGGAGGCCTCCAGATTATTCGGAGTCACCAAGGTCACATTTTTGTACAAGTTGAAATGATTGACCTTTGGGTCAACAATAATGGGGATCCCTTGTTCACGCGCCGCAGGAAGGACTTTTCGAAGCAAATAACTCGTCACGACCCCTTTTGAATAGTCCGAAATGGCAAGGCAGTCCACACGAGGAAGCTCACGCAAAACATAATCAACCAGCAGACGATTCGTCTTCGCTGGTAATACACTGCGATCTTCATGATCGAAACGCACCACTTGTTGCTGATGTGCAATAATACGCGTTTTTTTTGTCGTCGGCCGCTTGGCCTCAACAATCAATCCGGCGAGATCGACGCCTTTTGAGGCCATACGTTCTTTGATCCACTGCCCTGCACTATCTGACCCGATCACACTACAAAAAGAGACCTGACCGCCGAGTCCCAAAATATTATTGAGCACATTGCCTGCACCCCCGAGAAGGAGAGATTCGGAATTGACATCCACCACAGGCACCGGAGCTTCCGGAGAAATCCGCTTAACTGTTCCCCAGATATAATGATCCAACATTAAATCACCGAGAACGAGGACTCTACGGCCGGAAAATTCATTCAAAAGGGCATTAAATCGTTGTTTTTTTTGATTCATACGCAGGTTTTCTCTAAATTTAACGAATAATTTTCCCGATTCGTTCCCAACGTCCCCAACCGCCGATCCAGTCAAAAAAGGATTTCTCCTTGTCCCAGGACCAGTAAATAAGAAAAGCCTCGCCTTTTATTTTTGAAAAATCGACAAAACCCCAAAAGCGGGAATCGAGACTGTGATCACGATTATCACCCATCACAAAATAGGCATTTTCAGGGACACTGACCGGGCCAAAATTATCGCGCTCCGGGACGATTCTGAAGGGCGCCTCATCTGCTCCATGGTTGGTAAATGATTCGCTTTGTTCAACATCATTGACATACAGTACTTTTTCTCTAAGTTCAATCTTATCTCCGGGAACCCCGACCACGCGCTTGATAAAATCTTTTGATTCGTCCTTTGGAAATCGAAAGACAATGATATCGCCCCGATCGGGCTTGGAAATCGGAACAACAACAAAATCCGTAAAAGGAAGACGAATGCCATAAATAAATTTGCTTACGAGGATGTGATCTCCAATTTGAAGTGTGGGAATCATGGATCCTGAGGGAATTTTAAATGCCTGGACGACAAAAGTCCGGATAAACAGAGCTAAAACAATGGCAATGACAAGGGTTTCTGCGTATTCGCGCCAAATCGATTTTCGGCTTAAATCATCAGGGTGCATTATTCCTGCACCTTGAGAACCGCCAGAAAGGCTTCCTGTGGGATTTCCACCCGACCGACCTGCTTCATCCGCTTCTTGCCTTCCTTCTGCTTCTCCCATAATTTCCTCTTTCGTGTAATGTCGCCACCGTAACACTTTGCGGTTACATTTTTTTTAAGGGCGGTCACGGTTTCTCTCGCAATAATCTTCGCCCCAATTGCGGCCTGAATCGCGACTTCAAACATTTGCCTTGGAATAATCGTTTTCATTTTTTCAGCAAGCTGCCTGGCCCGGAGGTATGATTTTTTGCGATCCGTAATAAAGGAGAGTGCGTCAACAACCTCCCCATTCAACATCAAATCGACCTTAACCAGGTCTGCATCCTGATACCCCGTGACTTCATAGTCGAAAGAGGCATACCCTTTGGAGACAGATTTTAAGCGATCATAAAAATCAAGCACAACTTCATTGAGCGGCAATTCATAGGTCAGCATCACCCGTTGTGCATCCAGATATTTCAGGTCAACTTGAGTCCCGCGACGATCCTGACAAAGTTTTAATATGGCCCCTAAAAAATCGCTGCGTGAAATAATCACACCCTTGATAAAAGGCTCTTGAAAAGAGACAATCTGCCCTACTGGCGGTAATTGAGCGGGATTATCAATCTTCTGGACTTCACCTTTTACTGTGGTCACATGATACACAACGGTTGGAGCCGTTCCAATCAACGACAAACGATACTCTCTTTCAAGCCGCTCTTTGATAATTTCCATATGGAGTAAACCCAAAAAACCACAACGAAAACCAAAACCCAAGGCCAATGACGTTTCGGGCTCAAATTGAAACGAGGAGTCATTTAGACGCAGCTTTTCCAGGGCATCTCGCAGATCTTCAAACCGATCGGTGTCTATGGTATAAAGCCCGCAAAAAACCATGGGTTTGACTTCTTTATAGCCTGGGATTGGACTTAAGGCAGGTCTTTTAACTTCTGTAACCGTATCACCAATTTTTGTATCTCCAACATCTCGTATGCCCGCAATAATATAGCCGACCTCCCCCACTGAAAGACGATCAAGGACTGTCGGTTTTGGGCAAAAAACCCCCAAAGAAAGTACTTCATGATTTTTTTGGGTGGACATCAAGCGAATATGAGTCCCCTTCTCCAAATGGCCATTAACGATCTTCACCAGGATGACAGCACCCTGATAGTTATCAAACCACGAATCAATGATCAGTCCCTGAAGCGGTTCATTGCAATCACCACTGGGCGGTGGGACATGCTTCACAATGGCTTCCAAAATTTCCCGGATTCCGATGCCCTCTTTGGCGCTCGTTGGAATGGCTTGAGATGCATCCAAGCCAAGGATTTCTTCAATTTGCTCCCGTGTATTTTCAACGTCTGCGCTCGGAAGATCGATTTTATTAATGATGGGGATAATTTCAAGGCCCGCGTCGATCGCAAGATAGGCATTCGCAATGGTTTGTGCCTCAACCCCTTGCGACGCATCGACAACCAGCAATGCCCCTTCACATGCAGCAAGGCTTCTGGAGACCTCATAAGAGAAATCAACATGTCCAGGGGTATCGATTAAATGAAAGGTATAACGGGTCCCATTTTCGGCTTGATAAGTAATCCGAACAGCGTGTGCTTTAATCGTAATCCCACGCTCTCGCTCCAGATCCATGTCATCCAAAAGCTGATCTTTTGACTCTCGCGTCGTAACAGCGCCAGAAAACTCAAGCAGACGATCTGCTAAAGTAGACTTTCCATGATCAATATGAGCAACAATTGAAAAATTACGAATGTTGTTTTGCTGAATACCTGTTTCCAAAGAGGCCTTTTTAAAAATCGTACATTTCTATTATTAATGTGCTAGTCACTCGGTGGTTTTGCCGATAATCCCGCAAGAAAAAGAAGAAAGACCATTGCCCCAATCAACACAACATTTCCCATTTCGGATCACCACCTTATTCATAGAACACAACACGAACGAATACGCATCAAAAAACGTCCACACAACAACCAGTTTTAGTCACTATCTGAAATTTAGCCTAAAGAATCGTCAAGCCATGCTGGAGAGAAAAGATGTGAAAAGGTCTTTCACGAAATTTTTAATCCCACAATGGTTCTGTCATTCGCTACTATAGTCTCTTGCACATCTGATTCCGACTGAACTTTCTCCTCTTTCCGGGTGTGCTCCGCCAAACCGCTTTGAAGCCCTTAAATCATGTGCCGTGTTATGAAATGAACCACCTCGATACGAAAGAACTTTAATAATGCCAGGATCACTCGGTCCAGTCGGATTTTTAAAAGGTGCATCTTTATAGTAAAATTGGTCATACCAGTCTGAAACCCACTCAGACACATTCCCAGACATGTCATAAAGTCCGTATGGGCTCCTGCCTTCCTCGAAACTTCCTACTGGGGCAGAATATTTAAAACCATCCTCATCTCCACGGCCATTCACAACTTTAGGATGAAAGGGATCTCCCCAAGGATATTTAGCGCCATCCGGGCCTCGTGCCGCTTTTTCCCATTCGGCTTCAGTGGGAAGGCGATTACCAGCCCATTGACAATATGCAACCGCTTCAAGCCACGTTACTCCGACAACGGGTTGAAGGTCGCCCAATAATAAAGCCGTATCATCTTCAAAAACAGGAATCACCGGGTCAGGACGTTTCAACATTTGCGTAAAACGACGATAGTTGGCATTCGTTACTTCGTATTTGTCCATGTAGAATGCATCTAAATATATAACGCGTTGCGGTTGTTCGTCAAAATCGCCTTCGCTTCCGCCACCCATCGTAAAAGACCCCGAAGGGATGAGCACCATTTCACGCGCATCTCCGCCTTGAATCGTCTCAAACACACTAAAATCGACCTGTTTAAGCTCAGCTAAAGATCGTTCTTTCACCTTAATCGACTTTGCGGAGGCCTGCATCTTTTGAGACTTAAAAGATTCATAAACCATCGCAATGGAAATAAGGACTGTGAAAAAAATCATAAAACCCGAAACAATTAAAATTCCCCTGAGACTCATTAGGCAACGCTCCAAATAATGTGCTAATACGATCTTTATAAAAAGGATTCTAAATATAGCGAATTACCTATTGCTTTGCAAGATATCGTCTATCTATCTAACTAAGACAAGGGAAATCATCGCTCCTGCTCAGACGATAGAAACAAAAAAAAGAGGCTCTAAGCCTCTTTTTTTTGAACTCATATAAAATTGATTCTGTTAACCACCAATATTGACCATTGTGGTCAATTTTTTCTCTTGGGCAATCATATCCAACTCATGATATTCGGGCTTAACATATAAAACCTGATCCAGTAATCCTGCAATCTCATCGTCGCCACACCCATTTCGGATCGCATCACGAAAATCCACGGCAATCTCCGAAAAAAGACAAGGACGGATCTGACCATCAGCAGTGAGACGCACACGATTACAGGTATCACAAAAATCATGACTAACGGCATGAATAAAACCGACAACCCCAGGTGCACCTGGTAATCTAAAGTTTTCAGCGGGGCCAGAATTATTTTCATTTGAACCATTGACCGGGATCAACTGTCCGAATTTTTCTTCAACTTCATCAACAACTGCCTGAAAAGGCTTGTATGTTTTAACCCATGTATCCCAGTTGGCACACGGCATATATTCGATAAACCGCACATGATAAGGCTTGCGTCGGGTCAAATTGACAAAGTCAACCACTTCATGGTCATTAACACCCTGTTGAAGAACGACATTGATCTTAAGTGGTGTAAACCCGACTCGCTCAGCTTCTTCAATCCCTTCCCAAACCATGTCAAAAATATCGCGACGAACAACTTCCGCAAATGTTTTAGGGTTTAGAGAATCGAGGCTGATATTAATTTTTCTTAACCCGGCTTTATAAAGGTCACCCGCCATTTGTTTGAGAAAAACAGCATTTGTTGTCAGCGCCAGCTCTTCAATTCCGGGAATTCGATTCAACTGATCAACAAAGCCAATGACCCCTTTCCGAACAAGCGGTTCACCGCCAGTAATTCTAACCTTCTTCAGCCCTCTTTTTGCTGCGACACTAATAATGCGTAACATTTCATCATAAGATAATATTTCATCGCTTGGAGTCCAGTTTAAGCCCTCCTCTGGCATACAATACACGCATCTCAGGTTGCAGCGATCTGTTATGGATACCCTCATATAGGTAATGGATCTTTGGTATGGGTCAACAAGTGAGGTCATATTTCCTCCTTAAAAAGGCTTCAGGTGATCGTAAAATATATGTAATTCTACAAAACAAGTAACAATCTGTCAAGTAACACTCTAAAATAGTCCAGATATATTAAACCCTAAACATTTAAGCATAAAATGTGGTACATTGCAATCCAAATCACTGATAAGGAGGACACCATGCCAGAAAAAGAAGATCACCCAGATAAAAAACCAAAAGAGACAAATGAAGAACCATTCCGTATTCCACTGCGAGTGATTCCAAACGAATCCGAATCACTCGCAGAAGAAATGCAGGAAATTTTTGACGAGGACAAAATCGTCCACCGGCACGGTTCAGCTGAACCAGAACATGACTAGGCAGGAAGAACTAGATATAAACATCACCAAAGATATAACGAGAAACGATCGAAACAAGAGGCCACACGACTTTTTGCATTAACCCAAATGGATCCAAAAAGACAACAAAGACCAAGACAAGCATTCCGTACGGCTCAATCCGACTGACCATCCGAGATTGGTTGTTTGGTAAAAGCCCGACTAAAACCCGCCCTCCATCCAATGGAGGGATGGGAATCAAGTTAAAGATCATCAGCACAACATTAATAATTACTGAAAATCGCAACATTTCACGAAGCGGCAGAAGAAAAAATGAAAGGGTCGGGCTCATACCCGAAAAAAGCGATCCGCCACCCAAAAAAACGGGATCTGAAATCAGTCGATATAAAATGCCGCTAATGACAGCGAGAATCAGATTCATCCCAGGACCCGCTACAGCCACCCAGGCCATGTCTTCCTTTGGGCGCCTTAGGTTAAAGGCATTGACGGGAACAGGCTTTGCGTAGCCAAAGATAAAGCCTGTGGTAGCAAAGAGCATCAGCGGAATAATCACTGTGCCAAAAGGGTCAATATGTGCGATGGGGTTCATTGTGATACGGCCCAGTTGCCGCGCAGTCGGATCTCCCTTTTTATCCGCAACCCAGGCATGGGCAGCCTCGTGTAACGTCACCGCGAAAATCAGAGGAAGCGCCATAATACTCATTTGCTGAATCAGCTCATTCATCTTTAAACCAATCTACGATGTTGGTCGAACTTCAACTAACACTTCATCAGGATTTACCCGGTCACCTTCTGAAACATGGATCGCGATCACAACACCGTCAATCGCCGTGTGTACTTCACTTTGCATTTTCATGGCTTCAATGACCAAAACAACAGCTCCTGCTTTAACGGCTTCGCCCTCTTTAACTTTAAGACTGACAACGGCCCCGGGCATTGGACTCGTCACATCACCATCATGGGCAACCTTGGGCCTGATTGAACGCCCACCGGCATGAGACTCGATCCTTCCTTCCGCTGAAGGCATCACCTCCATAAGCGACTCAACCATCACTTCTTCGAGTTGACCATTAATATAGATAAAATAAGGCCTTCCGCCTTCGCCCGGATGCCCGACCCCTCCCACTTTTACATCAAAATTCTCACCATGAATCTTAACATTAAACTCGCTCGGAGCAATCAAGGGACCAGCAGGCTCTGCTGCAGAGGCGGAATCCAGATTTTTCTCTGCAACAGGTTTGTCCTTGTATTTGAAAAAATCCAACGCAACTTTCGGGAATAAGGCATATATAAGCACATCTTCAATATTTTCAACCTCTTTGCCCAATTCTTTTTCCAAATCTTTTTTTGCTTTTTCCATCTCTGGTTCAAGCAAGTCTGCAGGACGCACCGTTACCGGCACACCATCTCCAATGGCCTTTTTCTGAATTTCCTCATTGATCGGACCAGAGGGCTTGCCATAAAGCCCCTTTAAATAATTGCTCGTCTCGGTCGTAATCACCTTGTAGCGCTCTCCGGTCAAAACATTCAGTGTGGCTTGTGTTCCCACAATTTGACTAGCAGGGGTCACCAAAGGCGGAAAACCAAAATCCTCACGGACTCTCGGAACCTCATCAAGGACATCTCTCATCCGGTGCAACGCCTTTTGCTCGGAAAGCTGCTGTGCAAGGTTTGAAGTCATCCCCCCTGGAATCTGATAGGTTAGAACACGCGGATCCACCCCCGTATAATCCGATTCAAATTCGCTGTATTTTTTACGGACCTCAATAAAGTAGTCTGCAATTTCAGTCAGCAGATCCATATCAAACTTTGGATCTCGCGGACCGCCTTCCAATACCCTGGCTAAAGTTTCAACCGGGGGTTGAGAGGTTCCCGACGCCATAGAAGAAATTGCCGTATCAATGACATCCACACCCGCTTCTATTGCTTTAACATAAGTCGCGACGGCCATGGCGCTGGTGTCGTGCGTGTGGAGATGAATCGGCACAGAGATTTCTGCCTTTAATTTACTGATCAAATCAAACGCATCGTAAGGGGAAAGCAGACCTGCCATATCCTTCACACAGATCGAATCCGAACCCATGTCTTCCAGTCGTTTTCCCTGCTCGACAAAAAGATCATTGTTATGAAACCGGCTCACTGTGTAACAAATCGCGCCCTGAACCTTTCCGCCGTACTTCATCGTTGCCCGGAAAGATGTTTTTAAATTTCTTAAATCATTCAAAGCATCAAAAATACGAATCACATTGATGCCATTTATGATCGCGCGGTCGATGAAGCGCTCAACCACATCATCGGCATAATGCCGATACCCGATGAGGTTTTGTCCACGAAGCAGCATCTGAAAAGGCGTATTGGGCATGACCCTCTTTAAGGCGCGTATACGCTCCCAAGGGTCTTCTTTTAAATAACGGATCGCAGAATCAAATGTCGCCCCGCCCCACATTTCAATAAAGGCATACCCCGCCTGATCAATCTTTTCCGCAATGGGAAGCATATCCTCTAATTTAAGGCGTGTGGCAAGGAGCGATTGATGTCCATCCCGAAGCGTCGTATCCATGAATTGAACCGGCGATTGTTTTGGTTTTAAATCTGCTTTTTTAGTTCGATCTGCCACGTGCGCTCCCTTTTGTTCTGATTTGTTTCCACGATATTGATCTATTCCCTTCTAGAATGGGCCGCAATCACCGCAGCGATTGCAACGACCTTATCCATATGGTTTGCAGGCGTTGCGACATTCAGTTTTTCGAGATGGGTCTCAATATAGCTCGTATCAAATGCACCACTTTGAAAGTCCACATCCTCCATCACTTGTTTCAAGAAGGGAATTGTCGTTTTAACGCCCCGGATCACATACTCGTCCAAAGCCCGGCTCATTCGCCGAACCGCGCCATTCCAGGTTTTGGCCCTCACGGTCAATTTGGCCAGCAGAGGGTCGTAATAAGGGGGGACAACATAACCCTTGTAAATATTTCCGTCGATGCGAACCCCAATCCCGCCCGGTGAATAATAACCCGTAATTTCTCCAGGGGTCGGCATAAAATTATTCTTCGGATCTTCGGCGTTAATTCGGCACTCAATCGCGTGACCACGCAGAAAAATATCCTCCTGTCGATCATGAATTGTCCGCCCTGCCGCAATCCGGATCATCTCCTTGACAATATCGATCCCCGAAACTTCTTCAGTCACGGTGTGCTCAACCTGAATCCGCGTATTCATCTCAAGAAAATAAAAATTCCGATCCGCATCCACTAAAAACTCGACCGTCCCCGCACTCACATAATTGACTGAACGTGCCGCAGCAAGGGCAGCCTGCCCCATTCGTTCACGCAGGGCATCGTCCAGCAGAAGCGACGGCGCGATCTCTATTAATTTTTGATGCCGCCGTTGAATCGAGCAGTCACGTTCCCCTAAATGCACCATATTGCCGCGCTTGTCGGCAAGAATCTGAATCTCAATGTGGTGGGGCGAAATAATATTTTTTTCGACATAAATCGTATCATTGCCAAAAGCCGCCTTGGCTTCTGCCTGTGTGATGGGAAAAAGCCGCTTCAATTCCTCTCGATTTCGGCAAACACGGATACCCTTCCCACCCCCACCCGCAGAGGCTTTTAACATCACCGGATAACCAATTTCTTCAGAAAAACGTACGGCTTCCTCAACCGATGACAACGGATCCGCCAAACCGGGAACAACCGGCACTCCGGCTTCAATCATCTTTCGACGCGCCGCAATTTTATCGCCCATCGTTTTAATCACATCCGCAGGCGGACCAATAAAGGTAATGCCATTGGCTTCACATGCCTCGGCAAATTCAGCATTTTCCGCGAGAAAACCATAGCCCGGATGGATCGCATCAGCGCCTTTTTGCTTGGCCAAATCGATAATTCGGTAAATACTTAAATAACCCTCGATCGGACCCGGCTCAACCAGATAAGCCTCATCTGCGTAACGAACATGCAACGACGCCGCATCGACATCGGAGTGAATCGCGACAGTTGGGACACGAAGTTCTTTGCAGGCCCGAATCACTCGCAAGGCAATTTCGCCACGATTTGCGATTAAAATCTTTTTAAACATATTCTCGTTCCATTACGCCTGATAAAATGCCCTGATGATACCCTGTTTCTTAAAATAATGTCAGTTCACCTGAATAAACTTACCCTTTTCCACACTCATAAAAAAAGGCTCTTTGATAAACTCTCCCTCTAAAACTTCATAGATAAAACCGGAAGCACCCGGAAAGTCGATGATTTCCGAGATCGCAGTCTTCACAGCACCTGGGGTCAAAGCACCCTTTTTTAAGGAAGCCAAAATAACCCGCGTCGCATCATAGGTTTGTGCTGCAAATAAATCGGGCGCCTGATGGAAACGGGCGTGATATGCCTTCACAAAGGTCTGGACAGTCGGGTCTGGGCTGTCTTTAAAAAAGCCATCCACAAAGACCACTCCCTCCGCATTGGCCCCCACAAGCTTTAAAAATTCTAGGGAATTCCAGCTATTCGTTCCAAGAACATTTACTTCTTCAAATTCATGAAAGAGCAACTGCGGGACAATCAATCCTGCCCGAACGGCATCGGCAGGTAAAAAGATCGCCTCAAAACCCGGGATGTAAGTCTTTTCCAGTTCACCTTCCTCGTTTTCAATGTCGTCAATATATCCCTCTTGCTGAAGATCCGCTTTTTTAAGCCTCAAAATTGCGCTTGAAAAATCAGTGCTGTTCAAAGGATAGGCTTCCGTGAGTACCACCTCCCCGCCCAGTTTTTCAACCCCGGCAGAAAAACAATCCACCCACAAACGCCCCAGACCTTCATCAGGAAAAAGAACCGCAAAACGCTCCACTTCCAGCTCTAAAACAGCATACTCCGCAATGGCTTTACATAAATAGCGATTGGTGACCGCATTACGAAAAACAGATTCCCCAAGAGAAACCAACTGAAGAGAAGTCGCGCCAGGTGAAATAAGCGCCAATTCCGACTTCGCGATGATCGGGGCCAGACGGTTAACATCTTTGCTCAGTAAGGGGCCGACGACAGCAACCGGCTGATATTCATTCAACCAGCCCTCATCTGTCAGGCGAAGGCGCGAAGGATCTCCCAAGGAATCGCGCACGACAAGCCCAACGGATGCACCCGGCAATTCCTCCTTAAAAAGTTCAACCGCAAGTTCGGCTCCAGACAATGCGCTATTTCCAAAAGGAGCCAGCTCTCCGGAGAGAGGCAGAATCACCGCAATCAAGTACCTGTTTCGTTTAATTTTGTCTTTGATTTGCAATAGAGACTGGCGCGCCTGCATCGAAAAAGTGTGCTCTGGAAATTCTGAAAGAAAACGAACGACCTCCTGTTCTTCATGATAATAATCGCCTTTGAGGTCAAAAAACTGAATCAATCGGATCATGGCCTCATCTGAAGGAAAGGTCATTCCGAACTCCTTTAAAATAGATTGAAGATCGTCCTTTTGAAGTTTTTCATGAATCAAACCCCTGATTTCCTGCTCAACGAGGGTACGACTCACAGAATCTGATGCGATTTCCCTTTTTTTCATCAAAACACGCAGCACGTCAAGAGATGCGTTTCGGGTCGAATAAATCGCAATTAATTTATCGTAAACAATCTGCTTTGAGCCTTCTTCATTTTGAATGCCTTCCCAAAGCTCAAGCACCTTTTTCAATTCCCCAAGACTGAAATAAAGCCCACTCAAACGATGCTGAACGACCTGAATCCTCATTTCATCAGGAAAAGAGTCGATAAAGGTCTGAAAAGACTCTGCAGCGCGTTTGCTTTTCCCCATCGCCACATCGCTTTCTCCCAGCAAAAGATAAACATCGGGTAACAGTGGACTATTGGGATAAGCCTTGATCATATCCTCCAGGGACGATCGCGCAAGGTCGTAGCTTCCTTGATCAAAAAAGGATTTTGCCTGGGAAAAGCTTGTCCGTTCTTCAAAAGAAGCGCCTGAAAAGAGTTCCGGAATTTCTCCAATATGGAGGTCGCCTCCCAAAGAAGGAGAAGAAGCCGGCACATCCATGCCGCTACGCGCTTCCGGCATGACATTCATTCCCTGGGAAAACGCAATGCTCACGGAGAGCAGAAAAAAACAAAGCCCTCCTGATAAAAGATATTTAAAATGCATAGCCCTCAAGCCTGATTTCCTGGGAAAACAACGATTTTTGGGGGAGAAATCGGGAGAAAAAATTTCTCGAAGGATCTCTATCTATCACCGAAAAAGTATAAATAAACCCATCAGCGACCCTCAAAATAAACAGGGTTTATCATATGATAACAGACACTTGATGTCAAGAAACACCGAAGAACGAGAAATGCCTGAGCCTTCAAAATCGACACCCGAATTAATGATCCGCCCAAGCGCCTAAACCGCCAAAACTTGTCTCGAAGGAAACTTTATTGTATAAACTATACCCGCTTCACCGAGATTCAAACGTACCTATTTTTTTGAAAGAAGATTTTAATGCAGATAAATTTTGTATTGACCTGTTTTGGCCCCTCACTTTCCCCTGAGATCCGAGACCAAATCACGGCTTTTTTGGAAAATCACAAAATCATCACACTAAATACTAAAACACTTTCCGAGACTCAACCGGCCTGCATCGAAATCAGACTCCGCATGGAAGACTCAGTCGATCCTGAAACGCTCACAAAAAAACTGCTTGAGCTGAGCACGCCCTTTGGCGTCGATATCGCCCTCCAGACAGATAACGCCATTCGACGAGACAAAAAACTGATTGTCATGGATATGGATTCCACCTTGATTCAAGTTGAAGTGATTGACGAACTGGCAAAAGAGGCTGGTATCGGCGAAGCCGTCGCTTCAATTACGCATCAGACAATGAACGGGGAACTTGATTTTAACCAATCCCTTCGAAAGCGCGTCGGATTATTAAAAGGCCTGCCCGTTTCTGTTTTAAAAAGAGTCTACGACCGACTGCCTTTCACCCTGGGAGCAGAAAACCTGATTTCGATCTTAAAACAGTGTGGATATAAAACGGGCGTTCTTTCGGGTGGATTCGATTATTTCACGTCCAGAGTTCAAAGCGTGCTCCAGCTCGACTATGCGCATTCAAACCGCTTGGAAATTGAAGATGGCATCCTCACGGGCGGCATTACCGGGGAAATTGTCAACGGCGATAAAAAAGCGGCGCTTATGGAAGAAATTGCACACCGGGAGGGATTCTCTCTGGATCAGGTCATCGCCATCGGAGACGGGGCAAACGATCTGCCCATGATCCGAAAAGCCGGACTCGGCATCGCCTTTAATGCAAAACCCGCCGTTCGTGCGGCTGCACGCTACAGCATCACTCAAAAAAGCCTGATCACCGTCCTTTATTTGCTGGGTTTTTCTAAAGAAGAAATCAACGCCTTTTCTGAAAAACAGCCGGGTTAACATCAACACCCGCTTGTCGCTCGACCCCATTCCCTGAAAAAAGCACTATAATTATCTATGCGGGCATGCGCTCACAAGACCCCGCTCTGCCTTGAGTCCACCACAACTGAAAAGCAAAATCGTGCAAAAAAGACACCTTTCTGGAAAATATAAAATCATCCGCGAAGTAGGGCGCGGCGGCATGGGCATCATCTATGAAGCGCTTCATTCAGACCTTCAACGAAGCGTTGCCCTCAAAGTCCTTCATCCTCAATTTTCAGAAAACATCTCATTTTTAGAACGATTTCAGAGAGAAGCCCGCGCAATGGCCCGCCTGGATCATAAAAATATCATCCGGGTTTTTGATGTGCTCGAAGACCACAAAACACACTACATCGTCATGGAGTTTTTTCCCAGAGTGTCCTAAACTTAGTTGAAATTGAGAAATGACCTCCGAGTCCGTATTGTAGGTAAGAGCAATCAGCGAAACCGCAAAACAGACAAAACAAACAACGGAGGCCACATGAAAAACATAGAGAAAAAAGAGAGAAAAA
>JAJDBT010000004.1 GCA_029261215.1 Nitrospirota bacterium | reverse complement strand
AAGCTGCCGCGTAAACCCGCTGCGCTGAGCTCCTGATGTTTTAGTACGGGAAAAACCCGCCCAGACTAAAACATCAGGCCCATTAAAAAGCGGACAACTCATGTGCTCTAAATCCGGACAACTCTATTTGCTTTTAACATCGCTTCGAATCGACTTAAGACGCTGGACGTAAAGAGAATGTGGCTGTTTGTCCCAGCCTTAAAAAAGGAATGAGGGGCTGTCCGTTCTCCCCGTAGATGATCTTGAAGCAAATTATTCCGTATGCTAGACTGAAACATCAATTTTTGAGGGAAGATGATGTCTGCACTTGCCACACAAGAACGCCTCATCACACGGATTAACCGCCTAAAAAGGGATCGCGGGGCCATTATATTGGCCCATAACTACCAGGTGGGAGAAATTCAGGATGTGGCCGATTTTTTGGGCGATTCTTTAGAGCTGTCTCAAAAAGCCGCTCAAACAGACGCCAAAGTGATTGTCTTTTGCGGGGTGCATTTCATGGCAGAAACGGCTGCAGTCCTTTGCCCAAATCAAACGGTGTTGTTGCCAGATCTTTCAGCGGGCTGCGGCATGTCCGAAATGGTGACGGCTGAGGAGGTTCGTGCGCTCAAAGCCAAACACCCCGGTGCTGTCGTGGTGTGTTATGTGAATTCGAGTGCGGCAGTCAAAGCCGAATCTGACATTTGCTGCACCTCTTCAAATGCGGTGAATGTTGTCCGATCCATCCCGGAAGACCGTGATATTATCTTTGTGCCGGATCAATACCTTGGAGACTATGTGACACGGCAAACAGGTCGAAAGATGATTCTTTTTAATGGCTATTGCCCGACCCATTTTCGGATCATGACTTCTGATGTGAATGCCGCAAAGGCGGCCCATCCTGAGGCCCTGGTTCTGGCCCATCCGGAATGTACTCCCGAAGTGAGCGCCTTGGCGGATCAGGTTCTGTCCACTAGTGGCATTTGCATGGTATCCCAAAAAACAGACAAAAAAACACTGATTGTTGCAACAGAAACGGGTATTCTGCATCGCTTGAAAAAAGAAAATCCAACAAAAGACTTTGTTCCTGCATGCAGTTGGTGTGACTGTGCCCACATGAAAGTCAACAATCTGGAAAAATTGCTCTGGTCACTGGAAGAAATGCAATATCCTGTCGAGGTTGAGCCTTCGATCCAGCAGCGAGCAAAACGGGCCATTGACCGAATGCTGGAAATCAGTAAATGAGTTGCAGTGATGTTTGCATTGGGACGCACACTGATTTTTGCCGGAATCTTCCTGATCATTCTTGGAGCCGTCCTGCTCTTGATCCACAAGGTTCCAGGCCTTGGCAAATTACCCGGCGATATCTTGATTGAACGAAAAAACTTCACTTTTTATTTTCCGATTGCGAGCTCTATCATCATTAGCATCCTGCTTTCCTTCATTTTTTGGTTGATTAACAAAAGATAAGACCAGCCCTGAGACCAATCCCTGCTTAAATTCGCCAATGATTAAAAGAATACATGTTGAGAAAAACGATGGAAAATCCAGAACAGAAAGTTTCACTTTCACATTTTGATTATGATTTAGATCCCGACCTGATTGCCTCTGAACCTACACGGGAGCGGGATCAATCCAGACTTCTTGTCTATCATCGAAAACGGCAGGTGATTGAACATCGTGATTTTGGGGCGATTTTAGAATATCTCGAACCAGCGGATCTGCTCGTTTTGAATAATACGCGTGTTTTTCCCGCGCGGTTGCCCGCTACGAAAAAAAATGGGGGAAAGGTCGAACTTCTATTTCTTCGTCCCATCTTGGACAGCGTGACAGAAAAAGATAAGGCCCCGCATTGGGAGGTTTTGGTTAAGGGCAAAAGTGCGCCTCCAGTGGATCTCCTTTTTAAGGACGGAGTAAAAGGATGTATTGTCCGTAATTTGGACGGAGGCAGAAAGGAACTTGCGCTTTATTTCCCCAAAAACCACAGGCCGGATGTGTTTGCTTTTTTAAAGGAGTGGGGGGAAGTGCCGCTTCCACCCTATATCGTGAAAAAACGGAATCAGGCGTCGCCGCTTGTCGCTTCGGATCAAAGCCGGTATCAAACTGTTTTTGCTGAAACCTGGGGCTCTGCGGCTGCACCGACGGCAGGGCTGCATTTTACAGAAAAACTGATTAAAGATATCAAGGGGAGAGGAACAGAGACCGCCACGACAACCCTTCATATCGGCCTCGATACCTTTTTGCCCATTCGAACTGAGACGATTCTGGATCATAAAATGCACAGTGAATGGTTTCAGGTTTCTGAAGAAACGGCGAAAAAAGTGAATCAAACTCGAAAAAATAAAGGGAAAGTCGTAGCCGTTGGGACGACGGTGACCCGGGCACTCGAAAGTGCCGCGCAGCGAGAAGGCCTTGTTCAGGCGCTTGAAGGCTATACGGATATCTTTATCAAACCCGGCTATGTCTTTAAGGGAGTCGATGCAATGCTTACAAATTTTCACCTCCCAAAATCGACACTCATGGTGATGATTACTGCCTTTGCGGGTTTTGAAGCGGTTAAGATGATTTATGAAGAGGCGATTCGCGAACGGTATCGCTTTTACAGCTATGGTGATGCCATGTTAATCTTATAATCATCCGCCTTTTAAGATAGAATGCCTCTCAAAAGGTTTCTTTTTGGTATACTATCAAAAAGCATTTTTTTCTTTGTTTTGATCTAGCGCACAGAGTCAGTACTTTTTACTTTCCGGGGAGGGTCGAAAATGTCGGAAAAAGACGATATCGAAAATGAAATAGAAAATCCAGAAGATCTGGATGAGGGCGATGCGGTTGAAGGTTTCAGAGAAATTGAAAAAGACGAAGAAGAGCTTGCCCCTCCAAAACAATCCAATAAAATATTAATTGCATTACTGGGGCTTGTGATTGTTTTGGCCTTGTTTGTTTTTTTTAAAGGGGCAGAAGAGCCAGGGATTCAGGATGAAGTGAGTATTGAGGCCCCGCAATCCATTGTGCCAGATTCGTTTTCCGAAAAAAGTAATACAGAGGCTTCCCAAAACAAGTCGGACGATGCAGATCCGAGCCCAGGCGAAATGAAAATTGCCGGGGAAGAGGGTGAGGATATTTCAGACGAAAGCCCTGGGCAAATGATTGTCCCCATTCCAAAAGAAGAGCTGGCGAGATTGGAACCTTTGAGTGATACAGAAAGCGAGAGGACTCCTTCTGAATCTGCCGAGATGGCTTTGTTGAAAAAGAGTGTCCCTCAGCAAAAAACTGTAGAACCCAGGGCCGAAAATAAAAGCAAGCCCGCCAAGATTTCGGCTGCAAAATCTCGAAATAATCCAACGGCGTTTACGATACAGCTTGGGGCATTTAAAAGTAAGTCGGTTGCAGATAAACTGGATGATCGTCTTAGAAACAATGGCTACGATTCTTTTGTCTTGGCGGTGAGAAGTGATTTGTACCGTGTTCGGGTGGGTCGTTTCAATACCCAGGAAGAAGCAAAGGTCGTGGCGATGCAGATTAAAAAGACGGAACGCCTCGATAGCTTTATTACGAACGAATAATCAGAATGCAAGGGAGCGCATTGTTCGAAAAGACCGGGGCGCGTGTTCTGGGTATTTAAAAAAGCGCGACCCGTTTTTGTTTCGCAAAGTGCTCCAGAATGACGAGTGCGGTATGAAGGCGTTGAAGGCGGACATTGCGTTTTCGAATTTGATCTGTGTGATGTGCGGGAAAGGGCTCGGAACGAATGTCTTTCTGGCTTTTTTTTAATTGCTGATAGAGGGCCTTGAATGTTTCGACTTCATATTTTTTTAACAGGATTGGACTGAGATAAAGAAAGCCGTCCGCAATATCATTGACAACCGCGACGACCCCTTTTCCTCTAATTTGCTGTCCTGCCATACGCCCCCATTTCCCCTTATGCTTTTGATGAAGGAGACACCATAAAAGGTATCGAAGAACCGGATGATTGTCAAAAGCTCCTCATGCCGGAAGGGGTTTTTTCAAAAGTCCTTCATCAGTACGAATTCCGTCCAGCGCAAATGGAAATGGCCCAGGCTGTTTCCAGCGCTCTGAAGGAAGGCGAAACGCTGCTTGTTGAGGCAGCGACCGGTACAGGGAAAACCTGGGCTTATCTGATTCCTGCAATCCTCAGTGGTCAAAAAGTTGTTGTTTCAACCGGGACACTGACGCTGCAAGACCAGCTCTATAACAAAGACCTTCCTTTTTTATCCAAAAATCTCCCTCAGCATTTTTCTTTCTGCATGATGAAAGGAAAGTCGAACTATCTTTGCCTGCATCGTTTTTATGAATCCTTGCAACAAAGTACCCTGTCGGATTTCGGGGTGTCATCTGATATGGGCCTGATTCAGGAATGGGCGATGACGACCAAAAGTGGAGACCGTGCTGAATTAACAGCGCTTTCAGAGTCATCCCCTGCCTGGCAGGATGTTTCGATTAAAGGGGATTCCTGCCTCGGAGGACAATGTCCGGAGTACAGCCGCTGTTACCTCACGCGATTGAAACAGGATGCGGCTGCAGCCGATATCGTCGTGGTGAATCATCATCTCTTTTTTGCGGATCTTTCCCTTAAAAACCAGGGCTACGGGGAGATTTTGCCGCGTTACGACGCTGTGGTTTTTGATGAGGCACACCTTTTGGAAGAAGTCGCCACACAGTTTTTTGGTGTTTCTTTCAGTAACCTTCGGGTGGATGACTTCGTCCGGGATGCCGAATCGGCTTTTCGATACGGCCAAAAAGTGGGTCTGCCCTGTTTTGAGCAATGCCGGATGTTGGTTCAATATGCCACGCACTTTTTTAAACATTTTAAAAAAGGGGCAGAGCGTTATCGCTTAAGAAAAGCCGATTTTACGCCTGAAGTGAGAGCGGATGGTTCCGAGTTAGTTGAATCTTTCAAACATTTAGGTCGTCTGATTGAAAAACTGGAATTAAAAAGCGAGGCGATTAAACATCTTTCCGAGCGGATTGAGCCACTTTTAAATGATCTTTCCATCTTTTTAGGAGAGGGTCAGGCGGGGCAGGATTTGATTTTCTGGGCAGAACATCGCCGGTCCAGCGTTTTTTTACATGCCTCCCCACTGGATGTGTCCAGTATTCTAAGCGAACGGCTTTTCTCAGGAGAAAGGGCGAGTATCCTCACTTCTGCAACACTTTCTGCCCAGGGGCATTTTAATTTTATTAAAGCGCGATTGGGCATTATCCAGGCCGAAGAGAAGAAACTTGAGACCGCATTTCAGTATGAAAAACAGGCGCTTCTTTATTTGCCCACACATCTTCCTCCGCCAGCCTCCGAGCGCTTTGCTTCTGAAATGTCGGACGAAATTGTCCGCATTTTAGAAAAAAGCCAGGGCCGGGCCTTTCTGTTATTTACCAGTTGGAAAAACCTTGACGCCGTGTATCAGCACATTCGGGGCAGATTACCGTATCAACTTTTAAAGCAGGGTGATCAGCCCAAACAGGCCTTGCTTGAATCTTTTCGAAAAGATTCATCCTCTGTTCTTTTGGGGACCACCAGTTTTTGGCAAGGCGTTGACGTGCAAGGCGAAGCCCTTTCCTGTGTCATTATCGATAAACTCCCTTTTGCCTCCCCCGGCGATCCCTTAACCTCTGCCCGGATTGATGCCTTGCAGCAACAGAAAAAAGACGCTTTTTCCAGCTACCAGGTGCCGCTTGCCATTTTGGCTCTGAGGCAAGGCATTGGGCGATTGATCCGAAACAGTCAGGATCGGGGAGTGATCGCCATTCTCGATCACCGGATCACAAAAAAAGGATATGGGAAATTCTTTCTGGACAGCTTGCCCTCCGCCCCCAGAACAGAAGATTTTAATCAGGTGGCTTTGTTTTTTGAAAAGAAGCCTTCCCTTATCTAAGCGTTGTATTATTCCTTACTTAACGACACTTTCCTTTTAAATAAATTAAATCAAAAATGAAGAGATGAAATGGGGCTTTGGGCAATTGACAAGCTTCCGGGCTATGGTACCATTTTGTTCAGGATGAGCATTGCTTCTTTAAGGCTCTGCGTCGATCTGAAATTGATCATAAGAATATGTTGATACGGAAAGCATATGTCTAAACCTTCAATGCATATACTCATCGTGGAAGAGAACGTCGATCAGCTTAAGCTGAGCATCGATGCACTCAAAAAAAATGATCCGACTGTGGAAATTAACAGTGCTGAAAATGGCACTGCCGCGCTTGCAATGCTCGGCACATTGCCGTTCGACTTACTTATTCTTGGGTTCAAACTTCCGGGGATGACTGGTTTGGAGGTTCTTCAGCAAATGAAGGAAATGGAGCTGAAGGTTCCTGTGATGATGGTCACGCGTTATGGTGATGAAACAGTCGCAGTCGCCGCGATGAAAGCAGGCGCCCTGGACTACATCGTTAAGACAGAACATTATTTTGAGGACTTGGTTCTTGCGGTGGATAAAACCATTGAGGAGAGTCAAGCCAGTCGAGACAGGGAAGAGGTGCACCTCAAAACCCGATGCCTTTACGAGATCTTGCTCTCGGTAACAAAAGAACAAAAAGTGGAAGACATGTCTGGTCGTTTGGTTAAGGGGGTGTGTGAACTCATCGGTGTTGTGAAGGGTGTCGTGGTATTGATTAATAATGAAGAATCTAATGTCGTCTTTTCAAAAACACATGGTTTTCAGCTTGAGGAGGATGCCTTTTTGGGGCCAGTGGCATCACTGGGGTGTTTGTCTGATTCTTATTATGGTCAGAACCCTGTGGTGATTGATGAACCCCATACGCATCCAAAATGGGGCCTTACCCCCTGGCTTCACCCTTTCATGAGGGATCTTCTTTCGGTGCCGCTGGCCATGAAAGGGGAGGTTTCGGGTTTATTGATCGTGATGAACAAAGCGAAACATCGGCCTTTTACGACGGAGGATATTAATCTGTTGTCCACTGTGGCCGTTCATGCTGGTGTGGCTTTTGATAATGCGACTTTTTTAAAAAATATGGAAAAACAGGCCATTTCAGATAGTTTAACCGGGCTTTATAATCACCTGGAGTTTCAAAAACGTTTGGCTGAAGAACTTGAGCGGACACGCCGTTATGCAAAACACTTTTCCCTGCTGATGTTGGATATCGACCATTTTAAGGGAGTGAATGATAGCTTCGGCCATCAAGCGGGAGATACGATTCTTAAGGAAGTGTCTGGAATTATAAAGATGTGTGTACGAACCTGTGACCTTGTCTTTCGGTATGGCGGTGAGGAATTTGCGGTGATTTTGCCGGAAACCGCCTTAAATGAAGCAAAAATTACGGCTGAACGAATTAGGACAGAGATCTCAAGGAATCCAATAAAGATTGACGAGAGGAGTCGAAGCCGGGTGACGGTCAGCATTGGGGTATCGTCTTTTCCCAAGGATGCAGATCGACGTGAAGATCTAATCAGCGCTGCAGATCAGGCCCTCTATGCAGCCAAGAGAAGCGGTCGTGATGCGGTTGCGCTCTATGGTGAAGTCTTGAAAAAGGTGAGCGAAAAGAATCCGATTGAGTTGGATGAGTATCTCAGTGATCCTGAAATGAAAACCCTTCGTGATATCGCTTCGGTCATTGATGCAAAAAATCCCTATATGTCAGGCCATACCGAAGGGGTGCTTCGTTACGCCATGTCTTTTGCGAATGTCTTGAAAATGGGGGAAAGTGATAAGAAAAACCTGGAGTTTGCCAGTCTTTTGCACAATATCGGCAAGGTGAGTCTCCCGAGTAAATTACTCAACAAACAAGGGCCATTGACCGAAAAAGAACGAGAAGTGATTAATACACATCCAGGGATTGCACAGCTCTTGATCAAACAATCGGAACAGTTTCAGCAGGTTCTCCCGGCGATACTCTATCATCATGAACGCTATGATGGAAAAGGCTACCCGAACGGTTTGAAAGGCGAAGAAATCCCTCTTTTGGCCCGAATTTTAAGCATCGTCGATTCATATTTTGCGATGATTTCTGCTCGTTCCTATCGCCCTAAGATGAGCAAAGAACAGGCGATTGAAGAGTTACGCAAGAATGCCGGAACACAGTTTGATCCGGAAATGGCGGAAGTTTTCATCAAACTGCTGGAATGTGAAGACCTTCCTTCATAAGCATTCTTGATCTCATTGACTCTCTACATCTCCTGAGTTATTCCATCTTTACTTCCATCATATTCCCTGTGTCAGACTTGATAAGTTGTGAGGGTGCGCGTAGAATTCCTCATTTTTAAGAGAGAATCATCGCTTTTTGAGAGAGAGGGAATTTCCCGTCCATGAAAAAAATGCCCATCCCAAAAGACTTGCTTCTGGAGAGCCATTTACCAGGTTTGGATCTTTTATTTAAAGGAAAAGTCCGTGATATTTATGATTTGGGAGAGTCACTGCTTTTTGTGGCGACTGACCGCATCTCAGCCTTTGATGTGATCTTGCCTGAAGGGATTCCGGGCAAAGGCTATGTCCTGACTCAGTTTTCGGTCTTTTGGTTTGAGTGGCTGGCTGGTGTGCCGGGTACACCAAAAACCCATCTTATTGCAAGTGATTTTGATCAGTTCCCAGCCGTCTGCCAGCCTTATCGGGACATCCTGGAAGGGCGAAGCCTTGTGGTCAAAAAAGTAAAACCGATTTTAGTCGAATGTGTGGTTCGTGGATATCTTTCAGGCTCCGGCTGGAAAGAATATCGACAAAAAGGCGCAGTGTCCGGCATTCCTCTCCCTGAGGGCTTGCTTGAGTCGGCTCGTCTGCCAAAACCCATTTTTACGCCTTCCACGAAAGCCGAAATGGGCGAGCATGACATGAATATCTCTTTTGATGAGATGAGATTGCTATTGGGTGCTGAACTCTCCGAAAAGGTTCGGGCGATGAGTCTGTCCATTTATCAAAAAGCGGCGGTGTCCGCTTTGCAGCGGGGCATCATCATCGCCGATACAAAAATGGAGTTTGGTCTTCATCCGACCACGAATGAGCCTCTTTTGATTGATGAACTGCTTACCCCGGACTCTTCCCGGTTTTGGCCCTTGGCCGAGTATGCGCCGGGCTCGGCTCAGCCCAGTTTTGATAAACAATATGTCCGTGATTATTTACTCTCTGTGAACTGGTCTGGCGGTTCGGCTCCACCTCATTTACCCGGTGAGGTTGTTCGACGTACAAGTGAGCGTTATTTTGAGGCCTTGAAGCGTTTGACTGAAACTGTTTAACGGGCAGATGATAGCGGTTTTTCAGCCTTTGTGACGAACCGCAGTGTAGATTTTTCCTTGACATTATTTTGTCAGATCTCCATACTGTGACCCAGTTTGAGAGAGCGTACCTCTCAATGAAGACGATGGCGTCTTCTCCAATTTCGGGGAGACGCCATTTTTTTTATATTGAAGTCGGTTTGGTTTCGAAAGAAAGCAGGTATTGTATTTTTCGTATTGCTTTGTCCCAAATGAAGAGTACTGTAGGTGACCTTAAAGGGAACCTCGCCCAAATTGCTGATGCACTTGAAGCGGCCCGGAAAGACCATGTCGATTTGATTGCCTTTCCAGAAATGGCGATTACAGGGTACCCTCCGGAGGATTTACTGCTCAAACCTGCTTTTATTCGGGATAATCTGGAAGCTTTGAATCAAGTGCTTCCTCTCTGCGGCGGCTTGACCGTGGTGCTTGGTTTTGTTGATTCAGGGGAAGTCCATGTGAATGGCATCCTCAAAAAGGCTTTATTCAATGCGGCCGCAATGATTCATGACGGCGTATTAGAATGTGTTTATCACAAAATCCATCTGCCGAACTACGGTGTTTTTGACGAAAACAGGTATTTCCAATCCGGAAAAAGCCTTCCTGTTTTTTCACGAAACGGTATTTGCATTGGCTTGAATATCTGTGAAGATATCTGGCACGAAGGGCCCGTAAAGGCGCAAGTCACGGGAGGCGGTGCGCGGTTGATTGTGAACATCAATGCCTCTCCGTATCAAATGGGAAAAAGTGCCTTGCGAGAAGAGATGCTCTCGGCGCGTGCAAAAGAAAACGGGGTTTCCATTGCCTATGTGAACATGCTGGGCGGCCAGGATGAGCTGGTTTTTGACGGTGGCAGCCTTGTGTTTGATGCCCGTGGTCAGCTCCTGGCGCGTGCACCTCAATTTGAGGAAGCGCTGCTGATATTTGATGTGACGGATCATGACCTCCTGGATGCGAAAGAGGGACACATCGAGGGGCATGCCGTGATGTGTCCGGAGGTCAAAAAATATGTCTTCTCAAATCTACAAAATAAGGCCGTGCGAAAGGCGGTGCTCCCGACGATTGCAAAAACTTATTCAGAGGATGAGGAAGTCTATCAGGCTTTGGTCTTGGGTTTGGCTGATTATGTCACAAAGAATCAGTTCCAAAAGGGGCTTATCGCGGTTTCGGGCGGCATTGATTCGGCCTTAACGGCGGCCATTGCAGTGGATGCCCTGGGAAAAGACAATGTTGTCGGGGTTTTCATGCCTTCCCGGTACACCTCCAAAGAAAGTGTTGAAGATGTTCAGGCTCTGGCACAATCTCTTGGGATACATCTCATGACCTTTTCAATTGAAGGGGCCTTTGAGTCCTTTCTTTCTCTGTTTTCTGATACTTTTGCGGGTCTGAAAGAAGATATTACTGAAGAAAACTTGCAGTCGCGTATTCGGGGCAATATTATGATGGCGCTTTCAAATAAATTTGGCTGGCTGGTGCTGACGACAGGCAATAAGAGTGAAATGAGTGTCGGGTACGCCACGCTTTACGGCGATATGGCGGGAGGTTTTGCGGTCATTAAGGATTTATGGAAAACCGCTGTTTATGAATTGTCTGAAATGAGGAATAAAAAGGGAAAAGCAATCATTCCACGACGTACAATTGATCGCCCGCCCACAGCCGAATTGCGGCAGAACCAATGTGATCAAGATAGCTTGCCGCCTTATGAAATTCTTGATCCTATTTTGAAGGCGTATGTGGAAGAGAATAAACATCGCGAAGAAATTATCGCGATGGGATACGATGCAGCAACCGTTTCAAAAGTCGTCACACTCGTTGATTCATCTGAATTCAAGCGGAGGCAGGCTCCCGTGGGAATCAAGATTACTGCGAGAGCATTAGGTAAGGACCGCCGTATGCCGATTACCAACCGGTATCGCCGTTTTTATCAAAATAAGGAAGAAAATCACCCAGATACAACATACAACAGCCAGAAGGAGAAAATCGCATGACACCAAAAGAAGTTCTTGAGTTTGCAAAGGCAAACAATGTCGAGATGGTCGATTTCAAATTTGTCGACTTTCCAGGACAATGGCAGCACTTTGGCACACCCATCAGTGAATTCACTGAAGCAATCTTTGAAGAAGGTTCCGGATTCGACGGGTCGAGCATCCGGGGATGGCAGGCGATTAATAACAGCGATATGCTGGCCGTTCCTGATCCTTCAACCGCAATCATTGATCCTTTTTGCAAAACACCGACTTTATCAGTGATTTGTGACATTAAAGATCCGATTTCTAACGCGCCTTATCCGAGAGATCCGAGATATATTGCCAGAAAAGCAGAAAATTATCTGAAAGCAACGGGTATCGGCGATACGGCATATATTGGGCCTGAGGCGGAGTTTTTTGTTTTTGATGAAGTCAGTTTTGATCAAAACGCACAATCTGCTTATTACTTCATTGATTCAGAGGAAGGCGCCTGGAACAGCGGTCAATCCGGCCCAAACCTGGGACACAAGCCGCGTCACAAAGAAGGGTATTTCCCCGTACCGCCCGTGGACAGTATGGAAGATCTGCGTACGGATATCGTGATGGAAATGCAAAGAGCGGGTATTATCATTGAAAAGCAGCATCATGAAGTGGCGACAGCCGGACAGGCCGAGATTGATATGCGCTTCGATTCTCTTCTGAAGATGGCGGATCAGGTGATGCTCTATAAATACATCACAAAGAATGTGGTCAAACGCAATGGTAAAACAGCCACCTTTATGCCGAAGCCGATTTTTGGAGACAATGGTTCCGGGATGCACACGCATCAATCCATCTGGAAGGACGGAAAGCCTTTGTTTGCAGGCGATGAATATGCGGGCGTGAGCAAAATGTGTCTTTATTACATCGGGGGTATCCTGAAGCATGCACAGGCGCTTGCGGCACTGACAAATCCGACCACTAATTCCTATAAACGGTTGGTCCCCGGTTTTGAGGCGCCTGTGAATTTGGCTTACTCTAGCCGTAACCGGAGCGCGTCTATCCGGATACCGATGTATTCGAACAGTCCTAAGGCAAAACGCATTGAAGTGCGTTTTCCTGATCCCACCTGTAATCCCTATCTGGCTTTTAGCGCCATGTTGATGGCAGGTCTTGACGGGATTGAAAACAAGATAGATCCTGGTGCGGCCATGGAGAAAAATCTCTATGAACTGGAAGCGGAAGAAGCCTCAGGCATCCCGACGATGCCCGGCAGTCTGGATGATGCCTTAAATGCCCTTGAAGCCGATCATGCCTTTCTCCTAAAAGGGGATGTTTTTACCGAGGACATCGTTCAAAACTGGATCAATTACAAAAGAAGCAATGAGGTGAACGCGCTACGATTAAGACCTCATCCTTTTGAATTCATGATGTATTATGACGCTTAAGCTTGTTTTTTTTGCTTAAGAAGATCCTGATTCACAGGGTAGGGGCGGGTGTAAAATCCGCCCCTATTTTTTTGAGAACGGATTGACACCACACCGTGTTTTCTTTATAGTGACGCATAAAGTTTTAACTTAAATAGTGAGAAAAAAATATGGATTTTCAAAGGGTTGAGCAAGCCATCGCCGATTTTAAAGCGGGCAAGATGGTCATCATGAACGATGATGAAGATCGTGAAAACGAGGGCGATCTTATTATTGCCGCCGAGAAGATTACGCCGGAAGTGGTTAACTTTATGGCCACTCACGGGAGAGGTCTCATTTGTCTCACTTTGACTGAATCTCACGCAAAACAACTGCAACTTCCTCAAATGGCGCAAGAAAATACAGCCTCTTTCGGAACGGCATTTACGGTTTCAATTGATGCGCGTCATGGCATTAGTACGGGTATTTCTGCTGCAGACCGATCCAAAACAATATTAGATGCCATTGCTCCCGATGCGAAACCGGAAGATTTAGTACGCCCTGGCCATATTTTCCCGATTGCCGCACAACCCGGCGGTGTCCTCAAACGTGCAGGGCAAACGGAAGGCTCTGTCGATTTGGCGCGCCTCGCGGGATTGATGCCTGCGGGTGTTATTTGCGAAATTATGAACGAAGACGGAACGATGATGCGCACGCCGGATTTGATCGCATTTGGCAAAAAACATCACTTGAATCGCGTGACCGTGAAAGAACTGATTGCCTATCGGATGACACGGGAATCCTTGGTTCATCGGGCTTCCGAGGCCCAGTTGCCCACAGAATACGGTACTTTCCGGGCGATTGCCTTTCAAAATGAAATTGATCATGAATGCCATATCGCCTTGATTAAAGGCGATATTAGGCCTGATGAGCCGACGTTGGTGCGCGTTCACTCCGGCTGCGTCACGGGAGATATCTTCCGTTCAAATCGCTGCGATTGCGGCGATCAACTGCATGCCGCGATGCGTCAAATTAATAAGGAAGAGAAGGGCGTCTTGTTGTATTTGAATCAAGAGGGCCGGGGGATCGGACTAGTCAACAAATTGAAAGCCTACGATTTACAAGACAAAGGCCGGGACACCGTTCAAGCCAATTTGGAACTTGGATTTAAAGATGATTTGAGGGACTACGGGATTGGGGCACAGATACTGGTTGATCTGGGTTTGAAGAAAATTCGCTTAATGACCAATAACCCCCGAAAAATTGTAGGTATTGACGGCTATGGACTTGAAGTGGTGGAACGGGTTCAGATTGAATCGGTGCCGCATGAACAAAACGTGGAATACCTGCGAACCAAAAAGAAAAAAATGGGGCATATGCTCAACCAGGTCTAAGATTTTTTTCTAGCTGCTCTGAGCGATTCATTTATGGACATACAAAAATGGGAAGGGGAATTGAACGGCGCGGGTTTGCGCGTGGGTTTGATTGTCAGTCGTTTTAATCAGGCGATTACGGATGCACTTTTGGAAGGCGCGCTCAAGGTGCTTGATCAAATGGGAACCCGTCCCGAAGATATTGAAGTGGCATCTGTTCCTGGGGCTTTTGAAATCCCGGGCGTCGTGAGTCACATGGGGCAGCTTGATCGTTTTGACGCCTTGATTTGTCTCGGTGCAGTGATTCAAGGAGAAACCCCGCATTTTGATTATATCTGTACTGAAGTCAGCCGTGGCATTGGACAACTTTCCATAGAATTAGGGATCCCTGTTATTTTTGGCGTATTGACTACATCAACCGTCGAGCAGGCCATTGCACGGTCGAGTCTTCAAAATAACAAAGGCGCAGAAGCTGCGCTTGCCGCAATCGAAATGGCGCATCTCTACAGCATCCTCAATTAATTCAAACAACTATTTTTAGGAAAATGACGATATGGGTTTAAGACGTACCGCCAGGGAATGTGCACTTCAAATTCTGTTTCAGGCAGAGTTTAAAAAAGGTCAGGAAGTCGATGCCCTCATACCGAATGCCTCTATAGAAAAAAAAATGGTCGCAGGCGTGAAAACATTTGCAAACGTGTTGGTTCAGGGTGTCAGGGCGCATCAGGCAGAGATTGATGATATCATCAAAAAATACACAGAAAATTGGTCGACAGGGCGAATGGCGATCGTCGATCGCAATATTTTGAGGTTTTCTATTTTTGAACTGATTTATTTGCCAGAGGTTCCTGCCAAAGTAACGATTAATGAGGCCATCGAAATTGGAAAACTCTATGGAAACGAACACTCGGGCGGTTTTATCAACGGTATTCTGGATCGCATTCAACTCGATTTTCCAAAGTCGGCCTCAATGCCTACATCTCAGGAAACGGCTTGATCTGTGAGAGTGAACGTTTATTCAGGAAGTCTGAATCGTTTACGGAAGGACATACTTGTCGTGACCTGCTTTGAGGATGTTCGTCCACTCCGGGGCCTAGCAGGGGAGGTGGACTGGTATTATAATGGTGTTTTTTCTCACTTGCTTAAAAAACACCATTATAAAGGGACGTTAGGCAGTGCGCTTCTGGTTTCGACAGAAGGAAAACTGAATATCCCGAAAGTGGTGCTGATCGGACTTGGAAAATCGACCGACTACGCGGCGTCACAGTTTGATATGGCGCTTGCGCGGATTCTGGAAACACTTTCCGGTTTGAAAGTTCGCGAAAGTGCGCTTGAAATAGACACCCTAACCTCATTTTCTCCGACGCTTGAAACATGGCAAAAGGTTTCATCCTGTTGTGCCCTTCTGGGCTTAAAAAATGAATCGGCATCCGATCAGATTACATTACTCATGCGAGATAGTGAACAAGCAAAAAGCCTGGAACACAGTCTGCACAGTGAAAAGTTTTTATACGGTTCGGCCTCGTAATTTAAAGTGAAAACACGGATGATCGTGTTATTTTTAAAGCGTCAAAGGACATTGAAAAAATGATTGAGCGATATTCACGGCCGGAGATGGTTGCCATCTGGTCAGATCAAAAAAAATATGAAACATGGTTAAAGGTTGAGTTGTCCGCTTGTGAGGCCTTGGTCAAAGCCGGGGAGATGCCGCAGGCGGCTTTGGACGAGATTCGGGAAAAAGCAGAGATTGATCCGGCCCGGATTGACGCGCTTGAAAAAGTGGTTAAACACGATGTCATTGCCTTTTTAACCTCCGTCACAGAAAAGGTTGGGGAGTCGGGCCGTTTTATTCACTTGGGTATGACCTCTTCGGATGTGCTCGACACTGCCTTGGCCCTTTTGATTCGTGAAGCGTCAGACATTTTAATTGCAGATCTTGAAGATTTACTGGAAGCCTTGAAAACCCAGGCCATCAGGTATAAAAAGACCCTGATGATCGGCCGATCACATGGCATTCACGGGGAGCCGATCACTTTTGGCCTTAAACTCTGTCATTGGTATGAAGAAACAAAGCGCAACCTTGTCCGGCTGAATGAGGCGAAGCAGATTGTGTCTGTCGGGAAAATATCCGGTGCGATGGGAACCTATGCCCATATCTCCCCGGAGATTGAGCAATACGTTTGTGATCAGCTCGGATTAACCCCCGAGCCGGTATCGAGCCAAATTGTTCATCGGGATCGCCATGCGCAATTTATGCAGTCCCTTGCCCTAATCGCCTCCAGTCTGGAACGATTTTCTGTGGAAATCCGACATTTGCAGCGGACAGAGGTCGGTGAAGCAGAGGAGCCTTTCGAGGTGGGCCAAAAAGGTTCTTCCGCGATGCCGCACAAACGCAACCCTGTCAGTACCGAAAATATCTCCGGTCTTTCCCGCGTTATCCGCGCCAATGCATCCGCCGCGCTTGAAAACATTCCACTTTGGCACGAGCGGGATATCAGTCACTCGTCCGTCGAGCGCCTGATTTTACCGGACAGCACGGTCTTGCTGGACTATATGCTGAAACGATTTACCAACATGATTCGTCGTATCGTGGTGTATCCCGAGCGAATGCGTAAAAATATGGATATGACGGGCGGAACACTTTATTCTCAAAAAATCCTGCTTCGTCTCATCCAAACGGGGATGGAGCGGGAGACGGCCTATGCCATCGTGCAAAAAACCGCAATGGAGATTTTTGAAAACGGCGGATCATTCCAATCGGCGATCTCGGCCAATCCGTCTGTTTCAAAACATCTGACCCGGAGCGAAATCGACGCCTGTTTTGATCCCTGGCAATATCTGCAACACCTGGAAACCAGTTATGAACGTGTTTTTGGAAAAGGATATGAAAAATCATGAAAGCAAAAATCTATATTTCACTGAAAGAAAGCATTCTCGACCCTCAAGGGAAGACTGTCGAACACGCACTTTCCGTCCTGGGTTTTAAAGGGGTCAAGGGGGTTCGTGTCGGGAAGTATATGGAGGTTTTACTTGAACCTGCGCCCATCGACTCTGCCAAAAAATCGGTCGAAGCGATGTGTGAAAAGTTGCTGGCCAATACCGTGATCGAAAGTTATCGTTACGAGATCGACCCCGAAGGCTGACATTTTAAGTTTCCGCATGTCATGTGTTCCCCCTAAAAATATTCCTGAATCCGGGTGAGAAGGATTATCTGGTCACCAGTTTTTGAATCGGATCAGAAAATCGGTTTTTCCTCATTAAAATCCGGATTGATGTCGTTCGTCTTCAGCCCTCTTTAAATCTTTAAGCATTTCTTCTTTTCTGAAGATCGATCGCCTCACGCTACATTCCGTCATCCAACAGTTTTACTTCTAAAAAATGGCCTTTGGCGCAGAGGTGGATTTCTTGACAGAATGTGGGATGCCGATTACCTTAAAATACAAACAAGGTGACATTCTCATGCTAAAGGGCATGTCTGTTACACAGTTAAGTTGTATTGGAAAAGTCGGTAGGGATTACACCCAAAAATATGGCTCTTCAGGAAAATTAGTGGGTAAAAATACGGAGGATTGGCATTGAGAAGTTTAGTCATCGTGAGATTTGAGTAGTAGAGCATCCTGCCCCACTCTGAGAAGATGGAAGTGCAAACTCACCATCAAAACGGAGAAAAGGAGCAGGATGCAGATCAAGACTATCCTCAATCGTGTGCAGAAATTCAAATCATTTGTTTACGG
>JAJDBT010000030.1 GCA_029261215.1 Nitrospirota bacterium | reverse complement strand
TATTCTCTTGGCCGGGTGGCCTCTTCTCCTTTTAGCAAGGGCAAACGTTTCGTGTCGAAGTGAAGCATTTCTCCGGGATACGATTTGTTGTATCGTCTGGCTTCCTGATTACGCTTCTCCTCAAGTGTTTTTTCAATCTTGGCTAAACGCTTCAGACCGAATTTCAGTGTTTTGAAGCGTTTGTTGACACTTCGGCGCGGAGAGAATTCTTGTTTCCTCGCCCGCGCCAGAACCTTGTAAATCGTTGGTCTCGATACCCTAAACTGATCGGAAAGCGCGGCGACTTTCCAGTACCCAGTTTGCCATAAACGCCAGACCTCCTCTCGGGCAAGCGGCGTTAACCTGATCCTCTTGTGCATTACCATGTCTACAGAACCTCCTCAGAGATACAATACTCGAAATCCTGTAAACAACGCGCTTAATTCTTACATCTGACAAAAATTGTTTAAACTTTTCAGACGCACCTGCTCGTAAGATGGCAGAGCGGTCGATCTTGATGTATTCGGGAACCAAAAGAGAGAGAAAAGGCAAAGAGATAAATCCGGCACCAAAGTCATCTATGGCAAATTGATACCCGAATTCACGCCACCGTTCGGCGACTTCGAGGTGGTTTTGGATATCTTCAAGCGCTTCCAGTTCTGAAATTTCTAACACGATTTCCATATTTTCCGGGAGACGAACAAGGTCTAGGTGACTGAGTAATTCAAAATCTACATTAATAAATATCTTTTTAAGATTTCTCTTGCGGGCGGTTTCGATTTGCTTTTTAAAACAAAGTGTTTTTAATTCCCGTAATGGTCCGATGGCCTGGTATTTTTTAAAAAGAGAGAATATTGAACTTTTTTCGGAAGGATCACGGCTTAAAGCTTCCTGGGCATAGACTGTTCCGTTCCAGACGTCCATGATGGGCTGAAAAACCGTATCAATCGCATTGTCGTTGAGGTGAAACTCTTATTCGCCTACATGGATTTTGTCACCGCCTTTTTTAGCAATGTAAAGCGCCCGATCAGCGACCCGAATCAGGTTTTCGGCGTCCATTCCGTGTTGAGGGTAAAAGGCCACGCCGATACTCAGGTCAATGGCCGTTTTACTGAAATGCCTGATTTTTTGTATGCCTCTCCTGATCCGATGAGCAACTTCAACGACATGCTCTGCCGACGGATCTGCCAATATGACGACAAACTCATCTCCACCCCATCTAAAACGCTGCCTCGGGTCGAATCTCCCAGGGTTCGGGCCACTTTCAAAACATCGTCCCCGGCTTGATGACCCAGAGAATCATTAATTTCTTTAAAAGAATCGAGGTCACAGATGAGGACGGCGAAACGGGTTTTTTCGCGTGAGGCCCGGTCAATTTCTTCCTGAATGCGGGTGTCGAAATAACGACGGTTGTACAGTTTTGTCAGGGCGTCCCGGATGGCCTGCTCTTCCAGGGCTTCTTCTGCACGTTGTCGTGAGAGGCTCATTTGATTAAATGTATCTTCGATCTCCCCCATTTCATCATGCCATTTTACCGGGATACGCGTCGGCCACTTCCCTGCGGAAATTTCTCTGGAAGCAGCGGAAAGCTTCCTTAGCCGGTCAAAAAAGATCTTTTTAAATGAAAGATAAATAAAGGCCCAAAGCAGAGTGCCGCCAATGGGTGCAATCACAAAAACCAGTTTTTTAAAATAGGTCATCATAGTTTCTTGAAGAAGCACGGTAGAAAGAATAGAAACGACAGCCACTGCTTGTCCTTGAGAACGCAGGGGCGCATCAATCGTGAGTATTTTTGTTCCAGATTGCGTGTTCTGATAAGTGAAGTATTTCCCCGCATTCAAGGGTTTTAATCTTTTCGGTGAAACCTCATGTTCGATTTTTTTCTGATCTGTAGAGGCAATGACTCTGAATGTTCCTTCTTCGTAGGCATAGATCTTGATTTCGATCACTTCACTTCGCAGGTTATTGAGGAGCAGAATTCCGCTATGCAGCAAGTGGCGATAATTCAAAATTCAGGGGAACTGATGGTGTTTTCCAGCATGGTAGGAATACTCAATAACGCATCAACTTGTTTCTGGATGACCAATCGATTGAATTGATCGACAAAGAGGCTGCCGACAATCGAGAGAACGATCAGTGTCGGAATAAATGAAGCGAGTAGAACCTTTGTCCGAAGCTTGAGGGTCAGAGGGGTTTTCATCGATTCCCGTCCATTTCGAGAATGGAAATCTCTTTGACGGAATCATCAAGGTCTGATCGATCGATATAGCCGATGGCACCCTGAGTTTTTTTAATAAAAGCCTTTACGCCCGCTGGATTTTTTATGATCATCGGGGGGTTCCCCTGGCCGGATAGGGCACACATGAGATAAAAATCGCTAATCTCCCCCAAGCTGTCTTTGATCAACTTTTGGGACATTTCTTTACGGATTGGATCACGGACTGAAAGATTGATCGGAAGAATGGCGAGGCCGTTTTCCCATGTGACTTTATCAAAGAGGTAAATAGACAGAATGTCTGTGTTTTTTAGGAGGGTACCCGGGTTAGAGGGATGGACAATGACTGACGACAACCTCAGCCCTTACAGAGGGGGGAAACAAGAGCAGCAGGTAAATTGTAAGAATGAGTCGTTTTAGCAATCGTAAACACCTCAGAACATCATGCGAATGCCAAGCGTAATAAGCTGATGAGTGATTTTTTGTTCATCATGGTCAGCTCTTACATAGAAATGAGGCGGTAGGGTGTTTTGCTGATGCATCCTTCAAGTATAGCGGTCATTCTGATGTCGCCAATTTTATTGGATAAACAGGGGTTTGAAGGCGAATAGTTGTGAGTAAATGACGAACATTGTAACGATGTCTCGTTGTCTTTCGTCAGAGGTACGCTTGTGCGTGCGATAGGCAGAAGAGGGCGGACACAAGTATCCGCCCCTGCGTTTTTATCGTACGGATGATGCCGCTGTGGGTCTTGGGTGGGAAAATCTCAAGGCTATTTCTTTAAAATACCCTCGACTTCTAATGAAACTTTGACTTTTTCGCCAACCACGAAGCCGCCGGTTTCAAGGAGTTTGTTCCAAACAATGCCAAAATCTTTTCTGTCGATTTCAGTCGTTCCGCTTCCGCCGCCACGAAGATTGCCCCAGGGATCTTTAACTGTTCCAAACAGCTCCAAATCAAGCACGACTTCTTTGGTGACGCCATGCAGGGTTAAATCGCCAAGCACGACATAATGGTTCCCATTGTGAGACTTTGTTTTTGTCACTACTGTCCGGTTAAATGAGCCCTAAGCTATACAACATCATGTAATTAAAGGGAAATATTATCATTTTGTCTGTTACCGACTTGAACCACGGTCATTTTTTCTGCCATGCTCCCGGGATAATTTTGCAACGGGAGGCA
>JAJDBT010000029.1 GCA_029261215.1 Nitrospirota bacterium | reverse complement strand
GGATTATTTCTGTTTTATTGGACCGTCTAATTTTAAAGTGACGCTTTGGGATAACCGTGAAAAAAGCCCGACATTTCAAAACAAAATCCAGGTTGTTGTGGGTGAAGACGCTCATGCCGTTGTTATTGTTCCTGAAGGCGTAGTTCACGCTTATCAAAATGTAGGCGGAAAAGATGGCGTTGTCATTAACTGTCCAAACCGTTTGTTTATGGGACGAGAAAAGAAGGAAGAAATTGATGAAATACGGCACGAAGATGATCCTGAATCACCGTATGTGCTGGACCTGAAGCCGAAGGATTGAGGATAAGTTGGTATAAGTAATTTAAGTGTTCTGGCAAGGAATGTCTTTAATAGGTGATGAGAGCATTTTTTTCGGATTTTTAATTTGAATGAATCTTATGGATTGGGAATGGTAAATCAGGAATTTAATCCGGTTTCATCTAATGTCATCTGGCACCACCCCACTATCACTCGAGCGCGCCGTGAAGCGCAAAATGGCCATTGCGGTGCAATTATCTGGTTTACCGGATTATCCGGATCAGGTAAATCTACTATTGCGCATGCAGTTGAAGAAGCCTTGCATCAGCTTGGTTGTCGCACCTTTGTAATGGATGGCGACAACGTCCGTCACGGTCTCTGCAGCGACCTGGGATTTTCATTGAAAGACCGTCAGGAAAATATTCGCCGTATCGGTGAAATGGCCAAGCTTTTTATGGAAGCGGGAGTAATTGTACTTACCGCCTTCATTTCTCCCTATCATAGAGACCGCGAACGCGTCCGCGGTCTGGTAGAGGAGGATGGCTTTATGGAGATCTATTGTGCCGCCTCTCTAGAAGTTTGCGAGTCACGCGATGCCAAAGGCATCTACAAAAAAGCTCGGGCGGGAGATATACTGGAATTCACGGGCATCTCCGCTCCTTACGAAGTACCTGAAAACCCTGAACTTACCATAAAAACTGGGACAGACGAATTAGGTACTTGCGTAGAACAAGTTGTCGGGAGAATAATTCAGTGTGGGATAATCTCTTCTAAAAATCTTGGTCGTGAAAACAGAAAAAAAATATGACCAGAGGCCTATCTTCGAGGAACCGCTTAGTAAATGCCATAGGGTTACGCTAACGCGAGTGATCGGTTGAAGCAGCAAATGTCCAAGAACTGCGTAATATGTTTTGAGATTGTCTTTGGGCCACCGCACCATCAGGAGGTCTAATTACTTTTTGAAACATTCATTGATCTACTTCTGGAGAAGGTGTATCCACTTATATTGATTTGAAGAAACCTTCTAGATTAGCTTGCCCTTTTTTTTTAATGATGACAGAATGCCTTGTCCATTTTACTTGTGAAGTATAATCCTGTCATTGGAATCGTATTTAAAGATATATTATTGGCATAAGGAAGGCGAGTAATGGCCGTTTCTCGTTGAAACTGGAGGGTCGGTAAATCCACTGCTGTATGTTGAACTCTGGGCTCGAAAAACTTCTTGTGATATTTTTTTTGGGGGGCCATGGAGTACTCATTCAACCATGTCCATTTTTTTATCCACAAGCACCACCACAGCGAATATGTCCGAAACTGAGAACAATACATGAACCCCCACGCATCTCAGCCAACCAATCTCATAGCACTCTTCCGTAGCTTGTGGCATAATCGTCGGCTTATTGTGCAAATGACCCAACGTGAAGTCGTTGGTCGTTACAAAGGATCTGTGATGGGTCTCACTTGGTCTTTTTTTAATCCTGTTTTTATGTTGACTGTATATACCTTCGTTTTTTCGGAGGTCTTTAAAGCCCGCTGGGGAACGGAGGGAGAGGAAAGCAAAACACAGTTTGCCGTGGTGCTCTTTGTCGGCATGATTGTCCACGGATTGTTTGCAGAAGTACTGGGCCGCGCGCCGGGTTTGATTCTTTCTAACGTTAATTTTGTCAAGAAGGTTGTGTTTCCAATAGAAATCCTCCCGGTGATTACCTTGGGTGTCGCATTGTTTCATGCTATCGTTAGTTTTTTTGTGCTACTGGGTGCTTTTGTGCTCTTTAATGGCTATCTATATTGGACAGCCATGCTTGCGCCATTGGTTTTGTTGCCGTTTGTCATTTTGATCATCGGTCTTGCCTGGATACTGGCATCTCTGGGTGTATTCTTGCGCGATGTGGGACAAACCATCGGTATTATTCTGACCGTGCTGATGTTTCTCTCGCCCGTTTTTTATCCGATGAGTGCAGTGCCAGAGAAATTTCGTCCCTGGATAATGGCAAACCCGCTCACCTTTATCATCGAACAAACGCGTGAGGTTCTAGTTTGGGGGCATCTGCCCCAATGGTCTGGTTTGGGGATCTATACTATATCCGCTACTGCTGTTGCATGGGCGGGCTATGCCTGGTTCCAAAAAACCAGAAAGGGCTTTGCTGATGTCCTCTAGTCATCCGAATATGTCTTGCGCTTTGCAAGAAGAACCATCGGAAGAGATAACCCCTACGGACGATATCGCTATCCGTGTTAGTAGGCTCAGTAAATGTTACCAGATATATGATTCCCCTCGTGATCGCCTCAAGCAATTTCTCGTGCCCCCTCTACAACACTTTATTGGACAAAATACAAAACAATACTTTCGCGATTTTTGGGCCCTTAAAGATGTCTCATTTGAAATCAAGAAAGGAGTGTCAGTTGGTATTGTAGGGCGCAATGGGGCAGGAAAATCAACGCTTTTACAAATTATCTGTGGCACATTGACTCCAACTTCGGGTGCAGTAGAAACCAATGGTCGCGTCGCGGCGCTTTTGGAGTTGGGGTCTGGATTTGACCCCGAGTTCACTGGACGGGAAAATGTGTATATGAATGCGGCAGTGCTTGGGTTGAGTAAAGAGGAAACGGATGCATGTTTTGGAGACATTCTTCTTTTTGCCGATATTGGGGAATTCATTGACAGGCCAGTTAAAACTTATTCGAGTGGCATGTTGATGCGACTTGCTTTTGCTGTCGCTATTAATGTTCAGCCTCAAATTCTGGTTGTTGATGAAGCCCTTGCCGTGGGCGATGTTGCTTTTCAGCGCAAGTGCATGCGTAAAATTGAAGAGTTAAGTCAATCTGGAGTAACGCTTCTCTTTGTCAGTCATGATACTGAAATTGTAAAAAAAGTCTGTACTGAGGCGATTTACCTGAATTGCAATGAAGTACGTCATCAAGGAAGAGCAAAAGAAGTTTGCATTGAGTATGAGAGAGATCTCTTTGGAGCGTCCAACAACAGCCAAAACGAGTTTGCCCAAGCGAATGGAATTGGCATAATTGATAATTCACCGGAAATAGATCCAGAATTACTTGTAAGTGATGAAAAAATATATGGTGATGTCCGTGCAAGGATTCTAGATATCCAGTTAAGTAACATTGCCAAGAAAAAGCTTAACTTACTTAAATCAGGAATGGAATTTATTGTTTCCTATAAGGTTTGCTTTTCTGCAGGTGTTAAAAGACCTGTTTTTGGCATAATGTTTACAAATAAAGAGGGGATCTGCGTTTTTGGTGTTAACACTGCGGGTCGAGCCGAATCTCTTTGTGACTACATTGAGGGAGATGAAGTTATCGTCTCATTCAGCCTTACCAATAATCTTGGTCCCGGTATTTATTATCTAACCTGCGGTGTCCATTCAGACGATCACACTGGAGGCCTTATTTTTCTGCAACGCCGTATGGACACTTTGTTATTCAAAAGCCTTGGACGTGATCACGAAATGGTCTCTGGCACGGCACAGCTTTATCCCACAATTAAGACACAGCTTCAGGCCAGGCGGGAAATGAATGGATAGTGCATGAAACACAATAATCAAGACACACCGCTTCAAGCAACCTTCATACACTCACTCTTTCGTTCGGGTAGCACATTTTTTTATAATGCGCTTAAACGTACTGGGCTTTATCACGTCTATCATGAGCCGATTCATGAAATTATTGCTACCTTGTCTACAAATTGGTGCGATATTACTGGACGCAGAGGAGAATTAAAGGAGAAACTAAGGCATAACTTTCTGCTAGGCGGTTATTTTGATGAATACGAACATCTCTTGCCTGAAATCAAGAAAACTTTTCATCCTCGGCTAAGTTTTGAACGGTTTTTCTTGGATCAAGAAACAAATGAACCTGAACTTAAGACCTACCTGGATACCTTGATTAGAGGTAGCCTACAGAGTCCTGTCCTTCAATGTACGCGAACGGTCGGACGCGTACATTGGCTTAAGGCTAACTATGCTTCTAAACATGTCTTCTTGCTAAGAAATCCATGGGATCAGTGGTACTCATACAAGGTTGACACCTATATAGCAGCCACCCCAAGAATTATCTACTCTCAACCAAACCTTCCGTCCGTGCTCCAGGATATCATGAAATTAAGTGGTTTCCTTCCTTTGCCAGGGAAAGATATCCTTTCAAAGCTGACTTACAGCTACGAGCATCCAATATCTCCTAAGGCTGACTATTGTCTTTTCTTTGGCCTATGGCTATATGCGTATATTACGGGCCGGAGCGCCTGTGATTTTGTGGTTGATATGGATGAAATTACTATTAATACACAATATCGCAAGCAAGTAGAACAAAGCTTGTCTGGTGTCACGTTAGCATCTATAAAACTAGATGATGTCCTTATGCATCGTACTATTTTCATGGAATGTGAAATGAACTTTTATCATATCATCGAAGATCAGGTTTTTGAAGTTTTTCAAAAGTACACGACTAATGTCGGAGCCTTGCAAGCTGGGAGTGAATATCTCAATAGGCAGCGGAGTCTGGCATTTATTTCACATCCAACAAATAAAAGTCACTTTAGTTCATTAGAAGACGCTAAGAGAATGCGTGAGCTATTACTGACTACAGGGCAACACAACGGGGTTTTGGTCGCCAGCCTCAACGAGGCGGTAGCCGAGCAAGACGGGCAAATCGCCAGCCTCAACGAGGCGGTAGCCGAGCGAGACGGGCAAATCTCCAGCCTCACAGACGAAACGGTTCGAAGAGGACAGTGGGCACTGAGACTAGATGCTGACCTTAAGGAAGAGCGTACCCGATTGCTAGCGTTCACACGGAGTAATTCATGGCGACTGACTCTGCCATTACGTGAGGGGCGACTCTGGGCCTCCTCTCCAAGGCAACAAGCGAAAAAATATGCAAAGGCGAGTTTGCGTTTGTCAAAACGTATGTATCAATCGCTCCCATTAAGTCATCAAACCAAGGCTACCCATAGAAATGTGCTTGCGAAGTATTTCCCAAAATTATTACTCCTAAACGGTAATCATTCAACAACAATTCCAATTCTGAATTTGTCAGCACAGAAGCAAGCGATTCCAGAGCGATTTGCCGACCCGGCCGATTTTGCTAAAAAAATCGAGATACATGTCTCACCAAATCCATTGGTTTCCGTCATTGTTCCAGTCTATGGCAAGGTTGATTACACGCTGCGCTGTCTAGCTTCAATTGCCGCGAATTTACCTCAGGCCAAATTCGAGGTCATCGTAGTGGATGATTGCTCACCTGATAATTCGGTAGAAATATTGACCAATATTAATGGCATTTGCTTGATATGCAACGAGAAAAATCAAGGTTTTATTCGTTCGAGCAATATCGGCGCCAAGGTTGCTCAAGGTAAATACCTGTATTTCCTGAACAATGATACTGAAGTCACCTCGGGATGGATGGATGCATTGGTGTGCACTTTCCATCAGTTTCCCGGTACGGGATTAACAGGTTCCAAACTTGTTTATCCTGATGGACGTTTACAGGAGGCAGGCGGTATTATTTGGCAAGATGGCAGTGTGTGGAACTTTGGAAGATTCCAAGATCCACTGATTCCGGTCTACAACTACGCTAGGGAGGTCGATTATTGTTCCGGGGCCTCCATCATGGTGGTAAGGACACTATTTGAAGAGTTGGGTGGTTTTGACGAGTATTATCTGCCAGCTTACTGCGAAGACTCAGACCTTGCCCTCAAAATTCGAGACAAGGGCTATCGCGTGATCTATCAACCGTTGTCAACTGTCATTCATCACGAGGGCGTTACATCGGGCACGGACACATCGCAAGGAGTCAAAGCCTACCAAGTCGAGAACAGTAAAAAATTGTTCGAGCGTTGGAAAGGGTACCTGCGGACTCACCAGCCTGCTGGTGTTGATGTTGATAAAGCTAAAGATCGCAGTCCAACGCGCCGGGCATTGGTAATAGATCACTGTACCCCCATGCCTAATCAGGATGCAGGCTCGGTTACTGTATTCAATTTATTGTTGTTGTTGAGGGAAATGGATTTTCAGGTGACATTCATCCCTGAAGACAACTTCCTATACATCCATGAATACACTACTGAACTGCAACGGGCCGGTGTTGAAGTGCTGTACGCCCCTTACATTATGAGTGTTAAGCAGCACTTGGAAGAGAGCGGTCAACGCTACGATCTCGTCCTTCTATTTCGTCCGGTCGTAGTCGAGCGGCAAATCAGTACTGTTCGTAAATATTGTTCTAAAGCCAAGGTGCTTTTCCATACGATCGACTTGCACTTTCTACGTATGTCGCGCGAAGCCGAACTTCAATCAGATAAAGCGAAACAAAAAATAGCAGACAGTATGAAGCAGCGGGAACTGGCGGCTATCCGTTTATCCGACGCTTCGATAGTTCACAGCACTGCTGAACTCGAACTTCTGCGTTCTGAGTTGCCCGATGTGATGCTTCATGTATTCCCCTTGGTTATGGATATTCAGGGAACAAGTAAGACATTCGAAGGTCGTCGCGACATCGTCTTTGTCGGTGGTTATCAGCACACCCCGAATGTTGATGCCGTGCAATATTTCGTGGCGGAAATCATGCCGCTACTTCGTCAGAGATTGTCGGGTGTACGTTTTTATGCTGTTGGTAGCAATCCACCAGCCGAAATAGAATCCTTGGCATGTGAGGACGTGATTATTACCGGTTTTATCGAAAATCTTACCCCTCTGCTCGACAAAATGCGCGTTTCGGTTGCCCCTTTACGCTATGGGGCGGGTATCAAAGGCAAGATCGGGTCAGCAATGGCCGTAGGCTTACCCGTTGTGGCAACGCCACTAGCGGCAGAAGGTATGTCACTAATAGATGGACAAAATATTCTTGTTGCAACGAGTGCGGAGCGATTTTCAGATGCTATTGTGAAACTCTATCAAGATGAATCTCTCTGGAATCGAATTAGCATTAACGGGTTGGAGTTTGCTGAAAATACTTGGGGAGATGAGGCCGCATGGAAAAATTTAGCTGAAATACTTTGTGAGTTGGGTTTAGGTTCTGTGCGAAACACTAGGCCGCTGACGCTTTATAGGCCAATTTTAACTAATGCCTCCGTAACTCAAAACGGTAAGTCAAATTTGACTGATTCTGTGGTTAATGCCAATTACCAGAAAAAAATTCAGCAAGAACTGGCAATATATGAAAAACAAGTCAATGTTCACGACCTACCAAAAATTTATCATTATTGGTCGAATAAATATTTGGTCCCGATATTTCAAGAGGCTGGTTTTAAAACGATCGAAGAATTTTTTACGCAGAATCTTTTGAGCGCGAAAAATCGGACAAAGTCATCAATTTCACGATTTGTGAGCATTGGTTCCGGCAACTGTGATGTGGAGGTGGCTATTGCAAAGTCAATGTTGCAAGGTGGGTGTCGTAATTTTATTTTTGAGTGTCTAGAACTCAATCCTGTAATGTTGGATAGAGGTCTGAAAATTTCGGAACAGAATGGTGTGCTTGAATTCATGCGCTTCGTTGAAGGAGACTTCAATACGTGGATGCCGACAGCCATTTATGATGGCGTAATAGCCAATCAATCTTTGCATCATGTAACAGAGTTGGAGCACCTATTTGAGGCAGTTAAGAAAAAACTGCACCATAAGGGTGCCTTTATTATAAGTGACATGATCGGCAGAAATGGACACCAAAGATGGCCGGAATCATTGGACATCGTAAATCGATTCTGGAAGGAATTACCTAACAAGCACAAGTTCAATGTTCTCTTGAATAGGCATGAAGAAGAGTATGAAAATTGGGATTGTAGCAAAGAAGGGTTCGAGGGAATTCGCGCTCAGGATATTTTGCCTTTGCTGATTGAAATGTTCCATTGTGATAAATTTATCGGTTTTGGAAGTGCGATAGACATTTTTGTTGATCGCTGTTTTGGACATAATTTCAATCCATTAGAGCAATGGGACATGAACTTCATTGATCGCGTTCATCAGGCTGATGAAGAAGGACTAAGATGCGGGAAGCTCACACCGACGCACATGCTTGCTGTAATGGTGAAATATCCAGTGACAGATCCTTACTACTCAAGGGGCTTGTCTCCTAATTTATGTACGAGGAAGTCAAACGAGTAACACAATGATGATGCCACTTAAAAGGCTTGTTAAGCACGTCTTAAATATATGTGGATACACTCTATATAGAAACCATTTTTCTCTTGTCACGAATCTTTACAATGAAGATGGGTTACAGAGCATTCACAATCACGAATTTATGGATGATCCATCTTTTATCTCTGCTTATAAAAGGGGTCTTAAAGCATCATCCGGCGTAGATTCTCGATTTTATTGGCGTGCCCACGTTGTTTTATGGGCAGCACATTGTGCAAGCAAATTAAAAGGTGATTTTGTCGAATGTGGGGTCAACAAGGGTTTTAATAGCTCTGCTATCATGCATTATCTAAACTGGAACGTACTTAATAAATCCTTTTACTTGCTAGACACATTCAATGGAATGGATCAACGTTTCCTTACGGAAGAAGAGATGCTTCAAGGGAAGCTAGAAATTAATCAAAAAATTTTAGATGCTGGTGGATATGAATGTAATGTAGGGGCAGTCAGAGCCAATTTCTCAGAGTGGCAGCGGGTACACATTATTCAGGGATCTGTTCCCGAGACTCTACCTCAGGTTAGAACAGAAGAAATAGCGTATCTTCATCTTGATATGAATTGTGCGATACCGGAACAAAGAGCCGCTGAGTTCTTTTGGCCCCTCTTAGTGCCCGGAGCTTTTATGCTTTTCGATGATTATGCTTACAAAGGCTATGATTCGCAAAAAGTAGCGATTGACAGTTTTGCACATAGAACAGGAGTAACGGTGCTGGCACTTCCTACCGGGCAGGGATTGATAATCAAGCCACCATTCAGCATTCAAAAATGATAATCGGTAATGGGTTCATTGTTTCGGTATTCAATTCACATTTTAGGAAGGACCCAGAGGCCGTCGTTTTTGCTTCTGGTGTATCTAACTCTCAGAAAGCCGAGGGATTCACTTTAGAGTTCCTCTGCGAGAAACAAATGTTGATGGATACCTAGTTGCGATTTTCCATTTCGATATTGCTCTCGAAATTTAATGGGAAATGCGTATCGATTACTCGAACCGCCAGGAGGTGGTTATGAGGGGCACTGGATTGGTGCCTATCCCAAAGTTGTCGTTGGTAATCTGAGTATGTATAGACTGAATGTTTTTGTTGTGGGTGCTTCTGGATACATAGGTGCTCTCCTTCTTGGTCGTGCAAGTGAGGTATCTGTAGCTACGGGCACATCATCCGTGGGTTTAGATTCTGTGCTTCGCCTTCGTCTGGATAAACCGAATGATTTTGACTACGGAATCGTTCGCTCATCAGATGTTGTGTTTTTAACGGCCGCGATTTCCGCTCCCGATATTTGTGCACGCGAACATGAGCGTGCTTGGGCTGTCAATGTGACGGGTACATCAGAATTTATCGCCAAGGTGATGGCCCGAGGTGGTCGTGTTGTTTTTTTTTCCAGCGACACCGTTTATGGTGAAAGAGCAGATGAATTTGATGAACTTGCTCCCAGTCATCCAGCGGGTGAATATGCCAAGATGAAGCATGAGGTCGAAAAAAGGTTTCTTGATAACCCACTGTTCAAGACGATCCGTCTTTCATACGTTTTTTCGCGGGAAGACAAGTTCACCAAATACCTGTCTGGTTGCACAGAGCTGAAGGAAGAGGCCGATATTTTTCATCCATTTTATCGTGCAATTATTCACAGAGATGATGTGGTTGAGGGAGCGATTGCTCTAGCCCAACGTTGGGATGAGTTTCCCCAGGCTGTTATTAATTTTGGTGGACCTGAAGTATTGGCGCGAATCGAGTTTGCTGAGATACTGAAGGAATCCGCACTACCGAGTCTTCGTTATCGGGTAACAGAGCCTGATACCGCATTTTTTGCTAACCGCCCACGGGTGATTCGCATGAAATCATCTTTTCTGGAATCTCTCCTAGGGCGTCCAGTACACACACTGCGTCAATCATGTGAGATTGAATTTAATGTGAAAAAGGTAAAAAAACATGTCTAAACACGTATTTATAACCGGTATTACCGGAATGGTCGGATCGCACTTGGCTGATTATTTGCTTGAGCAAACGGATTGGGAGATTTATGGCTTATGTCGGTGGCGTAGTCCACTAGATAACATTTCCCACTTGTTGCCCCGCATCAACAGCAATGACCGGGTACATCTGCTTTATGGTGATTTGAGGGACTATTTATCTATTCACGAGGCAGTCAAACAAGCTCGTCCAGATTTTGTATTTCATTTGGCGGCTCAAAGCTACCCTAAGACAAGTTTCGATTCTCCTCTGGATACACTGGAAACGAATGTACAAGGTACAGCAAATGTATTAGAAGCTTTACGTAAGAACGATTTGAATCCTATAACTCATGTTTGCTCCTCATCAGAGGTTTTTGGTAGAGTACCGAAGGAAAAATTGCCTATTGATGAGGAGTGTACTTTTCATCCGGCATCACCTTATGCCATTTCTAAGGTGGGCACCGATCTTCTTGGGCGTTATTATGCTGAGGCTTACCACATGACGGTGATGACTACCCGAATGTTCACGCACACAGGACCGCGACGAGGTGATGTGTTTGCGGAGTCAACATTCGCAAAACAAATCGCAATGATTGAAGCAGGTTTGATTCCACCAATCGTGAAAACCGGAAATCTCGATTCACTTCGAACCTTTGCCGACGTACGTGATGCCGTTAGAGCCTATCATATGTTAGTGACTGTTAATCCAAAGCCAGCAGCGTATTACAATATTGGGGGTACTTATACTTGTACAATTGCTGAGATGTTAAATACTCTACTTTCTTCATCCACAGTTAAGGGTATCCGTGTCGAGACTGATCCAGAGCGCTTGCGTCCTATCGATGCGGATTTACAAGTGCCAAACACAGCAAAATTTGAGGCGGTAACGGGCTGGAAGCCTAAAATTCCATTCGAACAAACGATGAAGGATTTACTTGAATATTGGAGAGGACGTGTACAGGCAGGTCAGAGATTCCTCACAAGATAATGGGTGTCAATATGATTATTAGAGCGCGTGCACCACTGAGGCTTGGTTTAGCGGGGGGGGGGACAGATGTTTCACCCTATTGTGATATCCACGGTGGCTATGTTCTTAATGCCACCCTGGATCGTTATGCTTATGCTGTCATCAAAACCCTGACTAAGCCGTCCGTGCGTTTTATTGCAACAGACCAGCAGATAGAAAAAGTCAAAGCCATTTCAGATCCATTGGTGCTGGATGGAAAGCTTGATCTACACAATGCTGTATATAACGAAATGATTCAGCAATTCAATGCTGGAAAACCTATTCCGCTCGAATTGAGTACATTTTCCGATGCACCTGTAGGTTCCGGTTTGGGGTCTTCTTCCACGCTTGTAGTTGTCATGATCCGAGCTTTTGCAGAGTTACTCAATTTACCTTTAGATGACTATGCCATTGCCCATTTGGCTTTTAAAATAGAACGGATCGACTGTGGCTTGCAAGGTGGTCGGCAGGATCAGTATTCTGCAACTTTTGGTGGTTTCAATTTTATGGAGTTTTACGCAGATGAAAGGACTCTGGTCAACCCCTTACGTATTAAAAATTGGATTATTTGCGAGTTAGAAGCTTCATTATTGTTATTTTATACGGGGATATCACGTGAGTCTGCAAAAATCATTGCTGATCAAAGCGGTAATGTTAAGGCTAATATGGTGAGTGCTATTGAAGCGATGCATGGTATTAAGCGGGAAGCATTGGAAATGAAAGAATGTTTGCTTAAGGGAAATTTTGACGGGATTGTTGAGTCCATGCGAAGAGGATGGGAGGACAAGAAGCGATCATCCAAAGCCGTGACCAACCCAAATATAGACGAAATATACAATACCGCGATCAAGGCCGGTGCACAGGCCGGAAAGGTATCGGGAGCAGGTGGCGGTGGTTTTTTTATGTTTTTTGTGGGACCCGATAAACGGATGAGTGTCATTAGAGCATTGAGTCGATTTAACGGGCAAGTCAGTAACTGTCATTTCACTAAACACGGTACTCAGGCTTGGAGGATTTGATAATGAAGGGTTTATCTAATTATTTGTTGGAAGTTCCGTTAAGTAATATTTCTACAGTTCAAGAGGGTCAGCTTGTGCTAGGCCATATTCTTTGGGGTTTGCTTGATTTCAAGAAAGCTTCCTGATGGAAGCAATTATTCTTGCGGGGGGGCGTGGTTTACGTCTTAAATCGGTGGTATCTGATGTGCCCAAAGCAATGGCCCTCGTAGGAGAAAAGCCATTTTTGGAGATTTTGCTTTCGATGCTTGCGCGTAAAGGTTTTAGCCTCGTTGTTCTATCTTTGGGGTATATGGCGGATAAAATTATTTCTTATTTTGGGGATCACTTCGCTGGGATGGAGTTAGTGTATGAGATTGAGCGAACTCCATTAGGAACGGGCGGGGCAGTGCGCAATGGAATGAGTCGCTGTAATCTTGATCATGTCTTTGTCTTTAATGGAGACACCTATCTTGATCTAGAAGTGACAGATATGGAAAACGATTGGCAACGGCACAATACTCCGATAATTGTAGCTCGAGAAGTATCTAATGTCTCAAGGTATGGATGTCTTGAAACAAAAAATGATCGTGTGGGATCCTTTTCTGAAAAAAAACTGACTGGCCCAGGCCTGATCAACGCGGGTTGTTATCTATTGCCTATTCACATTTTAGATCAATTTCCTATAGGAGAGCCTTTTTCACTGGAAACGGACTTTCTTGCCAAAGCAGTCAAGACACAGCACTTCAATTTATTTTTGACAAAAGGCTATTTTATAGACATTGGTATTCCAGTAGATTATGCCCGAGCTCAAAGTGAGTTACCAACATTATTTCGTTGATCCTTTTCCCGTTTTCATTTTTCTGTATTAAATACTGTGAATCTTAGATACTCCGTTTTGGATAAACCTATAAAAAGCTTAGATAAGAAAGAGGTAGTAGCTGATGTATGTATTGTGCTCGGAGTCTTCAACGGTGCAGAACATTTAGAAAGTCAGATTAACAGCCTTTATGCTCAAACCTATCACTCATGGATACTTTTATTACGTGATGATGGGTCTCATGATAGCTCAAATATCATTTTAAAAACCAAAGCGAATCAGGACTCGCGAATTTTTCTTATCTTAGATAAGAAAAATAACCTAGGTTTTACTAGAAATTTTGGCTACTTAATGGAAGAAGCCCACAAAACTTCATGCCGTTATATCGCATGCTCTGATCAGGATGATGTCTGGAGCCCTACTAAACTAGAAAATCAGTTAGAGCTTATGTGCGAAACTGAAAAGAAATATCCAAATGCACCAGTTTTGATTTATACTGACTTAGAGGTTGTGGATGTCGGTTTAAATCTTATCCATCCGTCATTCATGGAATATAGTGGAATTCATCATGAACATTTATATCCCCAAAAAGTCTTAGTTACAAATAATTTTGTTACAGGATGTACAATACTTATCAATCGTCGGCTACTTGAAATAGCATTACCTATCCCAAAAGAAGCAATCATTCACGATTGGTGGCTGGCTCTCTGCGCTTCGGTTTTTGGTCATATCGCGTACATTAATAAACCATTAGTAAAGTATCGCCAGCACACAAAAAATGCAATAGGTGCCAAATCATTTCTTCATTACGTAAACCCGTTTAAGACAAATTGGTATTATCATTGGTTGGAGGGGAGAGAGGTTTTATGTCAATCTATAGACCAAGCTCGAGTCTTATCTAAACGCATTAAAGAACATGATCCATCAAACCCGAATCGATCTCTTATTGAACAGTATGTTTCCCTGCAATCACTTACCCCCTTGAACCGTGTACGGGCACTCTCTCGACTGGGAATTCATGCTCAAGGAAGCTTAAGACATGCCTTTTTGTTATCAAGGCTTATGGGGTTACCCACACATAATCGATCCTAATGCTTACTTCCTCGTCGGAGAATAGGAAAGACGCCTTTATTGGGAGAACCCGATGACCAATATCGGAGTGATTATTGTTGATTATCAATTTGACCCGCTATTGGATATAGCTTTAACCGCACTCTCGACTTGCTCTCTTGCAGACCGATTAAAGGTTATTGTCATTGAAAACAAGCCGAGCGGGCAGAAAAGAATCCCTCCCGATAACTTAGATGTCGACTTTTTCCCTCAAGAAGGAAATTTGGGTTTTGGTCGGGCGGCTAACTTAGCAAGACTTAAATTCGTGACTCCTTATCTTTTTGTTTTAAACCCTGATATTCAAGTCTTTCCAGAGACGCTTTCTGTCCTTCATGAATATATGCGAAGTCATCCCGAAGTTGGATTGCTTGTCCCAAAACTTCTCAACACAGAGGGCAGCATTCAATGCTCCTCACGAACGTTTTATACGCTATCTACCATTTTGCTTCGCAGAACGCCCTTAGGCAGACTCTTCCCGAATCATCCGATTTTAAGAAAACACCTCATGTTGGATTGGGATCACAATTCTATAAAAGAAATTGATTGGGCCTTAGGAGCGTGTATGTTGATCCGGGCGGAAGCGGTTGGGGATGAAATCTTTGACCCTCGGTTTTTTTTATATTTTGAAGACGTGGATCTTTGTTTGCGGCTTAAGAAAAAAGGGTGGAAGGTGGTTTATCATCCTGAGGCGGTTGCGATACATGCACATCGTCAAAAAAGCAGAAAATCATTCTTTAGTCGAGCAAATTATGAGCATTTTGTGAGCTGGATCAAGTTTATGGCAAAATACAAAAGCACTCACCCTTCTGCAAAATAACATTGATGTTGACGGTTTGACGAACAGCGTCCTGTTGCCGTAGGCCAGACCGCAACTCAAGTCACTGTGAGCAGTCTCAAAGCAGATCCTATTTTCTCATCAAATACCTTCCTTTTATTTTAAAAAAACAACGAATCTTATGATTGAAATTCAAGACTTTTGGGTTCACTTCCTGGCTTAGCTTGACCGTGTTGGTCATCTGTATATACTTGATAATATTACCCTTATTTCTAAATTAGAATTGTCATGAGGATTTCAGAGGGATAGTCAGGGTCTGCATGTTTTTTAATGGAGCAGGAAGTGATGCTTTATTTTGATGTGTTTGTGTCGAAGGAATTGGTCTATGGATTTTAGGTAATCGTCAATGAAACCCTTATTTTCTATCAAATGGAAGCTCATTATTCTTTTTTTGTTGCTTTCATTACTTCCGATGTTGACTGCGGCACTCATCGCCTATAGCAGCGAACGCTCGGCACTTGAGGCAAGTATTGGGAGTAAGCTCCATGTCTCTGCTGTTGAAGCGCTGGATAAAATTGATCGTTTGTTGTTTTTCAGTAAAGAGATGGTGAAAGGTTTGGCTGACACGGAAGTCATGCAGGATATCTTGGTTGACGACCCTGATGGCCGAATCACGATCACCTTGATCAGCTTGAAAAAAACCTACGGGATGTTTTCTGAAATGATGGGCGTGAATTTCCAGGGGATCGTCGTCGCCTCAAGCGATCCTAAAAATATTGGCTTAAATGTTTCTCAAAGTACCTGGTTCAGAGAAACCAGGAAAACCCAACAACTTCATATTGGGGATTTAACAAAGGATGATGTTTTTGAGGAAAGTGGAATCAACCTTTCTGTTCCCATTATGTCTACATTTATGGCATCGGAGCCAATCGGAGTGCTCACGTTTATTTTGAATCGTAATGAACTGAATGAAATCACGAGATCTATCCAGGTGAACGAAACAGGTCAAAGCGATTCGGGTTATGCCTTATTACTCAATAAAAACGGGGAGATGATTGCGGGTCCTTCTCTCGAAAATCAAAAAAAGGGTGGCACTGAAAAGTCGGTTCATATCCCACTTGAGATTACAGGGGAAGCCGTTCAAATGGCTCAAGGAAAGGGGAAAGGGTTTCAGATTTCAAAAGATAAAAATGGCCTGGAATATCTGATCGGGTATGCAGAATCACAGGGCTATCGCGATTTTAAGGGTTTTGGATGGTCAATGCTGGTCATGCAGAAAACCAAAGAGGCTTTTATTCCCATCACCCAATTAAAAAATCTGTTTATGGGGGCAGGTTCTTTGATCGGTTTTATTTCAGTTGTGATCGGGGTTGTGATTTCAAGACGGATCAGTACCCCGATTCAACAACTGACACGCTTTGCCAATCGTGCCGCCGAAGGCGATCTGTCTCAAAGTATTCGCATTCAATCAAATGATGAAATATCCATTTTGGCTGCGGCATTGAATCGAATGATTGCAAACTTAAAACAATCAATGAAGATGGAAATGGATAAAACAGAACAAGCAAATACGGCCAATCGCGCAAAATCAGAATTTTTATCGCGCATGAGTCATGAACTCCGCACGCCAATGAACGGCATTTTAGGGATGATTGATGTCCTCTTAAGAACACCCTTGAGTGAAAAACAGCGTGGATATGCGCAAACCGTTTCCAGTTCTGGAGAGGCGATGCTTCGTATCACAAACGATATTCTGGATTTTTCAAAAAATGAAGCCGGTCAGTTGAAATTAGAGGAAATTGCGTTTGATTTACGGGACTTGCTTGAAGAGGTTATAGAACTTTTTTCGGAACACGCGCAACAAAAAAGGGTGGAGCTTCTTTGCGATTTTTCGGAAAATGTGCCGATTCATTTAATCGGAGACTCCGGTCGTCTTCGGCAGGTTTTTGTCAATTTGATTGGAAATGCGCTGAAGTTTACAGAGTCGGGGACCGTGGTCGTCAAAATGAATGAGATTCATCATGATGAGGAAAGTTGCACGCTCCATTGTTCTGTGATCGATACGGGTATCGGGATCTCACGAGAGGTTCAAACTCGGATGTTTAAGCCCTTTATGCAAGCGGATAGCTCAATTACGCGGAAGTACGGAGGAACGGGCCTTGGCCTTGCCATCTCCAAACAAATTATTGAAAGTATGCGGGGTGAAATAGGCGTTGATGGCAAACTTGGGGAAGGGGCTACTTTCTGGTTTACCGTCTGTCTTCACAAACAGCACGTGCAAAAAAATGAGCTGCCGCCCATCAACAGGAAAATGGATATATCGACAGTGCTCATCGTCAATAATAACGCGCATATTGCAAAATCCGTAGAACGCCAAACCGCTTCGTGGGGGATTCAGAGTGAAATCGCTGAAAACAATGAAGAGGCCATAACGATGATTCGCTCTGCCGCCACAAAAGAGCGCCCCTATGAGGTTGCTATTTTGGACGCCATGATGGATGGCATGGGGCTGGCTAAAAGGATTATGGCCGATCCGAGTATTTCAGGCATTGAGCTGGTGATGTTAGCACCGATAGGATTTTCCCAGAAGGATGAGAAGCTTGCGCTCGGTGAGCGTTTGAACTTTTTGACAAAACCTTTTCGAAGATCCCATCTGTACAATTCTCTTGCGGGGGTTATGAACAAATTGTCTGAAAGGAGAAAGCGCAATGCGTCTCATGAGTATTTTGAAGCGGCTTATCATGAGGCGAGAGAAACCCTTCGGTTTAAAGGGTCTATTCTGGTTGTCGAAGATAATGCGATAAACCAGGCTGTTGCCTCTGCTATGCTGGAAAACCTGGGTTGTACCGTTGAGGTCGCTGAGAACGGTTTACAGGCAGTGAGCGCCTTATCCAGAAATACCTACGATTTGGTATTAATGGATTGCCAGATGCCTGAGATGGGAGGCATTGAAGCCACCGAGGTGATCCGCAGACGCGAAAGAGAAGCTGGAACAGAAATGCCTGTCCCGATTGTGGCCCTGACTGCCCATGCGATTCAGGGAGATCGGGAAGAATGTCTGGCTGCGGGTATGGACGATTATTTAAGCAAACCGATTCAACAGGACAAACTTCAAGTGATTCTTCAAAAATATCTTCTGAAATCAACCGACTCCGAAGACGCAGCATCTCCTCTTCCTGAATCACATGATCTAAAGGAACAAGAAGCACCACAAAAAATGATATTGGATGAAGTTGCGCTGGATGAAATCAGATCCCTTCGGCAAGCGGGCAAGCCTGATATTTTTTTGCAAGTGATTGATCTTTACTTAAAAGAGACGCCAGGCGCACTGAAAACCCTTCGTCTCGCGGTCATAGAGGGTGATGCAGAGCAGATCAGAATGATTTCCCATTCCCTGAAGTCTAGTACGGCACAGCTTGGAGCGCTTCAACTTGCCGAACAGTTCAAAACACTGGAAATGTATGGCCGACAAAATCAACTTGAAAATGCCGAATTCGTACTTGAAGCGATTGAAGCAGAATATGAACATGTCAGCCTTGCTTTGGAAGATATTGGACAAAAGAGTTTATGACAGATTTAAATAAACAGGATCATGCGCCCATCGTGCTCATTGTAGATGATCGGGAAAGCGCACGTCTGCTTTTACGTGCCGCGATGGAGCAAGGCGGTTTTATCGTTCACGAGGCCAAAGATGGCTTTTCGGCATTGGCGGCTTTTAAAAAATACAGCCCCAATATCGTTCTTCTGGATGTGGTCATGCCTGGAATGGATGGTTTTAAAACGTGTCGTGAACTACGAAAACTCCCTGGCGGCCAGTTTCTTCCGATTATCATGGTGACCGGTTCAACTGATTTTGAGGATATAAAGAACGCCTATGAGGCTGGCGCGACAGATTTTATCACCAAACCGATTAACTATGTCATTTTAATGCATCGTCTTAAGTACATGCTTCGCGCGATGGTGAACCAGCAATATCTTGCAGAACAAGCCATTCGAGACCCCCTCACCGGATTGTTTAATCGGCGGTACTTTAGGGTGCGTATTGCAGAAGAGATAAAACGTGCCGAACGAGAGCATCAAAAACTGGGAATTTTACTTTGTAATATCAATGACTTTAAGTCAATCAATGAGACCTTTGGACAAAGTATCGGAGATCAAGTGCTTCAGGCGGCGGCGAAAGGCATCCTCAACAGTGTCCGTGAATACGATACGGTTTTTCGTTGGGGGGGAGATGAAATTCTTGTGCTCATTCCCAGGTTTATGTCAATCAGAGACCTGTCTCCTGCGCATCGGATTCGGGATGCGGTTCGGGCCATTCCAAGTCAAATTTCCTTACATTGCGATCTGGATATCAGAATTGGCATTGCCCTTTACCCGGAACACGGAACCAATCCGACGGATCTGGTTCGTCTTGCGGATCAGGCCTTGTTTTTTGCCAAAAAAGGCGGCGGGAGAATTCAGGTCGGAGAGGATGAGTACAGTTTGAATGAAGATTCGGTGAAAGCCGTTTTTCAGCCCGTCATTGATTTAAATTCCAGGGAAATCATTGCGTTCGAAGCCTTGACACGTGATCCTTCCGGGAAGTTGAGCGTTGCGGCTTTGTTCAAGAAATATAGTGATATTGGAAAATTTAAGGAATTAAAGGCGGTTTGTTTTACAAAACAAATCAAGCTGGCCAAAACACTGGGTTTGACGAAGGTATTTGTGAATGCTGATTTCAAGCTTTTGGAAGTACTGGGGGATTTTCCCAAACCGCCTGAATTAGAAGTTGTGATTGAAATCTCGGAAGTTGAAGCCTTGCTTGATGTTGAAAAAAACCTAAAACTGGTGGAATTATGGCGGGAGGCGGGCTACAAGTTTGCGATTGATGATTTTGGTGCAGGATTTATTTCATTGCCTTTTATTGCCCTGGCCGTGCCGGAGTATATCAAGTTGGATCGTTCCATCTTGTTGCTTGCCGTTTCGTCCGATAAATTTAGGGATTTTTTAACCCACCTCATCTCCTCGTTGTCGAAATACGCTTCAGAAGGCATCATCGCGGAAGGAATCGAAACAGAACATGAATTACGAATCATGCAGGATATTGGCGTCCCTCTTGGCCAAGGATATCTACTGGGTCGGCCTGAAGAAATTAAAGAGCCCACTAAATGATCAGGCCCGCAATCCCAAGAAAGTCGGGGCTTTTTTTCTCTTTAGAATACAGGTCGCAGCTCATGCTGAGCAGCCTTTATTTTTTCTGTGGCGTAGGGCTGAATATTTCCGTCTCCGGATGAAATGCCGACCAGGCGAACCAGTAAGAAACAACTGAGGGAATTTCCTTTCCTGATGAATCAAAGACCTGCGTTGTGCGGTATTCGGCTTCATAAACGATCTTGATTTCCTCTGAACCCAGTCTGTCTGTAAAGCGGCGTGGCGCATTTTTTAATTCTGAAAATGCATAGGCCTTTGTTTTTCCTTTGTATTGAACCCCCAGAACCCACGATTTGGGTGAATACCGGTCATCCAATTTCCCAACGGGAAACATGAGTTGGTCTGATATCGCATAATCGGCATAGGGATCGCGATAATAGTTTCTTTGATAGCCGGTTTCCGTAGACAGCACTTTTGTTTCGGGGTGTTTTTTTTTCCAGCCTTCCCATGTCGTATGGGAAAGTGTCAGCATTTTTAGCCGCGTTCCCGTCATTGCTCCTGTGACCGCTTCTTGTTTAATTTGTGACCACAAACTCTCTGTTTCATGGTCATACATCAACACATCACTTTTATAGAGGAGCCCTGAAACACCAAAGATGTGTTTTTTTCCGGAAATCATCGGATCAAAGGCCATCCCCGTACCACAAAGGGGGCAATACGAAACCATGACCGGTTTTCCGCCGACGCTGTCATTCACAATTTCGTGCCAGTTCATGATTTTAATGGGGTAGGCTTTGGCCTCGCCATTGATAAAAAGACCTAAAACCCGATCCTCTTTTTTGACGAAGTCTGCGGTTTTTGCCGGGACAAATTTAGGGTTTAAGAGTGCGGGAATGCCGTCTTTCGGGGGTCCGCCGGATTGAATTTCATCCGTCGGAATCGTGTGTTTTGTAAAGTCAAAGCCCGAAAGAAACAGGGTCAGGAGAACTAAAAAGAATGCAGAACCATATTTCATAAATGTCTCCTAAAGGTCATCGGAAGAACACATCTTGCTTTGAGCTTATCACGTGCTGCTTCCGGTGCGATGTGGTCTGTTATACAAAAAGAATCTGCCACGGTGTTGCGAAAATGTGAACCTTCAATTTATAGTAGCGGCATGCTCATTTCAACTGATCATCTGTCTCACAGTCTTTCAGACATCCAAAACCGTCTTCCCTTCCTGCTGGATTTTTTTAAAAAATTTCCAAAAGGAGACGCATACCTGGTCGGCGGCGCTGTCCGGGACCTTCTTTTAAGGCGCGAAACAAAGGATTATGATTTTTTAATCCGGGCGGTGCCTGCAAAGGCCCTGGAGTCTTTTCTTCGTGAACGGGGAAGCGTCAGCTGGGTGGGCAAGAGTTTTGGTGTTTTTAAATTCATTCCAAATCTAAATCCGCTTGAAGAAGCCATCGATGTTGCGCTTCCCCGGACGGAATCCTCTTTTTCTCAGGGCGGCGGGTATCGTGATTTTTCCATTGTTTCAGATCCGAATCTGAGTGTCGAAGAGGATTTGAAACGCCGCGATTTTACAATCAACGCCATGGCCTGCAATCTTAAAACACTGGAACTCATTGATCCCTTTCAGGGTTTGCAAGATCTTCAAGAAGGCATCTTGCGTACGGTGGGAGATCCTGCGCTTCGTTTTTCTGAAGACAGTTCCCGCCTGCTGCGGGGTCTCCGTTTTGCTGTACAATTTGATTTCAAATTTGAAGAAGCCACATGGCGTGTTTTGAAATCGTCCATTTCGGCTTTGAATGCAAGACGTGAGGATTATGCTTTTGTCGTGCCGCGTGAAACCATTGCAAAAGAGTTTATCAAGGCCATGGTGTCACATCCGGTCCGGGCTTATGATTTATGGGATATCAGCGGCGCCTTTGCAGAACTGATTCCAGAACTTTTGACGATGAAAGGCTGTCCGCAGCCCAGGAATTATCACTCGGAAGGGGACGTCTGGGTGCATACGCGGCTTGCACTTTCACAACTGCTGACGCCAGAATTTAAAACTGAATTTTCAGAAGCATTGAATGCGGAAGTGGTTTTGTCTGTCTTGTTTCACGATGTGGCGAAACCGGTCACCATTCAAACGCCGGAGCGAGACGGGGTGGATCGCATCCGCTTTCATGGTCACGATACCATAGGGGCGCAGATGACGAGAGCCATTGTCCATCGCCTCAAACTTTCGAGCTATCCTAAAGACAGCCGCTATCATGTTGATGAAGATCATCTTGCCTGGCTCGTGGCAAAACACCTGATTTTGGTGCAGGGCGAAATTGATAAAATGCGGGCCGCGACGATTGAACGACATTTTTTAAACCCCCAAACAATGGGCAGAAAGCTGCTTCAGCTCATCTACTGTGACGGGATGGCCGCTGTCCCGGAGCATCCTGAAGGGCATATCCTCCATTATTGGGTGATCAAAGAACGTATCCACAAAATTGAAGCGCTCAGCGCAGAGCGGGCAAAGGTTCCCGAGCCGCTTTTGAATGGTCAGCAAGTCATGAAAACCTTAAATCTTCAGCCGGGACCGGAGGTGGGGAAATACCTGAATCTGATCAGAGAAGAACAGTTATGTGGTCGAATCGCGACCCCGGAAGCGGCCATTGCCTTTTTGAAAGAAACCCGCCTGGGGCTTTCCTCTCATTGACAAGGCCCAGGGCCGATGCTACTATCTGCCCCCAGAATTATGGATAAAAAAGCCCAATTTAAAGACAGTTTAAACCTGCCGAATACGGCCTTCCCAATGCGTGCCAATTTAGCGCAGCGCGAGCGGGATCATCTGGCAGCCTGGGACGCCGCCAAGCTCTATGACGAAATTCAAAAAAAGCACGCTGACGATCCGACCTATATTCTGCACGACGGGCCGCCCTATGCAAATGGGCATATTCATATCGGCCATGCGCTCAATAAAATTCTGAAAGATATTATCGTTAAATCGAAGACGATGAGTGGGTATCGCGCCCCTTACGTCCCTGGATGGGATTGTCACGGCCTCCCCATTGAGCATCAGGTCCTCAAAAAACTGGGATCTAAAAAGGCGGAGATGTCAAAGATCGAAATTCGGCAGAAATGCCGCGAATCGGCATTGCGTTTTGTGGACATTCAAAAAGAGGAATTCAAACGTCTCGGCGTCTTTGGTGAATGGGAAGATCCCTATCTCACTTTAACACCCGCTTATGAAGCCGATATTATCCGGCAATTTGGAAAAGTGGTGGCGACTGGCGGGGTTTATAAAGGAAAAAAGCCTGTCTTGTGGTGCGCGTCCGATGAAACCGCGCTTGCCGAGGCCGAAGTGGAATATGCAGATAAAACCTCTCCCTCTATTTATGTGAAATTCCGTGTGACGGATTCAAAAGAGGTGTTTTCATCCGATTCAGAAGATACGACTTTTTTTGTCATTTGGACCACGACGCCCTGGACGCTTGTTGCGAATAAAGCCATTGCAGTGCATCCGACACTCAATTATCGACGGGTCTCCACACCGGCAGGCCACTTGATTGTAGCCGAAGACCTTGTGGATCAAAGTATGAAAACCTTTGGTTTTGAATCCGAAGCCTGCGAGGTTTCATCCGAAGTCTGGAGCGGAGAAGCCCTTGAAGGCATCGTCTGTCAGCACCCCTGGCTTGATCAGACTGCCCCTGTGATTTTGGGCGATCATGTCACGCTGGAGCAGGGGACGGGCTGCGTTCACACTGCGCCGGGTCATGGACAGGAAGATTATGAAGTGGGCTTAAAATACGATCTGGAGGTTTATGCCCCCGTTGACCATCAGGGCCGATTTACCGAAGAGGCGGGCTCCTATGCCGGGCTCAAGGTTTTTGAGGCAAATACACCAATTATCGCATTGCTCCGTGAACGTGCGGCCTTGCTGAGTGCGGGAGAAATTGCACATTCTTATCCGCATTGCTGGCGCTGTAAAAATCCCGTCATTTTTCGTGCGACGGAGCAGTGGTTTATTTCAATGGCGGAAAACCACCTTCGGGAACGGGCCTTAAAAACCATTGCGGAAGATGTGAAATGGATTCCCAAGTGGGGTCAAGACCGGATTGAAGGCATGATCTCAAATCGCCCCGATTGGTGTATTTCGCGCCAGCGCGTATGGGGCGTGCCAATTGTCGCCTTTCTCTGTCTCGATTGCCGGGAGCCTTTTCTTTCCGAATCGATTATTAACGCTGTTGCGGATTTGATGGCCGCTGGCCCAGGCAGTGACCTCTGGTTTTCAAAATCTGCTGCCGAATTATTGCCCAAGGGCACGGTCTGTCCGAACTGCGCCGGAACATCTTTTCAGCAGGAGCAGGATATTCTGGATGTCTGGTTTGAATCGGGTGTCAGTCACGCCGCCGTTTTAAAAACCCGGCCAAATTTAGCCTGGCCCGCAGACCTTTATTTGGAAGGTTCCGATCAGCACCGGGGCTGGTTTCACAGCACGATGCTGGTTTCACTGATGACAGACGCTCAGGTGCCCTACAAGACGGTTTTGACTCATGGCTTTGTTGTGGACGGTGCAGGGAAAAAAATGTCAAAGTCTTTGGGCAACGTCATTGCGCCACAGGAAATTATCAACCAGGACGGAGCGGATATTTTACGGCTTTGGGTTGCTGCGACGGATTTTAGCGGGGATATCCGCATTTCTCCCGATATCTTGAAGCAGATCTCGGAAGCCTATCGCAAGATTCGAAATACCTGCCGGTTTTTGATCAGCAACCTTTCTGATTTTTCATTGTCCGATGGGCACTCGGTCTCTCCGAATGATTTTCAGGAAATAGACCTTTGGGCGCTGGACCGGCTACGTCTTTTAAATGAAAAGGTGCAGAAAGCCTATGGCGAATCGACTTTTCATGTCGTTTACCATTCCTTGAACAATTTTTGTGCAGTCGATCTTTCGTCTTTTTACCTTGATATCATCAAAGACAGGCTCTATACCTCGGCAAAAAACGCGCCGGTTCGGCGTGCGGCGCAGGCGGTGATGCAAGAAATTTTGCTGACTTTAGTGCGCCTGATGGCTCCGATTTTAAGTTTTACCGCCGAGGAGATTTGGCCGCATTTGTCAGAGGATCTTCGTCAGGAAAATTCAGTGCATTTAAGCAATTTCGTGCCGATAAAACCTGCTGACTTAAAGCGATTGAAACATTGGGAAGGATTGATGCGGGTTCGGGAATCTGTTTCGGGCGTATTGGAAACCGCACGAAAAGAGCACAGTATTGGTAATTCTTTACAGGCTGCCGTGGCCTTATCAGCCAAAGCCCCGCTTTATGACAAGCTTGTTGCCCTTGAGGGCTTCTTGCCCGCATTTTTTATTGTCTCCCAAACCCGCCTTGATGAATGGCAGGGAGAGGATGTATCCGAAGCGCTTCCTGCCGATGACTGGTTATTCGAGAAAACGGACAATGAACTGGGTTTGAAGATCCGCGTCACCGCTGCCCTGGGGGAGAAGTGTGAACGGTGCTGGATGTTCCAGGTCGAAGTGGGCTCAAATCCATCTTATCCTACGCTGTGCAGCCGATGCGCGGAGGTCTTTACTTCCGAGACGCATCATGAATCGTAAAACACGTTTCCTGCTTCCGATCAGCTTGAGCATCATCGTTCTGGACCAAATAACAAAAATTTGGGTTGAAAAAAATTTCAAACTCCATGAATCCGTTATCGTCATTGATGGCTATTTTTCCTTCACCTATATTTTAAATCCGGGCGCGGCTTTTGGTTTTTTAGGTAATCAGGGAGAAACCTTTCGCATGTTTTTTTTCGGTATTGTTTCCGTGATCGCGCTTATTTTGCTCGGTCTCTTTTTTCGTGATACGGAAAAAGAAGACACTGTCGCTTTGACTGCGATTTCCATGCTGTTTGGTGGGGCGATCGGTAATATGATTGACCGGGTGCGTTTGGGGGAAGTCATCGATTTTCTGGATTTTTACATCGGCGAGCATCACTGGCCGGCCTTCAATGTCGCGGATTCAGCCATCACCGTTGGGATTTCCCTGCTTATGATTCATCTTTTTTTCCCAAAGAAAGAAAACCCTGAACCGCTTGAAACAAAGAAATGAACATTGGCTTACTCTTGAGTAATAGGGTGTGCTCTATAAAAATACGACTCATCTATCATGTTTGAAAAAAAAATAAAACGATCGCGCTTTACACTGCTTTTTTTTACAATTTTTATTGCCTACCTGTTTATTTTTTCTTCTTTTGCTCTTTATCATATCTATGCCGAGAATGAACTTTCGAATTCAGGGGCCTGTGCAATTGGTGACTGTGTTCTGTATGGGCAAGCCCTGATTACTTTTGTTGCAGCGCTCTCTACTTTTTTGTTCGCGATTTCAAGTCAAGCGACTGAAAAGCAGATCTTTTTTGAATTGACTGAAAGCACCCTCGATTTTTCTAGAGGACCTCCCTTTTCCCTTATTTTATCCTAATACATCACAATCGACAGAACACAGGTTTTGACTGTTTTTGATATGAAGCTTGTGTGAACACGTTTTGATTGAAGTGTTCGACTTTTATTAAATCCATCCCTGATAGATTCCTCTGTGACACGCCTGATCTTTCCTCAATCGGTGAATTAAGCAGAGCGGATCAATCAAGGTACATTTGAGAGGCAATCTGATGAAAATCCAGATTTTAGCCATTTTTTTAATCCTTTTTTTGGGAATGACACAACATTTATGGGCTGAAGATGGACATGGGGTAAACCCGTTTTTGGAGACAGAACTTGAGCTTCAGGAAGTCTCTCATTTCGATATTTCTATAGATGGGTTGTTTTCCGCAGGCTATTTTTCTGAACGGGAAAACCTTCAATGGGGTGCACATGACCCGAATGAACGGGGGTTTAACCTGCAAAATCTTGAATTAACGATGGCGGGTGTTGTGGACTCTTATTTCCGAGCCGAAGGGCACCTTGTTTTTGGTTTTGAAGACGGCGAGTCCATTGTGGAAGTGGAGGAGGTTTATATGAGCACACTCAAGCTGCCCTATGGTCTCGAAATGATGGCCGGTCAGTTTTTTACGCGTTTTGGTCGAATGAATACACGCCACCCGCATGCCTGGGATTTTGTAGATCAGACGGTCGTTAACACGGTAATGTTTGGAGGAGAAGGCTTAAGGAATTTGGGCCTTCAGGTCTCCCTGCGTTTGCCGACAAAGGTGTTTTTTGAATTCACAGGCTCTGTTCAAAATGCAAAAGGGGAGACTGCGTCCAGTTTTCTTTTTTTAGAAGAGGAGACTTTTGCGGGAAGACCGATTACAACGCAAGTCTTGGATGAGGCTGAGGATTTCTTCTACATGGGCGGCCTAAAAACCGTTTTTGATTTGAGTGGGGGGCTCTCGATTTCGGCGGGAACATCTCACATTCTTGGGCCCAACGGTACGGGTCCGGATGCAAAAACACGGATTCACGGGATTGACTTTTTTATCAAATGGCAACCGCTGGGTATCGATCAAGGCGGGGATTTTGTGACGATCGAAGGTGAGGTCATGCAGCGGTATTACGAAGCGGGGAGCGCGGTTGTGGATGGGACCTCATTACCTGAAGAAACCTTTAAAAGTACTGGCTTTTATCTGCAATCACTCTATGGTTTTACTCCGAAATGGGTGGCCGGTATTCGTTATGATCAAGCGGATGCAAGCCAACCAAATGATCCCAGGACAGGGGATCGATGGCGGGTATCGCCCAATCTGACCTTTTATCCTTCGGAATTTTCAAAAATCCGTATTCAGTACAACTATGATCATTCAGATGATTTTCCTAATCCGATACATGTGTTCGTGATTCAATACGGGTTCACGCTTGGCGCACACGATGAACATCAGCATTAATCTGGAGGGCGGGTTCATTGTCAATCCGATCAATGTTCTCAATCAGATCAGGGATGATCACTGTATCTTAAGCAGTTCAATCCCTTTTATGATTCACAGATGCCCCCCAAATGAGGGGATTGTAAAATCATACATCAAAGAAATATACTTCCCCGGAAAGCTCATCCATTTTTATTCCAGCGGCGGCCGGATTCAGCGGCCAAAGCTTTCCAGCATTCACAAAAAAACTATCATTTTAATAAGAGGAGACACACATGCCGAGCGAAGTATTTGAAATCACAAACTACCAATATTATCAATTTTCTACGAGAGAATCCTCTACAAAAGCCGTCGCGACTTGTAGCGCTGCTGACGGAAAAAGAGTCTACCTCTACTTTAATGACGGGCCAAATGCTTTGAGCGAGGCGAGCAAGAGCGGCAACAACTATTTTTTGTATTACCGCTACGCAGACATGGCGAACATCATTGATATGCTGCGAAATGAAAAACCCATTTATTTGATATTTGTGCCGGAAGGGACAAACAATACCCGTATTTCAACAATGAATGAACCGGTTGGCGAAGGCGAAGAAGACTGAGTCCCGTCGTCGGTTGGCATTCGGGTGTATCGCATAAATCTATTTGAGATTGTGCCACTTTTCCTCTAAGATACGCCCTTATGTTTGCGCTTGTTCCCATTCTTTTCTTTTTATCTGGCCTGACGGCTCTGCTGTACCAAATGGTATGGATGCGGGAGTTGGTTCTCGTTTTCGGGGCATCCATGTTCGCCATTTCGACGCTTTTAACGGCGTTTATGGGCGGACTCGCCCTGGGAAGCTGGTTTTTTGGAAAGCGGGCGGACCGATACCAGAATCCCCTGAAAACCTATGGTCTGCTTGAGTTAGGCATCGGGGCGTACGCCTTCGTTGTCCCGGTGCTTTTTTCATCTCTTGTTCCTATTTATCAAACGCTCTCTTCTTTATTTGATTTTTCGTTTTATGCCTTTAGTTTGGTGCGTTTTGTTTTGGCCGTTTTGATTTTGTTATTGCCGACAGCCTTGATGGGTGGCACCCTGCCTGTCCTCGCCCAACGTTACAAAAATCAAGTGAGCGTTGGAAAAGGCATTGGCCTTTTATATGCCTTTAATACCTTTGGTGCAGTGATCGGGGTGCTTTCTGCCGGATTTTTCCTCCTGCCCATGTTTGGCCTTCAAAAAACAACATTTTTGGCAGCAGCTTTAAATGCCGTGATCGCCTTCCTCGCCATTGCCCTGGGCAAAAGAGAAGCCCGTGAAACGCTTCCTGATTTGGCCGAAGCGCCGGCCAAAAGAAGATCCAGGCAAAAAGAAAAGATATCGCCTGAACAAAGACGCCTTACCCGTATTCTTTTTGCGGTTTTTGCGGTCTCCGGTTTTTCGGCGATGATTTACGAGGTGGTTTGGACGCGTATCCTCACACTTATTTTAGGCTCCACCGTTTATTCGTATGCGACGATGCTGTCTACCTATTTACTGGGTTTGGCGCTGGGGAGTTTTATCTTTTCCCTGCTTTTAAAACGCTTTCAGCGTCCGCTGATGTTGCTGACCTTTGTGCAAGGCGGCATTGCCCTTTTTGCCTTTGGAGGGGAATTTGTTTTTCCACTGCTGCCTACGATTTTTTTGAAGATGATGGAGGTTTTACATACCTGGAGCAAGGTACGGGCGGCGACCAAGTTTATTATTTCCGGTGCAGTGATGATGATCCCGACGATTCTCATGGGCGGTGTTTTTCCCCTCGTCATTCACATCCTGACATCGCGTGAAAAGTCTGAAAGCAAACCGCTGGGCTCGATTGTCGGGAAATCCTATGCCATCAATACGGTCGGAACTATTTTTGGCTCTTTTTCTGTGGGTTTTATTTTATTGCCGCTCTTTGGCATTCAAAAAAGTCTGCATTTTGCGATCATGGTCAATATGTTGCTGGCGCTGGTTCTTTGGTTTTCTGTGTCCCGCTACGAAGACGCCAAGTCTCGTGTTTTTGAGAAGAATAAAGTCTGGGCGACTGGTGGGGTCTTTGCTTTTTTATTCTTTATGATTTTTTCCGCACCGCCCTGGGACCCGCTAATGATGTCCAGTGAGCTTTTTGGACAACAAGCAAAACTGAACATGTTGTATTACAAGGAAGGCATTTCGGCGACAGTGACGGTTGTGCAGCATCAAACCCTTGCAAAAATACCGCATTTGACCCTGGCCATTGATGGAAAGCCCAATGCCTCGACCACAGGAGATATGAAGACACAATTATTGGTGGCACATCTGCCGATGTTACTGGCTCCTGATCCTAAAAATGTGATGCTAATCGGACACGGCAGCGGCATTACGACGGGATCAATGATTATGCACCCCATCGAAAAATTAATCACGCTGGAACTCGAACCGGCTGTCATCGAAGGTTCGCGTTTTTTTGACCCCTTCAGCCACAATGTCCTGGATGACCCGCGTGTTTCCCTGGTGGAAGATGATGCCCGAAACTACCTGCTTCGGACCGATGAACAATATGACGTGATTGTTTCTGAGCCTTCTCATCCCTGGCGCAGCGGCTCGGCCAAATTGTTTACAAAGGAGTTTTTCCAATTGGGAAAAGAGCATCTCAGCTCAGGCGGTATCTTTTCCCAATGGATTCATTTTTATGGGATTCGATCTACAGAACTGAAGTCTGTCATTAAAACCTTTCACTCAGTTTTTGATGAAGTACTCATTTTTTTTACCGATGCGGGGGATCTCATTATGCTCGGTTCGGCCAATCCCTTTAATATCAACAGGGAAGAGATGGGCCGTCGGATTTCGATGCCTGGTGTGGCAAACGATCTGGCACGGGCGGATGTGCATTCTATTTACGATCTTTGGGCGCACTTTCTGCTTGGCCCAAATGAAGTGGATCGTTTTGTGGGTGATGCGGTCTTAAATACGGACGATTTCACGCTGGTGGAGTTTCAGACTCCGAAATCTTTATTTGAAGATACCATGTCGGTTCATATTGCCGAGATGAGAGGGGCCGCTTCCGCCGGAGATAATTATCTTTTTGAGCCAGAAACATCGGATGTGGAGAAGGCCGAAGGTTATTTAAAAATAGCGGAAGCCTTTCTAAGAATGGAAAAACTGAAAGAAGCGGGGGAGATGATCGAGAAAGCGCAGGGCCTTCATGCCAGCGCAGAAGGGGAGTGGCTCAGGGGGAGAAGATTTCTGAAAGAAGACCGTCGCCGGGAAGCGGAAGAGGCTTGGCTGCGCGCCCTGGAACAGGATCCGACCCATCAAAAAACACTGCTCTATCTCGCGATGTTTTATCAAAGTCAAGGCGCGTTCCAACGGGCATCCACTTATTTGGTGAATATCGGAGATGACAGTCTTGTGGGATTAAAGTCGGCCTATTACAAAGGGGTTGATCTTTATTTTAGGGGAGAATATGACCCAGCCCTTGAATATTTAAGAAAAGGCGCTGTTTTTTCAGAACCCTTGAGCCATTATTATGAAAGCCTGGTTCTTGAGAAGCTGGGCAGGGAAGAAGACTCGAAACAGGCTTTGGCCAAATTTATTATGGGTTTGGATGATTGGCGTAAAGCGTTGGAAGTCGAGCCGAAAAAATTTCAACATTTACCCTATCGGGAAAATGTGGAGTGGCGGCGAAAAGTGGGTATCCTCATCCCGGAAGAAGAAAGAATGGCCAGCATTTTTGAACGTTTGATTGACGACCCCTTAAAAAGTCTCTATGGCGGTGCAGGTCTTTATTTACTGAGCCGTTATGAAGATGCCGTACAGATTCTTGAAGGAGGTATTGATAAATTGGGACGTCAGGCCCCTGGCAGTATCATGTATTATTATTTAGGTCTTTCTTTTCAGGCCTTAGGGCGGGACATTGATGCCTCAAACGCCTATAAGTCTTTTATTGAAAGACATACTTTGGATGATGGGGATATCCGCATTATCGAAGCAAAAAAACACATCGGTCTTCTTCATACAGCGTCCCGATAAAAAAATGAAGCATTGCGTATGACAAAAGTCCGTTCATATGCAGATTTAGTTGATCGCATTCGAGGTCTCTCAAAATCCCTCCCTATTCTAGAAGCGCATCAACTGGGTGCGATTCCGGCGAATCAGGGGACTTACCCTTTCTGGCTGCTGGAAACCCCTCAGGGGCCGGAAAAAAAGAAGGTCTGTCTTTCGGGCGGTATTCATGGCAACGAGCCCGCAGGGGTCGAAGTGGTGCTGGGCTTTATGGCTGGCCTTACAGAAAACCCACATTGGACAGAACGATTTCAGTTTACATTTTTTCCCTGTATGAACCCTTTTGGCTATGAATACGACTGCCGTGAAAATGGCTCAAATCTTGACCTGAACCGTCAGTTTCATCAAGAAAAAGCGCCTCTGGAAGTAGAATGTATCAAACAAGTGTTTCGTCAAAAGTGTTTCGATTTTGACTATGAATGCCATGAGGATTTTGAAAGTCAGGGGTTTTATTTATACGAATCGGGCCAGGACGATCGCATGATTGGCGAAAAAATAATTGAACAGCTTTCCAGGTTTTTCCCCATTAATACAGCGCAAGACATTGAAGAAATGCCCGCAATAAACGGTGTGATTCGGCCCCCTCATTCACCTGCGGACCTTTTGGCGCTGATTGAAAAAAGAGGCGGATGGCCGCAGGCCGTTTATTTTTCAAAGGGCGGTACGCCGGTTTGCATTACGGCAGAGAGCCCCAGCGAGCTTGATATGGCCGACCGGGTCAAGATGCATCTTTTGGCTTTTGAGACCGCTTTGAGCTTACTGTAACGTTGAGAGCATGTTGAACTGAAGCCCGTCGAGTAAGGTCTCACCGTCAATATTTTTTTCATGAACCAAGACTTTAAATATTCTGCCCATGCCCGCCGGATCCATCAGTTGTTTCATCGCCAAAAAATCGTTCCTGGCTGATTCGGATTCAAACATTTTTTTTCCAGGGGCTTCCATGCTTTGGGCAATGCCCAATCCCATGAGAAAGTGCATTTGATCAGTGAAGCCAATTGTTTTAAGCCCAACCCTTTCCCCTTGATGAGCGACCGATGTGAAATCGATATGGGCCGTCATATCCTGCTCCCCAATGTGTTCATAGGGGTTTTCATTCGTTTTGTGTTTGTGATAGCACAGGAAAGTCCCTTTGGGCCTTTGCGGGGTATATAAATCAGAGGCAGAGTAGCCATAGTCGATGGTGAGGATAAAACCCCTTGAAAGCGCCTGTCCGGCGGATTTTATCCAGTTGAGCGATTGAAGATTGATTTCGAGTTCGACCGGCTTGTTAAACGATAGCCCAAGCCGATCCAGGTAGGCCGCGAGTTCAGGGCTTGAAGGTGGTTTAAGGACTTCGATAAACGCATTATTTTGCCAGTCGACAAAGATCTCCTCAATGGCGTCTTTTTCGACTCGAAGACGGTGCACGGGAAAGGCATCCAATAACTCATTTGAAAAGATCACGCCCGTGAGTCCTTTTGGAATAGCCGCTTCCCATGAGAGATGATCAGGGAAAAGAGGGGAGAGCCAGTTTTGTTGTTTTTCTTTTAAAAATGGGCTGGTCTCCACAATGATATAACGACATTTTGAAAAAAACACCGGGTCTGTTTTTTTGAGTGTTTTGAGGATGTCATGGCAAAGCGTTCCTTGGCCCGCACCCACCTCAAGGAGGGTAAAGGGCTTGTCTGAATTCAGACACTGACTCATTTGAATAAATTGTTTAGCCAGCAATTCGCCAAAAATTGGGTGAACCGTACTGCTGGTGTAAAAATCTCCGGTCCAGCCAATGTGATCGCCTGCGGCGCTGTAATAACCGTATTTTGGATGATATAGCGCCTGCGCCATAAAACGTGCAAAAGGCATTGGGCCATTTTCGAGGATTTCGTGTTTTATTTCGGTGATGAGTTCTGTTTTAGGCATGATCTTATGGATGAGGATACCTTAAAAAAGGGGTGATAATCGAATCATTTTTAGAGAGACACTGTCAGAGAACGATCTGCTCAAATATGGGTGCTTTTAGGCCCTTTGGAATAGGGGGCTGTTTTTGATATTCATTGACGTTTTCTACCTAATTCCAGTATAACAACTCAATATTTTGTATCAATTTGAGATCTAGAGGCATACGCTGTATTCTTGATTTTCTGATAGAAAAGCAATGACATGAATTTTAAGCGACATACATCTCTTGAAGAACCATACGCCCGGGTAAAGCAGGGCTTGAGGTTTTGCTTCTCAAAAAATATAAAAACCATCTAACTTAAAAAACCATCTTAAAGAAAGGCCATTTGAGGTTTAAGCACTATGAAAATGATGCTACTACTTGTTTTTTTTGTTGTTTCTTTTTTTCCAATCAAGGCATTTTCGGAAGGAAATGATGGTGTTCGGCATGAAAAGCCGGTGGTCGGCTGGCTTGAAAAGGTGATCATTTTCCCGGGGAAATTCCATCTCAAGGCCAAAATTGATACGGGAGCAAAAAGCTCATCCATCAACGCACCCCATATTGTTACATTTGAGCGGAACGGAAAAAGATGGGTCTCCTTTGATCTTGCGGATAACGAAAATAAAAAGGTCGTAAAGGTTGAAAAGAGAATCCATCGAACCACAAGTATCAAACGAAAGGGCGCGGAAGCGCAAGAACGACTGGTCATCCGCATGTTTATGTGCCTTGGAGATGATTATAAGGAAATCGAGATGAATCTTGCTGATCGCAGAGGTTTTAATCATCAAATTTTGATCGGCCGGGATGATTTGGTGAATATTTTTAATGTCGATATCGACCCTTCAGCAAAATATATCAGAGATCCGACCTGTGTCTTGCCAGAATCGGGTATTCCCGATCCAACGGATCAAACAGAATGAATCGTCGTCATTTCTATCTTCTCGTTACAGGCTTGACTCTTGCCGGGCTTGGATTGTTTCTTTTTAAATTTTTGGTGCTCGGCTTCCCCTTGACGCCATATGAGCGAGCAGATGTATGGGATCTGGAAGCTAGGATTACCTTCGAGGCAAAAAAAAAACCGGTCAAGATCTCCTTCTTGGTTCCTCGGAATTCCCAGATGGTGACTGTGGTGAATGAAAACTTTATTTCAAGGGGATATGGTTTAATTACCCGCACAGACTTGAATAATCGTCAGGCTGTTTGGTCAACGCGAAAAACGGAAGGGCCGCAAAACCTTTATTATCGTGCAACGGTGCAGGCCACAGGCGTCAAAACCCCGCAAACAATCAAAAAACCACCCGAGATTCTGCCGCCCGCCTTTGAAGGCGTTTTTTTAGAATCAGCAAATATCATTCTTTCTGAGATGATTGCCCAATCTGCAGATCTGGATATCATGGTGGGAGCCTTGCTCAATCGATTGAATATGAAGCGGGCGGATGACCATGTGCTGCTCCTTCTTGGCAAAAAACCTTCTCCCGAAAAAAAACTACAGGTCGCTGTGGACCTTTTGGGATTAAACAAGACCCCGGCGCGTATTGCACACGGAGTGAGACTGCGGGAGCAGGCCAGGGACGTCCCGATCATTCATTGGCTTCAGGTTTTTGACAATGAAGTCTGGCGGGATTACCATCCGGAAACGGGGGAACCGACGATTCCTTCGGATTATTTTCTTTGGTGGTACGGGGAAAGCCCCTTGATTCAATCCAAGGGAGTGGACAAGCTCCACGTCAATCTTTCCGTCACTTTAAGCATCGATTCCGCTATCAATGCCCTTGTCGAACGCGGACAAATTCTGACCCCTAAACTCCTTGCCTTTTCCTTATTCAGCTTGCCGATACATGTGCAATCGACCTACCGCATTTTACTCATGATTCCAATCGGCGCCTTGTTACTGGTGATTTTGCGAAATGTCGTGGGGATTAAGGCTTTTGGAACTTTTACGCCCGTGCTGATTGCCCTTGCCTTTCGGGAAACACAATTGATTTGGGGGATTTTTTTCTTCAGTATTATGGTTTCTTTTGGTCTGAGTGTGCGTTTTTATCTGGAACATCTCAAGCTATTGCTCGTGCCACGACTTGCATCCGTGCTGATTTCCGTTGTCATTTTGATGGCGGCCTTTAGTGTTGTCAGTCATCAACTTGGTCTCGATAGGGGATTATCTGTCGCAATTTTTCCTATGGTCATCCTCACAATGACGATTGAACGTATGTCGATCGTTTGGGAAGAGCGCGGCGCGAGTGAAGCAATCCAACAAGGGTTTGGAAGCCTTCTCGTCGCGGCGGCGGCCTATACTGTGATGAACATTGCTTATCTAGAACACCTGCTCTTTGTTTTCCCGGAGCTGCTGTTGGTTTTTCTGGCGACAACGATTTTGTTAGGGCGTTATAATGGGTATCGATTGACTGAACTCATCCGTTTTAAGGTTTTTGCGCAGGATGCATCCTGATGTTCGGGCTTTACAAAAAAATAGCGCAGACCGGTTTGTTGGGCATCAATCGGCGCAACGCAGACTATATTCTAACTTACAACCCGCGTCACCTTTATCCACTCGTTGATGACAAACTACTGACCAAACGACTGGCGATGGAAGCGGGTTTAGGCGTGCCAAAGCTTTACGGATCAGTTGAGATTGTCCGTCAGGTGAGGGACTTGCCGGAGCTTTTAGCACAATATCAAGATTTTGTGGTCAAACCCGCTCATGGCAACGGCGGTGAAGGCATTCTGATTATTACGGGTCGAAACAAACGTTTGTACCGACGACATAATGGAGTGCTCATCACTGAAGAGGCCCTTTTTCACCATGTGACCAATATTCTCAGCGGCATGTACAGTCTGGGCGGGCACCCGGACAAGGCTTTAATTGAATATCGTATTCAGGCCGACCCTTTGCTGGAATCCCTGAGTTATCAAGGAGTACCGGATATTCGGATTATTGTCTTTCTGGGTTTTCCGGTCATGTCGATGGTTCGCCTGCCGACACGTATGTCAAACGGAAAGGCCAACCTCCATCAGGGCGCCATTGGCGCAGGAATTGATATTGCGACGGGGACAACATTACAGGCGGTGTGGATGAATGACATCATCACCGAACATCCTGATACCGGAAACGGGGTCTTCGGTGTTCAAATTCCCTATTGGGACACCTTGCTTTATCAGGCAGCCAGTTGTTATGAGTTGACGGGACTGGGATATCAGGGCATTGATATCGTTTTGGATCGGGAAAAAGGGCCATTGATTCTGGAACTGAATGCGCGGCCGGGACTCAATATTCAAATTGCAAACAAGGTCGGGCTTCTCCCGCGATTACGACGGGTGGAAGCGGAAGCACATAAAAAAATGGAGATCAAAGAAAGAGTGGCCTTTGCAAAAATGCATTTTGGGGCGACAGAGCATTCAATACATCACTGAGAACCAGAGTGTCTGTCTTGGGGGGCAGATGCTCCCGCCAAACCCCTTCTGTCTTTGTATTGTTAAAAGTAATCTTTAAGTGGGGAAAGCGATCCGGTTCACGATAGTTTCGCCCCGTTTTGAGGAGGTCGAAATCATATCAATCCGGCAACCCACAAGCTCTGAAATAGCCTCCACGTAGCGTTTTGCATTTTGGGGCAGTTTGTCGTAGGAGGTAATGCCGTTTGTTGATTCTTCCCATCCGGCAAAATGCTTGAGGACAGGTTTTGCTTGTTCAAGGCTTCTGAGCGAGCAGGGCATTTCTGTCAATGTTTTGCCGTCTACCTCGTAACCCACGCAAATAGAAATTTGGGGAATCCCATCAAGAACATCAAGCTTGGTCAGTGCAAGCGCCGTCATGTGGTTAATTCGCACGGTATGGCGTACTTGCAGTGCATCAAACCATCCGCATCGACGGGGTCGGCCTGTTGTTGCGCCAAACTCGTTACCTTGTTTTCGAAGAAAGACGCCCACTTCATCCGTTAATTCAGTCGGGAAAGGGCCGCTGCCCACTCGTGTTGTATATGCTTTTGTGACGCCAAGGACTTCATCAAAGCGGGTTGGGCCGACCCCTGTCCCTGTCGAAGCCCCGCCTGCGCCAGAATTGGAGGAAGTCACATACGGATAGGTTCCGTGATCCACGTCCAGATGCGTGCCTTGTGCCCCTTCAAAAAGCAGTTGTTTTCCTGCATCAATGGCCTGATTCAGAAGCAGGGCGGTATCGAGCACATACGGTTTTATTTTTTCTGCATAGCCCAGAAATTCCTGATAAATTTCTTCAAGATCAAGGGGCGCAAGATTGTAGATTTTTGGAAGTATCGTGTTAATTTCACACAGGTTTGTTTCGAGTTTTTCTCTAAAAAGATCCTGATCATAAAGATCGCAGACCCGGATGCCGGTTCGCGACATCTTATCTGCATAGGCCGGCCCAATGCCGCGGCCTGTTGTTCCTATTTTTCGAAGGCCTTTTGTTTTTTCACTTTCTAAATCAATTTTTTGGTGGTAGGGCATAATCAAATGAGCGGATGCGCTAATAAAAAGCCGTCCTTCTACGGAAATTCCCTGACCGTTCAATGTATCAATTTCCTCAAGCAATGCTTTAGGGTTGATGACGACCCCATTTCCAATAACGCCTTTTTTCCCTTTTTGTAAAAGGCCAGTCGGAATGAGGTGGAGCACAATGGTTTTCTCCCCAATGACGATTGTGTGACCCGCGTTATGTCCGCCTTGATAGCGAACAACATAATCTGCATACTCGGAAAGAAGGTCAACAATCTTCCCCTTTCCTTCATCTCCCCACTGTGTACCAATAACAACAAGATTCATAGTCACCTTTCTCCTAAAAGCCGAGTCATGTTAGAGTTTATCTCTTTTGATGTCAAGACGGTGCCTTACTTTGTGTTAAGAGTTAATAATGTGTCCGGTATTTAGCACATAGACTGTCCGGATTATTCTGTCCTAGAAAGAGGGGGTGGGATGAGACGGACAAAACGGCTAGAGGAGACACGATTTATGAGATTTGAAGAGATCTATAGGCGCTGGGAAAAGACGCGTCTGACGCAAGAAGAAGCGGCGCAAATATTGGGAATGAGTGAACGGAGTTTCCGTCGGTATGTTACTCGCTACGAAGTATCCGGCTTGGAAGGACTGAGA
>JAJDBT010000028.1 GCA_029261215.1 Nitrospirota bacterium | reverse complement strand
GCCTATAGATCTCTTCAAATCTCATTATTCGTGTCTCCTCTAGCAGTTTTGTCCGTCTCATCCCACCCCCTCTTTCTAGGACAGAATAATCCGGACAGTCTATGTGCTAAATACCGGACACATTATTAACTCTTAACACGATTCATCCCACTCTGTTGACCCTCAATCTACCCTATGGTATGTTCCTCACTTTTGGTTGATCATTCACAGATGGCAGACCCTACTTTTTTAAAAATCGTTGGACTTGGCAAACAGTTTGAAGGTGTCGCCGCCTTGACCAATATTGACCTGAGCGTTCAAAAAGGAACCATCACCAGCCTCATCGGCCCAAACGGCGCAGGGAAAACGACTTTTTTTAACTGCATTACGGGAATGATTTCGCCCACAGCAGGATCAATTTATTTTCAGGAAGAGGAGATCAAGGGACTTAAACCCTTTGAAATCACTCGGCGGGGCATGGCCCGAACCTTCCAGAATATCCGTCTTTTTTCGGAGATGACGGTACTTGAAAATGTGATTGTGGGTCGATACCCGCAAAGCGTTGGCAATCTGCCGACGACCTTTTTTGGGGCGCTTTTTCACAGTCAACGCTTTAAACGGCACGAACAGGAAACACGGAAGACCGCGATGGATTTGCTCGATTTTGTCGGCCTGTCTGCGCAGCACAATTCACTCGCACGACACCTGTCTTATGGGGATCAACGTCGTCTGGAAATTGCGCGCGCCATGGCTTCCGACCCTCAGCTCTTACTTTTGGATGAACCCGCTGCAGGCATGAATCCCCAGGAAACCCGGAACTTAATGCTTCTCATCGGGAAGATCAGAGATCGCGGCATCACCCTTTTTTTAATTGAACACAATATGCAGATGGTCATGGGGATTTCAGATGCCATTACCGTCCTGAATTATGGTGAAAAAATCGCCACGGGCCGCCCGGACGAAATACAAAAAAACAAGGCCGTCATTACGGCCTACCTGGGTGAAACCCCCGCATGAGCATGTTTTCCATACAAAACCTTCATGCAGGTTATGGTGCAGTTTCTGTTTTAAAAGGGATCTCGCTTGAAATTAACGCAGGGGAAGTCGTGGCCATTATCGGCGCAAACGGGGCGGGAAAAACCACAACCCTGATGGCCATTTCCGGTGTGGTCTCCTTACAGTCTGGCCACATCCTGTTTTGCGATGAACCCATCAGCGGCCTGCCACCGCACACCATTGTTGAAAAAGGAATTTGCCATGTACCCGAAGGCCGCCATATTTTCCCGAGCCTGACCGTTTTGGAAAACCTGGAAATGGGGGCCTACCTCCAAAAAAACTCAGATCAACAAAAAGCCGACCTCGAATCCGTATTCGAGCGCTTTCCGCTTTTAAGATCGCGGGCCAACCAACGCGGAGGCACCTTAAGCGGCGGAGAGCAGCAAATGCTCGCCATCGGCCGGGCCCTCATGTCTCGGCCAAAATTATTGTTGCTGGATGAACCCTCATTGGGTCTTGCCCCCTTGATGGTCGAAAAGATCTTTGAGATGATACAATACATCAGCCAGCAAGGGACAACGATACTTCTGGTTGAACAAAATGCACATGCCGCCCTCGGTTTGGCAGACCGGGGCTATGTGATGGAAACCGGAAAAATCGTACTCAGCGATCAGGCCGATCGTCTGCTTCATCATCAGGCCGTGCAAGAGGCCTATCTTGGAGGCAGTTTTTCCGATTAAAATCGCCCAATGGAATTGAGGGAAAATAGATGAAACGAACACCACTCTTTGAAATTCACCAGAAAAATGGCGCCAAACTTGTCCCTTTTGCCGGATGGGAGATGCCGCTGTCCTATTCAGGCGTGACCGGAGAACATTCCGCCGTACGACATGACGCAGGTCTGTTTGATGTCAGCCACATGGGACGTTTTGTCCTTTCCGGCCAAGGTGCAGAGGCATTTCTGGATGAAATGATTCCTGGCCCTCTGCTTAAAGTCCCCCGTGGCGGAGCGCTTTATTCCATGCTTCTGAACGAAACGGGCGGCATCATTGATGATGTCTATCTCTATAAAAAAGGGGCAGATCATTTTATGATCATCGTCAATGCCTCAAACCGTCAAAAAGATTTTAAATGGCTCACGCAACATCTTCCGAAAAATGGCCCAAAATTAGAGGATGTGACGGAAGAGACCGCACTCATTGCCCTTCAAGGCCCACGCTCATGGGAGATTTTGCAACAAATCATGCCTTTTGCAAAAACAGAAATCGGCCTCCGAAAATTTGTCGAGGTCGAACTGGTGCCGACCCGGGGCGTTACGGTCCTCGTGGCCAGAACAGGCTATACCGGAGAAAAAGGATACGAAATAGTCATTCCGGCGGAGCACGCCGAAGCCGTCTGGAATGCCATCATGCACGCTGGCGCACCGCTCGGCATCAAACCCATCGGCCTGGGGGCACGCGACACCCTGCGGCTGGAAATGGGGTATCCACTTTATGGGCACGAAATGGATGAAAAAACTACGCCTGTCGAAGCCTCGCTCTCGCAATTTGTGGATTTTGAAAAATCCTTTATCGGGAAAGCCCGACTCATGGCACAAAAAGAACAGGGCTTTGCACGCAAACTGATCGGGTTTGAACTCTTGGGACGCGGCATTCCGAGAGACGGGCAGCAGCTTTATTCAGACCAAAAAGAAGTCGGGAAAGTCGCCTCCGGCAATTATTCGCCCTCACTCAAAAAAGGCATTGGCATGGGCTATGTGGATCTGGCTTTCAGCGAAATTGGCAGTGAATTACTTGTGGATATTCGTGGCAAGTCTGCCCCCGCCATCGTTGTCTCCCTCCCCTTTTATCGTAAAAAAAAATAAGGACATTGTATGGAATACATTCCCAAAACACCTCAAGAAGAACAAGACATGTTGGAAGCAATCGGGGTTGCTTCTTTTGATGAACTCCTGGAAATTCCGGCGGCATTTCGTCTCAACCGCCCTTTGGCGCTCCCCCCCGCCTTGTCGCAAATGGCGCTGAAACGGGAGATGCTGACTTTAAGCCGAAAAAATCAGGACACCACGACGATGCTTTCTTTTCTGGGCGGCGGAAGTTACGACCACTTTATTCCCAGCACCGTGGATCATGTACTGCATCGCTCCGAATTTTACACGGCCTACACGCCTTATCAGGCAGAGCTGAGCCAGGGCCTGCTTCAAACCATTTATGAATATCAAACGATGATCTGCCAACTGACGGACATGGAAGTCTCCGGCGCCTCCCTTTACGACGGCGCATCCGCCCTCGCCGAAGCAGCGCTCATGGCCATCCGGATTACCCAGAGGGGCAAAATCCTCGTGTGCAAATCCATCCACCCGCACCACCGTGAAGTGATCGCCACCTACCTCTCCGGCCTGCCCGAAGCCACCATTGAAGAAATTCCCTTCGAAAATGGGCAGGTTGCAATGCAAGACCTCGAAACACAGATTGATGACACCGTTGCGGCCGTGCTGATCCAGCATCCTAATTTTTTTGGAGAGCTGGAAGACATCGAAGACATCGAAAACATGATTCACGCCAAAGGCGGCTTGCTCGTGATGGGGGTTGATCCCATTTCTTTGGGTCTCTTAAAGACCCCCGGGGAGTTGAATGCCGATATCGCCGTCGGCGAAGGACAGGCCATGGGCAACGCACAAAGCTTTGGCGGGCCTTATCTTGGTTTTTTCGCCACGCGTAAACACATGATCCGCCAACTGCCCGGCCGCATCGTTGGCGCAACGACGGATGCTCAAGGCCACGAGGGCTTTTGCCTCACCCTGCAAACCCGCGAACAACATATCAAGCGTGAACGCGCAACCTCGAATATTTGCACCAATCAGGCATTAAACGCCCTTGCCGCTTCCGTTTATCTTGCAACCCTTGGAAAACAAGGATTGAAAGAGGTCGCCACACTCTGCCTCGCCAATGCCCATGCCCTTCAAGAAAAAATCACAGCCCTCCCTGGGTTTTCAGCCCCATTCACCGGGCCGTTTTTTAAAGAATTTGTTATCAAAACAAAACAGCCCGTCAGTAGGCTCTTAAAAAACCTGGTTGATTGCGGGATTTTTGGGGGCATCGACCTCGGGAAGTATGATCCCGCGCTCGAAAATCATCTGCTGATTTGTGTGACGGAAAAACACACCACGGGAGATATGCATCGTTTGATTGAAGCCCTTAAAAAGGAATCCGCCACCCCCTAATCTTGGATATCGCCGCCTATGCTTGAAATCATCGAAGCCGATTTATCAAAGGTCGATCAGCAAAAAGAGATGCTGACGCTGCTGAACCTTTATGCCCTTGATCCGATGGGCGGCGGCGAAGGGCTTTCCAATTTTGCCAGAATCAACCTCGCGACCGCTTTAAGGAAAAAAAAGAATGCCTATGTGTTTTTGGCCTACTTTAATAAAAAAGCCGTCGGCTTGCTCATCTGCATGGAAGGCTTCTCAACCTTTGCGTGCAAGCCCTTAATGAATATTCATGATCTTGTGGTCGCCCCACAGCACAGAGGCCAGGGCATCTCAACCCTCTTACTTGAAGCCTCGGAAAAAATGGCCATCAAAAACGGGTGCTGTAAACTCACCCTCGAAGTCCTGGAAGGCAACACCTCCGCAAGGGCCGCTTATTCACGTTTTGGATTTAAAGGGTTTGAACTGGACCCCAAGGTGGGAAAAGCCTTGTTTTTGGAGAAGAAATTATAAGCCATCCCTCCGAGGTAAAACCGGCATCACGCTCGGCAAGGGACTGGATAACACATCCTCATAAAGACTCTCTAAACCCACACGCCCTAAATGCGGCACCGCCTGTTGCGCCCGGCTTTCGACCTTAAAAACCGGTTCTTTCCCCAAAGTCGATAATAACTGTTTTGCCAGTACGACACGGGAAAGCACCTGCGCCCCCGGAATATGCCGAATGCCCACCACCCCACTTTCAGCAAACTGCATCATCCGCAGGGACAAGTCTTCTGCCCAAACCACGGAGCGATATTCGTCTTGAATAATCGTGATCGGCAAACCTTGCTCGCTGCGATAGGCCAGCCAATCCAAATGTCCCGTGCGGCCGTTCGGCGAGGGGCCGAGGGCCAATCCAATGCGAAGCACCAAGGATCCCTTACGTTTTAAAACCCACTGCTCCGCCTCAACCCGTGTTCGGCCGTAAACACTAATCGGGCTGGGGACAGAAGCTTCCGTGTAGTCTCCGTTCCCGCCAAACACATGATCTGAGGAGACATAAATCAATCGTATTTTTTCCGGCAATGCCGCAATCACCCGTTTTAAGTGCGCCACATTCATTTCGTAAGCCCACTCCGGATCTTTTTCACATTTTGTCACATCACAAATCGCGTGACAGTAAATCAGGGTTTTGACATCGGGTGTTTCAAACTGCGCTTTGATCCAGTCCGTGTTTTCCAAGTGGAGCACAGGCCAATGAGACACAGACTTCGATTTCTGGCCCGGTGGCACAAAAGGAGAAATGATTGTTGGAAAGCGTTTGGCCAGATGAAACCCCGAAATCGAGGTCGCACCAAAAAGCAACATAGAAGCACCCATCCCGCATTGTACTGAAAATAAGCCGGAAGGCATAGCATGGCGTTGATGTTTCAAGTGAGACTTGAATCACCAAGTGAACGCTCTTTTTCTGGCGAATCCGCTTTTATTGATCCGATCAGAACGATTACGGCCGCACGCGACAGGACGATTGAATTTACCCCATTTTCATAGACGCTTCAAAGCGTTAAAATGAAGCTTGAAGGAGGACACGGATATTTCCTCACAAAAAGACCAATTTTGAACCTCCCTCATTTTTTTTGAAACAGAGCCAAAAATCGTACGCTAAGGACACAATGCCAACGTCTAGTACAAGTTAACATTATTAAGCGCCACCAAAAAAAAATATGCTTTCCATTTTTATTTGACACATAGGAACCATGTAAATATATTGTATGTATTATGCGGTTTGAATGGGACGTGCGGAAGGACAAAACAAATCAAAGAAAACACGGCGTTTCCTTTGAAGAAGCGCAGTCCGTATTTTTGATGAAAATGCGATTCAATTCTACGATGAAAACCATACAGAGGATGAAGATCGTTTTATTATGCTGGGTGTAAGTATCAGTTCAAGAATGCTTGTTGTCTGTCACTGTGAGCAAGAAAGGCAACGAATTCTGCTCGCTATACGTAACATATCCTGCTTTTTGTTCAGTTAATTATTGCTGTCGGGATGAAATCGTTCAATCCTAATCCGTCTTCTGCGGTTTCTTGGCTCCTCCTCAGAACAGCCTCAATGGCCTTGTAATAGTCTCTCTGTACCTTAAGATTTGATACCCTGCAGTAACGCTGGGTCGTGGTCACCCGGCTATGACCTAAAAGATCTTGAATCGTCACAAGATCGGCATCCGCATTTAAAAGCTGAGTGGCCATGGTATGCCTGAGATGATGGCAGAAGACCGGGATGCCGGTCTTCTTGGAATAATATTCAATCCGCTTTTGAATTCCGCGAACGGATATGGCCTTCCCTGCCAGAGGTCCCTTTTGTACCAAGAACACGCGCTTTGTTTTCGATAATGCCCGTTTTTTTAGATAGTCCTGCAGCGCAGATCGGGCATCCTCGCTCATATAAACAATCCGATCCTTGCTTCCTTTTCCATCGAACACAAAGATCTGCCTATTGCGGTACTCTATCCCATCCAATGTCAATTGGGCAATCTCATCAACTCGAAGCCCGCATCTGAGCATCAGCATAAACATGGCCCGATCTCTTACATCTTTGATTTCTCCGAAGAGTGTCCTGACCTGGTCATCTTTGAGGTGTTTTGGCAGCGGTCGGGGCAGTCGAAGGCGCTGCTTTTTTCTCACCGGGTTGGTCAAAGAGATGCCTTCATCGTCAATCAAATAATCAAAGAGGGCTCGTATCGCTCCGAGATGGCAGTTGATGGTAAGGGGTTTTCTTGTTTTCAAGAGATGCTCCACGTAGTGGCCAATTTCTTTGTGAGTCACAGTGAGGAGAGAGGATGGATGCCAGGTGGTAAAGTGATTGAGGATGTTTATGTCGTTCTTTACGGTATGGCCTGAGCAGTTTCTTCGCTTCAGAAATCTCCGATATCGGACAAGCAGTTCAGTGGTTTGCATCGATCCCTCCCTGCTCAATGAATGCCATGGCCCGGAAGTACTCCGATTCACGGGTCTTGTCTGTTAAACGGGCATAGCGCCGGGTCATCTCGATGTTGTGGTGGCCGAGAAGCTGCTGCAAACACTCCAGGCACATGCCAGCATTGAGTAATTCGGTCGCGCAGGTGTGCCGCAGACAGTGCAGGGTGTAACTTGTGCTCCTAAGCCCCGCCTTTCTGAGATATCGGACAAATAGGGCACGTGCGGCACTGTACCCTAGAGGGTTATCTTGCCAGCCATAAAAGAGAAACGCCTTTCTTCGATCTCTTTTAGAGAGCCAGAGCCTTACTGCAAACAGGGCGTCATCGCTCAAATAAACCACACGGCCAAGGCAATTCTTCTCGCCTTCATAAATATGAATCTTTTTGTCACGCAGATCCACATCCGTGACCTTTGTATTCAAAAGCTCGCCGATTCTCATCCCTGTCCTCAAAAGTATCAGCATGAGGGCACGATCCCGGGGCTTCTCAATCACGGAAAGAAATTTTCTGACATCATCCGGATTGATTACACGGGGAAGAAAATCCGGGAGCCTCAGCTTGATCTTCCAGATGAGGATACGTTCAGAAAGACAGTTTTCTTCCACCAAAAATCGCAGAAAACCAAAGACATGTTTCAGTCTTGTCCAGGCCGATGTGATCTTTGTCCCTCGGTCCTGTTCATGTTCGACGAAGCCTTCCAGGTCTTCTCTGGCGATCTCTTTAAGATGAGACTTCCCCAGGCTTGCATAAAAAGTCAGAAAGAATTCTATTGATTTGAAGGAACCTACGATACTTAGTGGTTTGTGGTTCATCCGCCGCTTCCAACGGATGTAACGCGCAAAATACGCCTTCTCAGGAAGCTTCATTTGAGACAACTTCTGAAGACGTTGGTCGAGCAGAGAGGGATTATTTTGCTGAGGCTCGGTTTCTTTTTTATCGCGCGGTGGGGTGTTAACATTTAACTTTGCTTGGATCATTTCTCCTCCTTTTTCTTCGAAAAAAGCAGGAGTGATCATGACCCTCACAAATCTTAGGAATCAATCACTTTTGTTACGTATAGCCGGATGAAAGCGGCATACACCTCATTCAGGGGTTTTTACCCGGAAAACCCAAGGCACTTAAAGAAAGCGCCGTCCCTGTCAATCTAATCCCGACCCCTTAAAAGGCCGTATTTCAATTTACATTTCCCTGTGCGACATGGTTATAATGCCCACGTGCGTTCTTAGGTAAATCACGAATGAATATCATCTTTTTCCTGCTCATCTCCATTGCATTTTTGTATACGGGTTATCACCAGCTAGGCTGGGACCCTGCCCTGTCCGATGCCCTTTCTCCAATGCAGATTCTGTCGGAAGGCATGATGCTTTCAGCAAAAAGCTCAGTTGAGCTTGCTTTGGGCCTCATTGGGGTGATGGCATTTTTCCTCGGACTCATGAAGGTCGCCGAAAAAGGAGGGCTGCTTCAAATCATCGCAGGCATCGTCCGGCCTTTGATGGTGCGCCTTTTCCCCGATATTCCGTCGAACCATCCTGCAATGGGTGCAATGATCCTCAATATCTCCGCGAACGCGATGGGCCTGGGGAATGCCGCAACGCCTTTCGGCATCCGTGCCATGCAGGCCCTCGATACACTCAATCCCGTAAAGGGGACTGCCACCAATGCCATGGTTCTTTTTTTGGCCATTAATACATCCAGTGTCACACTACTGCCCACCGGCGTCATCGCACTTCGGGCCGCCGCCGGATCCAACGACGCAGCGGGCATTCTTGCCACAACGCTTTTTGCGACACTCTGCTCCACAACAGCGGCCATCGTGGCTGCAAAGACCTATCAGCGCTTTTTCCCCGTCTCCCATACTGAAGAAATTTCTCCGTCAGGCCCAAACCTTCAAAACGAAAGCATGGAACCCCAGGAACCTTTTCCGCTGGGTTCGGAAAAGGTTTATTCGGAGATGCGTTCCTACATCACACTCGGCGCTTTGGTTTGTTTGATCCCCATTGTCATGATCTATGGCAATGCCATTGGCCCTTGGGTGATTCCAGGCTTGACGGTGCTTTTATTGGGATTCGGCATGAGCCGGGGGATCAAAATTTACGAAGCCTTTGTGGAGGGCGCAAAAGAGGGATTCCAGGTCGCAATCAAAATCATTCCTTTTTTAGTCGCCATTTTAGTCGCGGTCGGCATGTTTCGGGACAGCGGGGTAATGGATGTATTCATCAACACACTCAGCCCGCTCACCTCATTTTTTGGGCTTCCCGCCGAAGCCTTACCCATGGCATTGATGCGGCCCCTTTCCGGTTCGGGAGCTTACGGGCTTTTGGCCGAAACCATCAACAACCCTGCCATCGGGCCGGACAGTTACACGGGCTACCTGGTCAGCACCCTGCAAGGATCCACCGAAACCACGTTTTATGTTCTGGCTGTTTATTTTGGTGCGGTACAAGTGAGAAAATCCCGCCATGCCCTGATCGCAGGACTCACCGCCGACCTCGCGGGCATTATCGGGGCAGTAGCGGCCTGTGCATATTTATTTGGATAAGTTCAAGATTGACGGATGATAAGTGGCAAGCTTCACACCGCGGCATCTTTTAGCAGGCCCGCTTACGCCGCTTTGGCATGTCGACAGCGCCAAATCATAAAAAGCCCCAAAAGAATCATCGGGGTACTTAAAAGCTGGCCCATCGAAAACATACCGAGCAGGAAACCCAAGTGCGCATCCGGCTCTCGGGCAAATTCGACAATAAATCGAAACACGCCGTATCCCAGAATCATCGACCAAAAAACCACCCCTGGGGCAAGATTTCGCTTCGACAGCACCCACAGAATAATAAACAGCGCGCCGCCTTCCAAACCCGCCTCATAAAGTTGGGACGGGTGACGACACAGATCCCCGCCTGCGGGAAAAATCATGCACCACGGGACATCGGTTTCCCGACCAAAAAGCTCACCATTCATAAAGTTCCCGATACGCCCCAGTCCCAGACCAATTGGCGCACTCACAATCGCCACGTCAGCGACTGAATACACCGGAAATTTAAACTTCCGGCAAAAATAAAGCCCACCTAGAATCGCGCCGATCAATCCTCCATGAAAAGACATGCCGCCTTCCCAAACCGCGATAATCTTTGCTGGGTTTGAAAAATAATATCCCGGATTATAAAACAGGACATAGCCCAAGCGCCCCCCAAAGATCACCCCAATGGCTCCATAAAGCATCAGATCCGAAATTTGCTCCTGCGTAATTGCGAGCTTTTTTTTAAGCGCAATATAACGAATAATGAAAATGGCAGAAATAAACGAAACGGCATACATCATTCCATACCAACGGAAGGCCAGTGGCCCAATGCGAAAAATAACCGGGTCGATATTAGGGTAAGGAATCATCGATGAGGGAGCCTCCTATTTGTAAAAGCGGCCCAATATAACACAGGGTTAAAATGAAAAGGAAGAAAGGACAGACAGGCTTCAGATCTTACCAGTAGACCTCGGCTTTTTTAATTTCCTGGTTTTTATCCATATAATAAACCCATCGGTTTTTTTGCCCAAAAAGATGTACATCCCGGGTGATACGGACATCTTCTTTGCAATAGAGCGCAATTTTCGCAAACGCTCCTTCATGAAACCACTTCAGAGCCAGGAGTCCGTCTGCCGATTTTCCAAGGTTCAATGTGGTCTGAGCGACATTATCCAGTTTCAGGCGCTTGCCCGTACTTTTTCTAATATCGACCATGAGATCACAGGTCGGCAGTGTCGAAAAATCAAAGGAAGAATAGTAGGATAGAACAGGATAGTCGAATCCGATAATATTATACCCAATGACCAGATCCGCTTCCTTGAGCTCAGTGATGAGCGCAGGCATGTCCTCCTCTTCAAAAACCCTGAATTTCCCCTTCTCCGAGGAATAGGTCACCCCAATAGAAACGCGCATCAGATGTTTGTTTCCCCAGCCCCCGACCTCATCGGCGCTCTTTTGAGTTTCCAGATCAAAATAAACAATGTTCATACTTTTTCAAACCCGCACAACACGGATGCCATGCTAGGCGACGCACAAAGACCTGTCAAGTCAGAACAAAAAGCAATCCCTCACTATCGTGCAGACACACGCCTTTTATTTCTGGGACACCGTTACGAAAGATGGAATAAAAAGATAACCATGAATTTAATTTATATAAATAATATGGATTAATTACTTAAATTAACCCCGCAAACGCATTTACTCTTCCATAGGGATTGGCGTATGTTATTTACAGAAGGGATGCAGTACCCGCCTCGGGATGTCCGCCTGTCCTTCTAAAATGTATTCATGACGTTTCACCATATCCACTGAATAAAAAGGGAGGATTTCCTATGCCTGTAGAGATTAAAAATCTGACCAGCAGACCCGTGTTAATGCGGCTAAACAGCGGCACATCGTTACACCTTTCGCCCGGTGCGACCTCATCTGAAATTGTCGACCACGAGGTCAGCAATAATGAGAAGGTCATTAAACTTCAAGGCCGACATATCATTGCCCTGCAAGCTGCGAAAAAAAAGACTCCGGCAAACACCCCGAACAAAACAAGCAAATCGACAAAACGAAAAAAGTAACACTCAACCTGTGAAAGGAGGGGGATCTTATGGCAATTTTGTCTTACCCAGGCGTTTATGTAGAAGAAATCTCCAGTGGTATCCGTCCGATTGAATCGGCCAGCACCTCAACTGCAGCCTTTGTCGGTCTTTCGGAAATGGGACCGGATGACGAAGCCCGGCGTGTCACCAGTTGGACCGAGTTTCAAAGATATTATGGATCCTATATCTCTGACGGCTACCTGGCGCATTCCGTATTTCAATTTTTTAATAACGGCGGACGGCAATGTTACATTGTCCGCATCACGCGATCCGATGCCGCAGCCTCAAGCGTCACCGTTCAAAACCGCGCATCAGTCCCGGTCAACGGCCTTATTTTTTCAGCAAAAAACAAAGGGGCATGGGGAAACTTCCTTTATCTTCAAATCGAAAACGGATCAACAGACAGCGGCAATACCTTTAGAATCAATATTCGGAAACAGGAAGAAGTCGATTTGGTTCCGGCGGATTTCCTCAACATTGCCCCATTGGAAACCCATGACAATCTCAGCATGGATCCGGCTTCCCCCAACTATGTCGTAGATGTTCTCAGTCAAAATTCCACCCTGATTGATGCAGCTGTTGATGCAGCCAATACCAGCGTACAGAACGGATTTCACCGGGGCGGCAATGCTCCCGCACTGCCCGCCTCACCCAATCTGAATTTCCAGATCAATCTCGATGGCGACGGGTATCAGCAAGTGACCTTGCCCGGTGGCCTGGCAACCACAGCGGCCGTTGCTGGCGCGATTCAGACCGCCGTCACTGCGCTCACCCGCCTTAAAACCAGCACCCCGACGACCGCCTTTACCGGCTTTACCTGTACAGTCGTGAATACGGGCCTTGCAACGGAACATCTTTTGCTGACTTCGGGTACAAGTTCAACAAGCTCGTCTGTCCGCGTACAAAATGCCTCTTCAAACAATGCGGCCGTCAGCTTGAAGCTCGGCGAGGGCAACGGCGGCTATTCTGAAAACGGTATCGCAGACCGCCGTCCAGCAAATGCAGCATCAATTCAAATCGGCGATGCGGCCGTGGCCGCACCGGTTGCTGCAGTCACGCTGGGTTCTGACGGCGTTGCGGCTCTGACCGAACTCAGCTACAGCGCAGGCTTTGACCTGCTGGACAACAAAACAGATTTCAGCCTGCTTGCCGTTCCGGGCGTCGGCACAACGACAATGGTAGATGAGGGCATGGCCTATTGCCAGAACAGGACCTTGCAAGATGTATTTTATATTGGGGAAATGGACCAGGACGACGACAGCGCAGCAGAAGCCGAATCCTTTCGTAATGCCCTGACCACGCCCAATTCCTATGGAGCGGTTTATTTTCCCTGGATCAAGGCCCTTGATCCAACCGGCGTATCATCCGAGCCGGTTTCATTGCCGCCCTCCGGTTACATCGCCGGATTATATGCCCGTATCGACGGTAAACGCGGCGTGTGGAAAGCACCCGCAGGAACTGAGGCCACAATTAACGGTGCGGTCGGTTTGGGGATCAACCTGACCGACACTGAGCAAGGCAATTTAAACAGGATCAATGTTAACTGTCTACGACGGTTCGCATCCTCGGGAATTGTCTCATGGGGTTCACGCACAATCAGCTCCGACCCGGAATACAAATATGTCCCCGTTCGGCGTATGGCCATCATGCTGCGTGTGAGTATTTACAACGGCATTCAGTGGGCGGTTTTTGAACCCAATGACGAAGACCTTTGGGCCGCGCTACGACTCAATATCGGATCGTTTATGAACATCCTTTTCCGTCAGGGTGCCTTTCAAGGCAACTCACCTTCAAAGGCTTTTTTTGTGAAATGCGACGGGGAAACGACCACACAGGCGGATATTGATCTGGGCATTGTCAATGTGCTCGTAGGGTTCGCGCCTTTGAAACCCGCTGAATTCGTGGTGGTTAAAATCAGCCAAAAAGCAGGCGAGTCATCATAACCGAGTGTTCAAAGAACTGTGAGTGAAGGAGGAGTATTATGGCAAAGTTTGCAGTCAATTCTCATCGTTTTGATCCCTATCGGAACTTCAAGTTCAAAATCAAATGGGACGGCCAATATGTTGCGGGCCTTTCAAAATGCAGCGCGCTTAAAAAAACAACAGAATCATCCGATTGGCGGGAAGGGGGCGACCCCAGCTCAGGCCGGAAAATACCAGGAAAAACATCCTACGACGCAGTGAACCTGGAAGCGGGCGTAACCCACGACACGACCTTTGAAGAATGGGCCAATCTGGTCAACAATTTTCAAGGGGATTCGGCAATATCTCTGAAAAATTTCAGGAAAGACGTCACCATTGATGTCTTCAACCTGGCCGGACAGAAAGTGCTCTCATATAACGTGTTTCGCTGTTGGGTCTCGGAATACCAAGCACTCCCCGAACTGGATGCCAGCGGGAACGCGATTATGATTCAAACGATCAAACTTGAAAATGAGGGATGGGAACGGGATACCTCAGTGGTGGAACCGACCGAAACCTAAAAACCCCTCTGATTTCGTAAAGCGTTATTTTACCAAATCAGAGGCGTGTCCATCCGGAATATGGACACCCAAAACCACCGTCACAATACTCAAGGATGATCATGGAAGAGCGAACTTGCATACTCCCTGGCGGCTGGGTCGATGCACAGGGATCAGTTCATCGCGAGGTGAGATACGCCCCCCTTACAGGGAGGGAAGAAGCCTTACTCGCCGACAACAGACAAAATCAGGCGGCGCAAGTGACTTCCATACTAAGCCGTTGCCTCAAACAAATCGGCACCCTCACGCCCATATCAGAATCGCATGTTCAGAATTTACTGGTTACGGATCGGGACTTTCTTTTACTCAAATTACGTGAAGCCAACTTCGGGACCCAGTTTCAGGCGACCATTCCCTGCCCCTGGCCGGACTGTGGCGAAAAAGTCGATATTGATTTTTCAACCGGGGATATTCCCGTCACCGCGTCACAAGACAAAGGCCCCCTGTACACCAAGACCTTGTCCCCCGAAGCCGCCTTTGTTGAAAATGGACTGACGCACAGGGAAGTGCGTTTTCGGCTTCCGACCGGTGCAGATCAGGAATTGATTTCTCCGCGCCTTTCCGAAAATGAATCCCTGGCCCTGGCCGAACTCTTGGCCCGCTGCATTCATTCCATCGGATCGATGCAAATCGAATCTCCGGAGCAAATTGAAAATCTCTCTCCCCTGGCCCGAATGGAAATCGAACGGGAAATGCTCCGTGTCGCGCCAAAAATCGAACTCAACATGGATGTGAACTGCCCCGAATGTGCACGCCTTTTCACGGTGCCTTTCGATCTGCAGGATTTCTTTTTTGGTGAAATGCGCACCAGCCGCGATCTGCTTTTCCGAGAAGTCCACTACCTCGCATACCACTATCACTGGAGCGAGAAAGAAATTATGGAGATGCCCAAAAATCAGCGGCGGAACTACATCGAAATTTTGGCGGACGAAATTGAAAGGCTGAACAATGCCGTCTGAGCATCATCAAACAAATCAGGCCTACCTGTATAACACCCTTGTCAAGGGCACAAAACCCTTCCGATACCGGAGTGGCATTCGCATACTCCTGGGTCGCCCGGAAACCCCGGAAACCCAGCTCTCGTATCCCCTGCCCTTGCCGCCCGCCGGATTTCGCTATCTGCAAAACAGGGCGTTCGATCCCACAGCAATGCCGCAGCCTGTACGTGATCCCGCAGATTTTTTTGAATTGCCTTTAAAAGCGCCTCAAACAGAACGGCCGCCCCTGCCCACAGAAAAGAGGGAGGAACGGCTTTTTCAGAATCATCCGGACAAACAAGATGCCAGCTCCATGCGTCCCCCTGTTTCAGAAAACAAGACCAGCGATTCCCCCCCCGTTCTGTCCAGCCCACAGGAAGAATCTTCCCTGCTGGATAAAGCAAAAGGGGAGACCATCGAAATGAAAATCGACATTCCCGGTTTATCGGAAAAGGTGCAGCGCTTCCCCGCAATAGCGGCCCGGAAAAACGAACCCGCCCCGAAAACGACTGAAGACATCACACCCAAAACAGAAGAAATGAGACATAAGCCGGGAAGCGATAAGGACATCTCAGACCCTGGGCCCATGAGCGGAACAACACCCCCTGTTTTGCCGCACCTGTCGAAAAAAAACACCCATTTGACCGAAAAAACCACCGCCGCGCTTAAAACAATCTCAGCGTCACAGAACCCTTTTTTCGACAAGAAACCGGGACTTGGACATCCTCAAAATAAATGGCATCCAATGGATAAAACACAAAGCACTGAGGCCCTGACTGAAAAGCACGTTTTACAAAATGCGTCGTCTCTCGAAAAGACAGATGCGGCAGAACGGCTTCGCCCGAACCCGCTTCAACACAGCCAATCGGCAGCGGAAACCCAGATCGCACAACTGCGTCAAAACCTGCAGGCCTTAAAACGGAAAACCGCATCTCCCGAAATCAAAGCGGAAACAGCCCAGAACGCCTCAGACACCTCAAGTTTCTCCGACCGCCAGGCCATTCCCGCTACACAGAAACCGCAGGTCGTGATCGTCAAACAATCCCCTGTACAAAGGCAGAGTCCCGCCGCTTTTTGGGAGCGAAACTATATGAGCCACCTCTTTCGATTGAGGCCTTTACGATGAGCACATCCACCGCAATCGGCATGGTCAGTGAATCTCTGCGGAACCTGCTCGTGGGAGAAATGACACTCACCCCCGCGCCCAATGTCACCGTCCTTGCCCCGGACGAATCCGGCGGCGGCAGTCGGCGCGTGAACCTTTTTTTATACAAGGCCCAGGAAAATGCCAGCTTAAAAAATATGGACTGGCAAGCAAAAAGAGGCGACAGCAGTCAATTGGTGCCGCCGCCCTTGTCTTTGAATCTTTTTTATTTGATGACGCCCTACGCCCCCAACGACCCCCAATCCGGCAACAGCGCGGCCCACGAAATACTGGGAGAAGCCATGCGGGTCTTTTACGAGAACCCGATTATCACAGAAGAATATCTCGTGGAGGGCCTTTTGAACGCGCAGCATCAGGTAAAAATTATGCTCAACACCCTCGACCTCGAAGAACTCAGCCGGGTCTGGAATACCTTCACGCAGCCCTTCCGGCTCTCGGTCTTATACGAAGTCTCTGTCGTGCAGATCGACATGCTCACGGAAAGTGAACGCGCGATGGCGGCACGTGTGCGGACCATCGGCATACCGGACATCCGTGCGCCCTACAACCCACCCGTCGTCAATACGCTCAGTCCGGTCAGTGGTCCGGCAGGCACCACCCTGACCTTTAGCGGGAAAAACCTCTCAGGATGGCGGGCCTATATCACCCTGATGCGGAACACCATTGTGGACGGAGTCGAAATCACCGGAGACAGTTTTGACGTCACCCTGGCAGGAGATCTCGAAGTCGGCTTTCACGAAATTCGGGTCGATGTGTCCCACCTCTTCCGAATGACTTTTTTCTTTGAGGTCACACCATGAAAGTGACGCGCCTCGAAGAAACGAAAAAAACCATGCCAAACTATCAGAACAACCTTGAGCACCTCAAAGACGAACTGGGAAAGCTAGACCTCCTGATTCAGGTTCGTATCGTGGCTTTTCGTCAGGCCGGACAAACCCCATTTCCCACAGATCCCACGCATATGTACATTTCGCATGAGGAGGTTGACCAGCTCTTGAAGCCTTTGCCTGCTTGGCAGGGGGTTCGCGCTGCGAGCAAAGACATTCAAGTCAGCCTTGAGAGACACCAACAAGAGCTCCGGAAGAAGGTCGGGCACAGTCTTCAACAAGGTATTTTTCTAGCCTTGCCGCAATTGACACACATCTTTTCGCTCTCGCCCTTTGAAGTCGAAATTTTGCTGATCTGCCTTGCACCCGAACTCGACCGGAAGTATGACAAACTGTACGCTTATTTACAGGACGACATTACCCGGAAAAAACCCAGCGTCGATCTTGTTCTGGATTTACTCTGTGCGTCGGAGGCCGAGCGCTGGGAAGCCCGAAGCTATTTTTCGCCCCAATCCCCCTTGTTCCGAACCGGGATGCTCACCTTTATCGAGGATGTACAGAGCCCCTCGGGTTCGAGTGACCTCGCGCGATTTTTAAAACTCGATGCGCGTATTTTAAATTACCTCTTGGGCACAAATCATGTGGACGCGCAACTGGTGAATTGCAGCAAACTCATCCTCCCTCATTCCAATACAGAAGCAATTTTCATCGACCCTTCGATACAGAAAAACCTGCTTCAATTTATGCAGCATCATTTTTCGGATCAAAGCAAACATCGCAAAAAACTGGTCATTCATCTTCACGGATCTTACGGTGTCGGGAAAAAAGAACTGGCGGCATCTCTCTGCAAAACGCTCCAAATCCCGCTACTCATCCTCGATCTGCCCCTGCTCTTAAAAGCGCCTGCACAAATCGAGAGCCAATTAAAACTGGCCTTTCGGGAAGGGCTACTCCAACAGGCCGCCCTTTTCCTGGAAGGCATTGATCCCATAAGTGATCCACAGGAAAGCCATAGACTAAAATACCTTGCCCAGGCGATCAGCCAATATGGATGGCTGACTTTTTTGGCCGGGGAAAAGGCGTGGGTTCAACAGCCGGGTCAATTTGAAGGGAGCCTTTTTCAATCGATCCAGCTCCCCCTCCCGGACACATCACTTCGAAAAGCTGCTTGGGCACACCATCTAAGTCCTTTGAACATCGAAGAAACGCACACATGGGAAGAGGCCCTGGCAAACCAGTTTCGTCTAAGTCCCGGCCAGATACGAGACGCGGTACAATCGATGCAAGCCCAGAAAAAACGTTCCAAGTCGAACATCACTTGCGCCGACCTTTTCAAGGCTTGCCGGGAGCAGTCCAATCAAAAACTGAATGAAATGGCGCGCAAAATAACAGCGCATTCCGACTGGAACGACATTATCCTCCCGGATGCCCAGCTGACCCAATTGAAAGAAATCTGTACACAAGTCAAACATCGGGCACAAGTGTTTGGTGTATGGGGCTTCGAGCAGAAACTTTCCTATGGCAAAGGACTGTCGGTGTTATTTTCAGGCCCCCCCGGCACCGGGAAAACGCTTGCGGCCGAAGTCATCGCCCATGCGCTCGGACTCGACTGCTATAAAATCGACCTTTCCGGCCTGGTCAGTAAGTACATCGGTGAAACCGAGAAAAATCTGTCCAAAGTTTTTCAGGAAGCCGAAACCAGTAATGCGATTTTATTTTTCGATGAAGCGGACGCCCTCTTTGGAAAACGCACCGAGGTCAGCGACGCCCATGACCGCTATGCGAATATCGAAACCAGTTACCTGCTGCAAAAAATGGAGGAGTACGAAGGCATTGTCATCCTCGCCACCAATCTGCGCGACAATATGGATGAAGCCTTCACCCGTCGCATCCGCTTCATCATTGAATTTCCTTTCCCTGACATAGAACAGCGTTTAGCCATTTGGAAACGCCATTTTCCAAAACAAGCGCCGCTGAGTGATGATGTGGATTACGACTTCCTTTCCAGAAATGTGCAGGTGGCGGGAGGCAATATCAAAAATATCGTTCTGAATGCCGCCTTTCTCGCCGCCGAAAATGGACAGGTCATCCGTATGGCGCATCTCATTCAAGGCACAAAACGGGAATATGAAAAAATCGGCAAACTCTGGGACGAAAGCCGACTCGGCATTACAAAAGAGAAAGCCCGCTGATGTTTGCATTTGAGCAGAAAAAAAAGACCGCTGCGCTTCGCAGGAACCTGCTTCAAAAACAGGGCGGACGTCCGGCAAGCGGAAAAAACCGGGATCTCCAGCGGGCGATAGGCAACAAGAGCCTGCAAAAGGCGGCGGCCGGTCTTTCTTCAAGCCCCGGCGCTGCTTTTATTCAACGCCTGCCTTTTGGCATCACACTACCGACGGGTTTGCGTTTTCTGGATTCGACAGAAGAAACAATGGCCCGTGGAGTTTATGGAACCAGCATCGACTTTGGCAAAGTGCTCCTGAGCAACGCCGTAGGCGGCGGCGGACGGCCCTTCACGACTTATGTGCCTTCCCCGATTCCCGGTATTTCGGGCGGCACAGTCATTAACATCGGGACCTCGGCCTACACCACGCCAGGATCGGACCGCGATTTGCTGATTCACGAATTGGGGCATAGCTGGCAGTCGCAACACCACCCGAACCCGGCCGCTTTTATGCTGAATTCCATCGCCAGTCAGGCGGCGGCAGCCGCAGCGGGTGGTAGCGCCAGCGCCTATTGTTACGTGCCCGGAAAATGGTTCGGGCTTTACGGCGCGGAGCAAATCGCGCAGCAAGTCGAGCGTGGAGAAGCACCGATCATCGCGGAGGTGTCTGCGGCAGCCCCGGGCTCAACGCACCTGGGCAATGTGGCCAGTTTGGCCGCGCCGCATTGGGAAGTGCGCGGCGGCCCCGGCGTGCGGTGTTAATGAAACCACGGATGGAAAGATAAAAATGTTTGCATCAAAACAAAAGAATGCTGAGAATCAAAACAGCGCACGAAAAACGGAAGTCCCTACTCCTCGTGGGTCACGGCCCGGCCCGCTCTTTCAGACAAGCCCTTTCCTCCAGCGTTTTGCCGGAAATAGCAAACTTCAAGCCTCGGCGACTCAGGGGGGTATTCAAAGGAAATGCGCCTGCGGTGGGACTTGTTCCGCCTGCGCCTCGAAAACTCAACCTAAGATACAGTCCAAGTTGACGGTCGGTCCGGCGCACGATGACTATGAACAGGAAGCCGACCGGGTAGCGGATTCGATTATGCGCATGCCAGCCACTTCAATTGAAAGCGAAGAACAAGGCATTGCCCCCGCGATCCAGCGCATCACAGGCAACGACGGGGATGGATTCGACCCCGGCCCGGACTTTCAGGCGCAGCAAAGCGGCGGGCAGCCCTTGAGTGCCTCGACACGCACATTTATGGAATCGCGTTTCGGCGCGGATTTTAGTGCTGTCCGCGTTCACAGTGATTCGGCAGCCCAAGACTCCGCAACGCAAATTCAGGCGCGGGCCTATACGCTGGGAAATCACATCACCTTGGGAAATGGAGCCTCGGAAGGCGACAAACACCTGATGGCGCACGAGTTGACCCACGTCGTGCAGCAGGGCGGCGCGGAGGACTCGGCGCAAAGAAGCCCCTTATCGCCCCGCATTCAGCGCGACCCGCCGCCCGCGGCCAGCCCTTGTCCGGATGGCGTGAAGACCGTTTCCGTTGATTTGATTTCACTGCGCGGGGCGAGCCGCAATGCACCTGCCGATCTCGATTTCGCCAATACCGTTTATGCGCCCTGTTGCGTGCAGTTTCAGATGACCCACGGCGTAAGCGTCATCCCCAGCCTTTCGGATACCTGGCTCGGCGGCGATACCGCCATGAGCCGAGGAACGTCGCGCGGGGCGATTGATCCGGAACAGACCGCCGCCTACGACGGCGCAACCGCAACCTTTGGTTTAACAGGCCGCATCCGGGCCTTTTATGTCGAAAGTTTGGTGGGTGGATCCAGAGCCACAAGTTTTCCGGCCAATTGGGCCACGGGCACTGCCGCGGCCTACGAGGGCATGGTCATTGTCACCAACAGCGCGGCGACGCGGACTCTGGCCCACGAAATCGGTCATATTTTACTCGACGCGGACGGCACAGTACACACCACGCATCCTGGGGGCACCGGAAACATTATGGAACCTACCAGCAGTTCGACGGGTTCGACGCTGGATCCCTCTCAGTGTCCGACGATTTTTAGTCATGCATAACAAAAGGGATTAAAAACACGAGATGGTTACAATATCGGATAAAAAACAACATACCGGGTCTTTGGACAGTCTCTCCAAAAAGGCACAGCAAAAGCCGACGTCCGGATCATTGAATGCGGGGCCGTCTTGGGCGCGGCAAATGGGGAACCGCGCGATAGAAACGGGGACTGCCCATCTGCACCAAAGCGGGACCGGATCTAAAATTCAACGCGCGTGTCATTGCGGCGGAACCTGTGCCGGATGCGCATCGAAGGGAACGGAAGACCCAAGGATTCAAGCAAAACTGAGCGTCGGGCCGGTGAACGATGTCTACGAACAGGAGGCAGACCAGATTGCCGATCACGTCATGCGGATACCGGATGCGTCGAAGTCGATGATCGACAGACCCACTGGCGGCTTCAATATTCAACGCATCGCATCGGGCGATGAGGGCGGATTCGACCCCGGCCCCGATTTCAAGGCGGCGCAGGAAGGCGGTCGGCCGCTTTCGGAGGCCACGCGGCAATACATGGAGCCCCGCTTCGCCGCCGACTTCAGCGCGGTGCGCGTACACGACGGATCAGCGGCCCAACACTCGGCGGCGCAGATCCAGGCCCAAGCCTATACGACGGGCCAGCATATCACTCTGGGGAAAGGGGCCTCGGAAAGCGACCACCGATTGATGGCCCACGAGTTGACGCACGTCGTACAGCAAGGCGGCGCAGCGGACACGGCGCAGCGCGTGCTATCTCCCCGCATTCAGCGCGACCCGCCGCCTGCAGCGGACCCCTGCCCTGGCGGGGTAAAAAAGATTGATGTTTATTCCGTCAACCTACCCGGTTCGACACGGAGCATTTATGATGACGAGGCGAAGGCCAATGCAGTATTGGCCCAGTGTTGCGCGAGAATCAATATTACCGGCGGGGAAAGCTGGGATACAAATTTGATGGACACCGATGCGCCGCTTGGCGTGCTCAATCACAGCACAGCCACAGCGACCACGGAAGTACAGGACATGACAGCGCACCGGCCCGGCGGCAATGTATTACACGCCTACTACGTGCCCTCGATTTCGATTGGTTCACGAGGTTCGTCTTTTTATGCAAGCCGTTACGGCGGGACTTTTCCGAGTACCGCCAATGCGATTCAGGTCGCCAATTCTGCAGCGAACGATACGATGGTGCACGAATTGGTGCATGTTTTACTCGACGACGGCGGTCATCACGCCGACCCGGATAACCTCATGGCCTCCGGGGGCACGCGGAATGTCGGCGTGGACAACATGGATGCCGCGCAATGCGCGGGAATTTAAAAGGATCATCAGGTGACATTTCAAAACCAGACGAATCCAAAAGCATCGGACTTAAAACCCGGAGGATCGTCTAAACCCATTCAAAGGCAACAAGCGGCGGTGAGCCGGTCATCTTTTGAGCGAAACGTAGGCAATCAAAGAATGGTGCGAGTGATGCATCGATCACCTAAAGGACCAAAACGCATCCAGCGTCGCTGGGACGCAGCAAGCAGCGAGTGCGCAGGACAACCTACGGACAAATGGATTGAACGCATTGTCGTTCAGCAGGAAACACCGCAAAGCACGACGATCCATTGGAGCGACGGGACGACGGAATCGGGTCAGTGTTCATCGGGTAAAGGCCACTGCTGCGTCGATCCGGCCCACCCCGACGGCGTGGCTTGCACGGCGGAAGGCTCTAAACGGGACGGCAGCAATTGCACGCCCATTACCGCGCGTAATGGCTACAAAGTCGAAAATCGGGATCTCGATCACAACGGCGTGTTGTGGTGGACGGAATTCGTGCCGAGCCGGGGCATCGCCCTGCACGAGTACCGACCAGTGGACGGCACGCCGCTCTCGCACGGCTGCGTGCGCCTCAATCATGATTTCGCAGTGAAGACATTTTGCGGTGTGCGGCAAAACCAGACCTGGGTACAGGTTCAGGGTTTCGCACGACCCCTGTGCGACAACACCAATTTACAAAATGCCTGGCTTGGGGATTTCAGCACAGGCGGCCGAAACCTGAGCGACTACGATGGAGATACCAGTATGCAGAGTTCGATTCGAGAAGCCCGACGGATGATCAATGCCGCCTTTGGCCGGACGCTGACGCCGGAGGAAATTCGAGGACTAACCGCCTCGGACATTCCGCGTTGCACAAGCACAGTCGCACGGCCAGAGGGAGATTAGATGAATACCTGCATTCATACTCATCTCAACAAACGGTGTCGCTTTACTTCCCCCTTTGAAAAAGGGGGATTGAGGGGGATTTCGTTTTTGCCTTGTTCTAATTTTTTGGCCGGGTTAAATCCCCCCTTGCCCCCCTTTACAAAGGGGGGATAAAACCAAAATGAATTTATTAAATAATCGAGGAGCGTCAAATAATGTCGGGATTTAGCAACAAACCCAAAATTTTGCGGGGGGCTTTTGTCGAGTATGGATTGAGTATTCCACCGCTCTTTGTCGTCTTTCAATTCAACCCGATCCAGCTCTCGCGTAGCCGCTCGCAGTCCTTTTCGGTGCCCGGCAGCGTGCAGCAGGCCGAGTACGAGGCCGCACGTGAATCGGGACGGACAGCCCAGTACATTTCCTTGAGAGATTATCACCAGCGCTTCGACGATCTCTCCGAAATTCGGGACGCCCAGCAGGTGCGGATTCAAGAAGAATCCATTAACTTCGAGATTCGACTGGATGCCACCGACGACCTCAACAATGGAGACACCATCACGGAACAATTCGGCATCGCTCCTCAGCTTTCAACCTTGGAGCTGATGGTGCATCCAAAGGAGGAATCACTTTTGGGACAGGCCTTGGGCGCACTGCTCGGCTCGCCCGGCGGCTTTAGTTTTACAAACAAACCCAACCCGCCGATGATTCTCTTTATTTGGGGGCGGAAACGGGTGCTGCCCGTGAATATCAACAGTTTAAGTATCACGGAATCGGAATTTAGTACGGATTTAAATCCGATTCGCGCCACCGTTTCCGTGAACCTGACGGTCATCGAAGGGAAAAACCTCGCCTATATGTATACCAAGGCGATGAAGGAAGTCATGTCGGTTTTAAACCTTGCGAACATCGCGGACATTGCCGATGTCGTCATTCCGGGGTAAATAAAGATGTTTTTTAAAAACTCGCGTTATAAAAAACTTGAAGATGTAGTGGTCGGCGACAGCGAAGGGACGCAGGCCGTCTCCAAAGCTTTGCGGCACATTCCGGAAGTTTCGGGGGAATTCCTGCACACGGTGGAGGAAAACGACCGGCTCGACCACCTAGCCTACAAATATTACAAACAGCCCAAAAAGTGGTGGCGGATTTGCGATGCCAATCCGGGCTTTCCCTTTCCCCCCGCGCTCCTGGGAAAAGACCCCATTGTGACCGAGCAGTTTCCGCTCATCATCAATGCCGAGGCGGATGAACCACGCTGGTCGGAGGGGCTATCAGATTTGAACGCGGTCGTCGGCATCGAACAAATCCAGTTAATCAAGGAAGAAATCGCCCTGGTCGAGCGAATCGAAACAATCGGCTCGGAAGCGGTGACCCTGATTGTACCGCGTTACCGTTATGCCCTCATTGTCCGTTATAACAGTATGAATCTCGACACGGCGGCTCTGGTCGCGCGTATAGTCACTCTGGGTCTTGCGGTCGGGCCGCCGGAGCAGGTCGGGCGCGTCGGGAAAACCATTGTCATTCCGCCCAACGCAGTAAAATAAAGGGAAACCCGTGCAAGCTGAGAATTTTTCAATCACAATTGATGGGCAAGAGGCCGAGGATTTATATCCAGATCTGATTTCTTTTGAGGTAGAGCTGGATGACGCTCTGGCCGCGATGTTCCGGCTGAAGATCACGCTCACGCAGGATACGGAAGGGCTCTGGAATTACCTGGACGACGAGCGGTTTCAACTCTGGAAAGCGCTTGTCATTTCTGCGGGCTTTGAGGATGATATCGAGGAATTGATGACCGGATATATCACCCACCTCAAACCCCATTTTGCACCGGAACGTACCGAATGTTTTTTGGAAGTTTGGGGAATGGATGGCAGCGTGCTCATGGATCGGGAAGAAAAACTGAAGGACTGGCCCGATAAAAAAGACAGCGATATCGCCGCCGAAATTTTCAGCCTCTACGGTTTTTCGGCAGAAACCGAGGACAGCGCCGTGATTCACGACGAGGCCGTCTCGACCATTATGCAACGGGAAACCGACATTCAATTTTTAAAACGCCTGGCTTTGCGAAACGGTTACGATTGTTATGTGGAAGGCACGACCGGCTATTTCCGGCCACCACAGATAGACGAAACCCCTCAAGCCCTTTTGGCCGTCCATTTCGGAGATGAAACCAATGTCTCTTCGTTTTCAATCGAAGTCAACGCACTGACGCCGACCCATGTCTCTATGTATCAGATTGATCGCAGCAGCAAGGAGATCCTGGAGGCCGTTGTGGAATCGAGTCTGCAAACGCCTTTGGGCCGTTCAAACGGCACGGCTTTTTTGGGGCCAGGCATGACACCAGGCAAAGCCGTGATCGCCATGAACGCGGCAACAGGTACCCCGGAAATGACCGCGCTTTGTCAGGGCCTGTTTCACGAAGGTGAATGGTTTGTTACGGGAGAAGGGGTTATTATCGCAAATGAGTACGGCCACATCTTGAAACCACGGAGCACGGTCACGATAAAAGGTTTGGGTGAAACCCATAGCGGGATCTATTTTGTGTGCCGCGTGACCCATATTTTTAGCGGTGAGGGCTATACACAAACCTTTAAAGTCAAACGCAACGGGCTTCAACCCACCGGCGCGGAAGATTTTTCAGGCGAGGCCGGTGGCCTTGGAGGATTGTTATGAGTTTGGATCAGGTCGTCGCTGATTTAATACAGAAAGTGGAAACCCGCTTTTACGGGAAGTACCGCGGGATTGTGGTGGACAATGCCGATCCCGAAAATCTCGGACGCCTGAAAACAAGAGTCCCCAGCGTACTGGGCAATGAAGTTGTTACCGGCTGGGCGACACCCTGTGTGCCTTACGGCGGTATGGAAAATCAGGGGTTTTTGTTTATCCCGGAGGTCGATGCGGGCGTCTGGATCGAATTCGAGGAAGGCGATCTGGAGTTTCCCATTTGGGTCGGCACCTACTGGAGCAAGCCGGGCGGTGAGAGCGAGCAGCCAAAACCCAATGACGATACGGGCAAAGAAGAAGGCAGCGTGCAAAGTCCGCCGACGCGGAAAATCATCAAGACGGTTCAGGGACATACGCTTCAATTTGAAGACGCGGGCGAAGATCTCCGCATCCTCATTACGGACGGCGAGAACGAAAACCGGATTCTGCTCAGCGGCGGCGGCATTCAAATCGTCAATAAAAATAATACGATTGAGTTGTCCGACCAGGGAATTACGATACAGGACGGCCGCGGCAACATCGTCACGCAGGATGCCAACGGCACAACCCTGACAGACAGCAACGGTAATGAGATGGTCATGGACGCCCTCAGTGGTTTTCCGGCGGGACCGGGCATCAAAATGAACGCAGGCACCGGCCGGGTCTGCATGGAAGATCTCATCACCTGGCTTTTGAGTCATCAGCATGTCGGCAATATGGGCGCGCCGACGCCGCTTTTTCCCGGCAGCATGCCTGATTTAATCACGGCCATTGCGGGTGGAAACAGCATGCTCTCAAAAAAGTTAAAGGTGGAATAGGACAGATCATGGCACTGGATATTGGAAACACAAACGCCACAACAGGTATGTCGAAAGCGATTTATGACACCATCCGCTCGGTAATGGAACCGATCGACGGGGTTGAAGGCCAGGCACTGGAAGACATTCGGACAAGCTGGAAAAAACTGGCCTACGCCATCTCGAAAGGGGTCATCGACCATGTAAAAGCCAATATGGAAATCAAGGGCGTGCAGACCACTGGCAACATCAGCGCTGCAGTCTCCGGAAGCACGGCCACACAAACCGGGGCGGTCTTCACGCAGAGTAACGACGGCACGGGCCGGGTGGCCTGACAGAAAGGCAAATCATGCAGGCAGAAAAAGACACGTTCGGTTTCCCTTTCGGCGTCGATACCGCAGGGCATGTCCTTGCAAGCGGTGGCGACGAGGCAATACGGGGAAAGATCATTCAGGTGCTCTTCACCGCCCCTGGCGAGCGGGTGAATATGCCGACCTTCGGCTGCGGCCTTTTTAACCTGGTGTTTGAGCCCAATAACAGCATCCTCGCCTCGGCCATGGAATTTACGGTAGGACAGGCCCTCACCCGCTGGCTGGCTGACGACATCATTGTCAACGGCGTGGACGTCAAATCGGAAGAAGAAACGATTACCATTGAAATCGCCTACACACGGAAAACGGATTTGTCAAAAAAATTAGTACGCATTCATTTTAAATAGGAATCGCCTTTGGTGTTTACCCCCTTTGGAAAAGGGGGTAATAAGAGATGAAACTGACTTTTTAAACAAAAGGATAGAGCGATGGCGGAAATCAAAAAAACGAACGGACAACAGGCGGTAGACCTCATGGCGCGGGATTACGACAGCCTGCTCAAGTCCATGCGCGACTTGATTCCGACGAAACTACCCGAATGGAAAGAATATGAAAACGAAGCGGACTTTGGCAATGTGCTGCTGGAATTGTTTGCCCACATGGGCGACATCCTCAGCTACTATCAGGACCGCGCCGTCAACGAAAGTTTTTTAAGTACGGCACGGACGCGGCGAAGCATTATTCAGCACCTCCGTCTCATCGGCTATAAATTGGCCACGGCCGCGCCCGCCTCCGCCGCACTGACCCTCACCGTACCCGAAGCCTGCAATGACATCATTATCCTCAAAAAAGGGGACGCCTTCGCCACCAAAAGTCAGCAAAACAGTCCCAGCGTGCGGTTTGAATACACACGAGAAGTGGCGATGGAGATTGATTGCAGTACTCTGATTGCCTCCGGCGGCAAAAAAACAATTGCAAATATTCCCGTCGAGGAAGGGCGCCTGGTCGAAGACGAGCCTCTGGGTCTTTCAGACGGCACTGCAAATCAACAGTATCCGCTTGTCCACGCCGGACTCATTTTGCGATCTTTGGGGCAGGGGCAGCAGATTCAAAAAGACCTCATCCTCTTGACCGAACTGGGCGGCGCTATTGAGGAATGGCGGCTTCAGGACAGTCTGGCCTTCAGCCGCGAAGGGCAAAAGGACTTTCTGGTTGAAATTGATGAAAATGATCAGGCCACCGTAATCTTCGGCGACGGGGCTTTTGGAGCAATTCCGGCGGCAGGCGCGGAAATTCGAGTGACCTACCGTGTGGGCGGCGGCTTAAAAGGCAATGTTCTGAAGAACACCATTCAGACCATCGTCGATGCGCCACAACTGACGCTGATTGGAGCAAAAGCCACCAATCCCGCTGCGGCCACGGGAGGCGCAGAACGGGAAAACATTTCGGATGCCGTCCGGCACGCACCGGGCGTATTTCGCTCCTTGAAGCGGGCCGTGACCGCAGACGACTACGAAGCTCTTGCACTCGAATTCACCGGCGTTGGAAAAGTACGGGCCGAAGGCACAAACTGGAATACCGTCACTTTGTTTATCGCACCACAAGGGGGCGGACACGTCAGCGACGTGCTCGAAGCCAACCTGCTCGCCTACTTTGAAGACAAACGACCCGTCTCGACGCTGATTGAAATTCAGGATGTGGATTACGTGCAAATTTACGTGACCGCAAAAGTCGATGTCGAAAGCTATTATTCCGCCGACGAAATTAAAGAACAGGTCCAGGACGCTGTGGGGGCCTTGCTCGTCTTTGATGCGGTTGACTTCGCGCAAATTCTCTATTTGAGCAAGTTTTATGAGGCTATCGAAGCCATCGACGGGGTAAAAGGAGTCAATATTTCCGAGTTTCGGCGAAGCGATGAAGCGGTTCTGACCATTCACGTCGATGGAAAAATTGTTCTGGGTAGCAACGAAATCCCGGAAGTTCCGGCTGAAAACCCGCTTTACGCCAAAGGCGCAAATGTTGAACCTTCCGGAGGCAGCCAATGAGTGTCCGCCTGACACAAATCACTGCCGAGGCCCGTCCCGAAGGAAACCGGATCGATCTGCGCTGGGAAAACCCCGAAGCCGCACAATTTCCGGGCATGCGAGTCATGCGCCGCACACGAACCTATCCCACATCGCCGGAAGATGGAACCCTCATCGCAGAAGGCATGAATTTAAACGCCGTCGAAGATACAAACCTCAAGGCCGAAACGGTCTATTATTACGCGCTTTTCCCCTATCGTAACGATCCGCCGGAATACGAAATGGATCGCAAGAATCGTGTGGCGGCTATGGCGACCGGCCCCTATCACATGGCCGGGCAGATGGCCGACTTACTACCAGGTATTTACCACCGCTATGATACAAAACTGCCTCTGAGCATTCCACCAGGCATGACTTCGGAGGATCAAGGGCGCGGACAGCTCCGGCGTTTTCTCGACCTGCCGGGCGGGCAACTCGACCAGTTTGTCAGTTTGGCCAAAATCATTCCCGAACTCGCCAATGTTCAAAATGTGGACGGCGCGCTCTTGCCCTTGCTGGCCAAATGGATTGCCTGGCGGACCGACCACCGGCTGGAATTCAACGGGCAGCGCAACGAACTGCGGGACGCTGTATCCGTCTATCAAACCATCGGACTGATCCCTTCCGTTGAGGCGACAGTGAAACGGATTCTAGGCTGGGAAAGCCGGGCAAAAGAGTTTGTACACAACGTGGCGCGCAGCAATCAGGCGGAGCGGCTGAACATCTGGGTGCGGAGAGAACGTGCTGGCGGCGACTGGTCCAGGGCCATCGAACCCTATTCCCTGGGGTTCGCCTACGATGGGCGCCCATCCACCGTACTGGATCAGGCCGGGACGCGATGGTTTTTCTTTCACACACTCCGAAACGGTCGTTGGGACATCTGGTTTAAAACCCTGTCTTCCTTTCACATTTCAAACGATTTTAAAGATCCTCTCGATGAAGAGGCCATGACTTTTGGACTTCAGCAGGCCTTTGAAAATGCCGGATTTCCCTTGTCTCTGAACGCCTTAATCATCAAAAACGAAGACGAGTGGCTGGTTCGGGATCGGGAACATCACCAGCGTTACACCATTCTAAGCGGCGCAGGACAACTGGATGTGTTCCGTTGGGCACCCAGTCAACGTCTCACCCAGGGCCCCCGTATCGACAAACACCCTACGGCCGTCCTCAAAGGCGGTACCCTCTGGCTTTACTGGGACAGCTACGATGCAAAAACCCAAAATCATCAAGTCCATTACCAAAGTCATCAAGCAGGGGTCTGGTCCACTGCCCAGGTTTTTGGAGATCCGGCGACGGCGCGCAAACGGCCCTTTACCGTCATTGATCACACAAATCACCTCTGGTTATTTTGGCTCGAAAAAACGGCGGGCAAGTGGGAATTGAAGTTTCTTCGCGAGGAAAACAACGCCTGGAACATCCCGGCTGCGCACACCTTTCCCTTTGATGAAGAAGTCGACCCAGTGGTACAGACTGACCTCTTTGTCTTTTTTCAGCCGGGCGCATCGGCCACAAACGGCATCCCCAAGATTTGGGTGTTTTGGAGCCGCAAGGTGCCGACCGGCACGCCCGGACAAAGCCGCTGGGAGGTCGCCTATCGTTATGCCGAGCATATCGACCCGGATGCATTCACCTGGTTTCATTCATGGAGTCCGGATTTTACCGATCACTTCACGGTCGATACCAGCGTACTCCCCGTCGTCAACACGCTGCTCACCTGGTATATCAATCGGCCGCCGGACTGGAGTCCGGTTTTTACAGTGCCAAAACCGACAACCGATGACCAGGATCGCGAACCCGCCCTCTTTTTGAACAATATGGGCGAGATCGAACTGTATTGGAGTTCAAACCGGAATCAAAGCTGGTCGATCTGGCGGGCCGTCCTGCGGGACACGCCGCTTCCAACGCTGGACAATGTCACGCAGATTACGGACAATCCCTATTCCGAGCGGGATCCTTTGCCCTTTTTAATCGACGGCGTGACCCGGCTTGCATACCATGCCAATGCGCCTGTCGGCTATCGAAGCGAAGTGTACGGCGCAACCGAAACCGTCGATTTGCGTTATTCGGGCACCACCTCGGTGGACACAAAAAACCTGTCCAAAATCGCCCTTCGCGGCACCTATGATGATTTTCAAACGTATTCGCACGATACTGGCCCTGCGGGTGCGCCCGGACCAGAGACCTGGTATGCCCGGGACACCATTGGCCTGTATTTAACACCCGATACGGAAGACCCCTCAAAGGTGCAGCAAAATCAAACCATGATCGAAGGCATCCTCAGGGAATTTTTGCCGATACAGATCCGCGCCGTCTTTATCTTCGAACCGGCCATTTATAAAGAGTTGATTTACACCACCGATTTCCCTGCCGTCTTCCCACAGAAAATGCTCAATGACCTGATCTTCGACGGCACCATCCCGGAACTCGTATCCGGTCTGAGAGATATGATTACAGACGCTGAACCCGAAGGAGGAGAATGACCGATGGAAAAAATCGGGTCCACAATCAAAGGAATTTACCACGACATCTTAATTGATCAAAAAGGCCATGTCATTGAAGATCGCGGTTGGCAGACAAACACCATACTGGACGGCTGCCGTATCTTGCTTGCGGGGTTTATGATGAATGAAACAGCGGGCGGGATTTTTTCTCTCGGCGTGGGCCAGGGTGATCCAGCCTGGGATACGGCGGGCGCCCCCGCCGCGAATCCTGTCACAACGACCGGGCTCGTCAATCGCTACAATCCCCTTATTCCTTTTTCCGAACTGGACCTTGTGTATTTAGATCAAAATGATCAGGTGATCGCAGGACCAAGCACCCGTCTGCAAATCACCGCCACACTGATTCCCGGTTATCCGGTGCCCCAGGCACCGTCCACCACATTTCCCTTACGAGAGTTTGGGCTTTTTGGACTTTTAAACAGTACGGAAATCATGATTAACACCATTCGACATCCAGTACTTCATAAAGATGTCACATCCACATTGATTCGGGTCATCCGGCTCTATTTTTAGCATGATTTAAGAGAGAACAGAGGAGGCATTATGGGTAATTTTTCCAGAGACACATTCGACCGGCTAAAACACTATGTCGGGGTCCGTCTCCAGCAGGGCGTCCCCATTGTGGACGCGGATTGGAACGAACTTGAAGACATTCGAAAATATGAGCTTCAAGATTTTTTAAGATGGTTTATCGGCAATGGCGTTCCAAGCGGGAACACCGGTTTTCTCATTGAGGCCGTCGCAGAAGCAAATGATCTCAATATTCGCGGCGGCTCAGGCACGCCGGAAGGCACTGGGCGCCTCTTGCTCGAAGGCATGGATGTATTGAATGAGAACAACATCCGCTACACAGCGCAGGTCTTGTACAACAACGCCGCTCTCGCGGCAGACTGGGGCGTGGATCCCATTCCCCCGCTCACGACACCTGCGGGCAATCGAACCGATACCGTCTACATCGACGTTTGGGAACGCGAGGTGGACTCAACCGAGGACGCAGACCTGGTGAATCCCGCCATCGGTGTGGAAACCTGTGTTCGCACCAAAAGAGAATGGGCTGTACGCGTCGTTGAAAATGCATCGGCCGTTCCGACCCCCACGGCGGGGCATACTTTTTACGGGCTCGCCCGCATTAACCGTATTGGCGGAGCCGCAGTGATCCCTGCGGCAGGGCTCAGCGATCTGAGACAAGGCATTCTTTCCCTGTCCAACGCCCTGGCGCATCTCTCCCGGACAGATAATCCCCACGGCGTAAACCTCGCGCAATTGGGTGCCTTTGCGGCAAGTGATTACGAATTCAACAATCGCTCTGTCGTTCTTGTCACCTTCACGCAGGCCGATGCCCACAACGCCATCCGGACAACGGACTTGGGTTTTGAGCCCAAGTTTGTCTGGATCGTCGCAAGCCTGACCGGGCGTCTGGCCACTCAAGACTACGGAATCAATGCCTCAGGTTTTGCCGATCTACGAGGCACGATTGTCCAGCGAGGACATTACGGACTCGCCTACCGGACCAGTACTGCCCCATTTTACCGGCAGGATGCGTCCATTACCTCACGACTTTGCCTGGGGCATTTTTCCGATTCAACGGTCACACCCAACCGAACCATCACTGTCGGCGCTTCTATCAGCGCGGTCAGCGGCACCAACCTGTCGGTTCAATTTTACCGGGTTGGCCCAACGGGCACCGGAACGAACGGAGCCTTGTCCTTGCAAATATTCAGTACCAGTTTGTACCTGTATTGTTTGGGATAAACAGATTTTTTAAATACGCTTCTTTAAGAGTACGTTTGGAGGAATCGACATGTGGGTTATTTATAAAAAAGCAGATCGGGCCATTATCGGGGTCACCGCGCTCGGGGCGAAAGATGCTGCAAAAAATGTGGCTTTAAAAGAAGTGATCTCAGGATCAGTCAAGCCGGGAAAACCCTCGGAATATGATGCCGTACAGGTCACAGACCGACTATTGGCGCAACAATACATGGAAGCCTTTCCCCAACGCCTGGTCGTCACCGGCTCGGCCAGTAGTGCCAAACTGGTGATTCGCGACCCGGAGGCTTTTTCTATTTTTATCGAAAGTGATGCTGAAGACAAACATCCTGTAGACGGCATTCCAGAAATTCTGGCCGATGGCACGTCTTCGACGCTCATCACGCTCACAAAAATTGATGAGCGCTTCAAACCACAAAAGGCTGAGACCGATAATGAAATACTCTATCTTCGTACCGATCACGGCATTATTCGGGATGAAAAAGGGAAAACAGACCTCAACAAGGTTCAGCTCAAAAAAGGACAGGCCAAAATCCGGCTTTTTTCTGAAAAACTAAAACGCGTGGCCACCCTGAACATCATCAGCACTGAGCCTTATTTGGAAGATACGGTCTTCCGCGTGGAATTTATTTAAGCCAGGGCAAACCATTATGACGCAAATCATGGAAACCGCGTTTAAAGAGGACAATATTGCCATGTTACGGCAAGTGGCCGAAAAGATGGGCTCTGTGCGGGAATCGGTCGTATTTCTGGGCGGTGCCGTCCTGCCCTTTATGCTGACGGACACCATTTCAAACCATGTCCGTTACGCAAAGGACATCGATTTTATTATCGATTTTGACCTCAAAGCAGACTTGTTTGCGTTTGAAGACGCACTCTGGGAATGCGGCTTCAAAAAGGTCAGCAACGGCGCGGTCAGCCAATGGCTCTTGGGGCGAATCAAAATAGATGCCCTGCCCGCCGACCCCGATGTATTTACTTTTAATAATCAGTGGTGCGCCGAGGCAATGCGCTATGCACAGCGTATCGATATCGGCTGCGGCCTTCGTGTCAATACGATTTCTGCCCCGTATTACCTGGGCACAAAATTGAACGCCTTTGATCGACGCGGCTTTGGCCGCTTTTCAAAAAGCAAGGATATTTATGATATGTTGCTCATCTTTGCTGGCCACGAGACCATTGAAGCCGATATCGAAAAACAGACCAGCGCCGGTTTTAAAACTTTTTTATGGGAAAAACTCACGGCGATCGAAGCAGGCAGCAACCATTTTACCGAGATCGCCGCACTCGGCTTTGACAACGAGGCCATTCTGAAAAACCAATTGCCCCTGGCGGTTTCGCGTATTCAAAATGTCATCGCCCTCACAAAACCCATACAACCCCCGGATAAATGATGAGCCAAACATACCTTGATCAACACAACAGTTTTACAAAAACAAACACACCTGGGGGCAGCGGACTCAAAGGCACTTACAATGACTGCTTGATCGACTCCAGTGGTCAATGTTTATGGGAAAGCGGCTGGCAGAACAACCGGGTCGTTGAACGCTGTCACCGGCTTTTAGCCGCTTTGATGAAAAGGGAAGCAGGGATGTCCGGCATTCTGTATTGGGCCGTGGGCGAAGGCCTGGCGACATGGGACAGACTCATGCCCAGCCCGAATGCGGGGGATACCCAATTGGCCACAGAGATCGCCCGACTGGCCCTCATGCCCGAGCAAATCCTCTACCTGGATAACGAAAATGAAATAAGCGATGAACCCACCGCGCGGCTTCAAATCAGCACGACGTTCACACGGGAAGCACTCGGTGGGCAGGGTATTCGGTCGCTGCGCGAATTCGGCCTTTTTGGTGGAGACGCGACAGAAACCGCAAACAGCGGATGGATGATTGATTATGTCATTCACCCCCGCATCGCGCTCTCTCCCGGCATGACACTGACACGAAATCTTCATCTCACCTTTGGCATTGGAACAGGTGTCGGCACAGAAACAGTGGGTGGTTTTGGCAGTACATTACCCGTAATCAGCATCGACGGCGTAGGGGAGCAGTTTTCGGTTTTACTCAATGCCGCAGGCGTAAATACCCTGAACGATCTGATTGAAATTGATCCCCTGCAAACGATTTCATCCATTCCCGGCGTTAAACTCCGGGAGTTTCGCGCAAAGGCACGTATGGTCATGGGCTTCCGCGCCGACCTGCTGCCCTTTGCATCCCTCTCGGAGCAAAACATCAGCACACTCCTCAAAACAGAGCCTGAAACGATTGCCTCCGAAATAGGACTTGTTGGCACAGTGACTTCCAGCCATGTCATTCAAATGCAGGAGACACTCGCAATATTACAAGTCGCTCTGGACGACGCCGCATTGCAGGAAATTTCCCTGGGCCGCCTGCTCTCAACATAAAGGTCGTTTATCTTTACTTTTAATAAGAGTGGGAAGTGCGGATGCACGATTGCATCCCGCTATGAATGATGGGGAGTGAGCGCTTCGCTTTGAGGGCATTGCACTACAAGTTGTTTTGGTCTTTCCGGGTTTTCTCATCAAACTCCAGCCCAAAACCGAGCTCGCCATGGATCTTGCTTTTGCCAAACCAGCGTACTTTTGTCGAAAAGACATATTCCTTTTCGTTGATGCATAACGCGACTGCAATGGCGTCCCCGTGTTTAATCCCTTCCGGCACAGCACCCAGCGGCGTCAAAAAAATGCCTGTAGATGAGATGTCTCGAATTTTTCCTTGCCTGTTTTCATAATCCCGATGATCCCACCGCACCGAATGAAGCGACTTAAAACGATCCCCCTCCCGACGGTCTTGAAGTAAATCGTGTGCATTTTCAGAAGAATGCCCACTGCCCGGGTACGACACTTCAGTGTGTGTGAATGATGAGCTCATAATCAATTCCCCTTTCTGAAAGCAAAGACCACACCTTTGTGATACAAGCGTCAGAATTAAAAATTATATATTTTATTAACAAATTCGTTAGATAATTAACTATGCCACAAGCTTTGTAAGCTGTCAAAGGCGCCATAGATATTCTAGAAACAGGAAATCGATCATTACCGATTAAGCCTTCCTCTATTGAAATAGAACCATTTGTTCTCCGTAAATAAGCACTGAAAGTCATGCTTTCTTTCGGAAGAGTTCAATCGCTCGGGATTCAGACGGATTCTCTTACAAAGCTTGGAGGATCTTTAGCAGCGCGTTTACTCTAAGACACGTGTGAATGACAATTCAGATGATCCACAAGGGGCAGGAAATACCAGACCTTCGCCCAATAATTGTGTGCCTTGGCCGCAGAGGGAGATGGTTCCCTTCCCTACAACACCATTTTAATCTCGGCGTGGGCTTTTAGCGCAATATAGATCGCATTGCGTTCGGCTTCGTTGTCTACAATAACTTCCAGATTTAAGGCGATATATTTTTGGTTGCGGCTTTGGTTGGAAAGGGTAATGGCCACGGTTTTTTCCTGAATGATCTCTGAAATGGCGTTTTCAATGGAGGCCCGATGAAATCCGACCACCTTGTAGACCCAGGCACAGGGGTATTCAAGCTGTAGTTTTTCTCCGAATTCGTCCAGTCGTTTCATCAGAAAGACAATCCTCTCACACAAGGCTCAAACAATCAGGATACAGCCAAACCGCTGTGGCGTAACAAGGCGTCGATTTGGGGCTCCCGCCCCCTGAAGGCGATAAAAAGATCCATCGGCTCGCGAGAGCCGCCTTGCTCTAAAATGGTGGAGAGAAACCGAAGGCCGGTCTCCTGATCAAAAATTCCCCGCTCCTCAAAAGCGGAAAAAGCATCAGACGAGAGCACTTCAGCCCATTTATAACTGTAATAGCCCGCCGCATAGCCGCCGGCGAAAATATGCGAAAAGCTGTGCGGAAAACGATTAAACGAGGGCGGATTCATCACGGCCACCTGCGACCGCACTTCGTTTAAAATCTCGTAAACGCGTCCGCCTTTTTCCGGCGCGTATTCCAGATGCATCCGAAAATCAAAAAGCGCAAACTCCAGCTGCCGTACCATCTGCATCGCGGATTGAAAGTTTTTGGCCGCCAGCATGCGTTGAAACATCTCCTCGGGCAAAGGCGCGCCGGTTTGGTAGTGGGCGGCGATAAGATCCAGGGCCTCCCGCTGCCAACACCAGTTTTCCATAAATTGGCTGGGCAGCTCGACCGCATCCCAGGGCACTCCGGAAATGCCGGAAACGCTGAGATAATCGACTTGTGTCAACATGTGGTGAAGACCGTGACCAAATTCATGAAAAAGGGTCAGCACTTCATCATGGGTAAAAAGCGCCGGATCATCCCCGACCGGCGGCGAAAAATTACAGACCAGGTAGGCCACGGGGGTTTGAATCCCCTGGTCAGTTCGTTTCCGGGAGATGCAATCCCCCATCCAGGCCCCGCCCCGTTTATGAGGCCGCGCATAAAGATCCAAAAAAAACTGACCACGAAGCGTGCCGGTTTTATCCAGAATTTCGTAAAATTGTACGTCCGCGTGCCAGGTCTCCACTGATTCATTTTTTGAAATTTCAAGGCCATACAGCCGCTTCACCACCGAAAACATTCCCGCCAGGGCATTGGACACCGAAAAGTAGGGTTTCAGTTCTTCCTGACTGATATTGTACTTTTTCTGGCGCAGCTGCTCCGAATAGTAAGGCACATCCCAGGCTTCGATCTGGCTCAAAGCATCTTTTGTTTTCGCGAAAGCGCGGACTTCATCCAGTTCTTGCCGCGCCATGGAAAGTGCGCGCCCGGATAATTCATTCAAAAAATCCAGCACCTGATCGGTAGAGGCCGCCATTTTTGTCGCCAGGGAATATTCGGCATAGTTCGCAAACCCAAGCAGTTTGGCCATTTCGTGACGCAGAGCAAGAATACCTTCCATCACCGCAGTGTTATCCCACTTTCCAGCGTGCGGCCCTTCATCCGAGGCGCGGGTGACATAAGCGGTATAAACTTCTTCCCGAAGCTTCCGGTTGTCTGCATAGGTCATGACGGGCAAATACGACGGAAATTCCAGATTAAACAGCCAGCCTTCCATTTTTTCCCGTTCGGCCATTTGTTTGGCCAGGGCAATGGCAGACTCTGGCAAGCCGGACAACAAACTTTCATCGTTGACCTGTTTTTTCCAGGCGTTTGTCGCATCCAGCAAATTGTCTGAAAATTGGCTGGTCAGGGCAGAGAGCTCTTGCATGATGGTTTTATAACGGGCCTTGTTCTCTGAATTCAGATCAATTCCGGAAAGATGAAAGTCCCGCAAGGCATTGTCGATCACTTTTTTTTGCGCGGGATCAAGTTCTCTGTATTCCGGACCTTCTGCGATCTGTCTGTAGGCTAGAAAGAGCTGTTCGTTTTGGCCCATTTCTGTGGCGTAATCGCTTAACTTGGGCAAACAGGCGTTATAGGCTTCGCGGAGGGCCTCGCTATTCATCACCGCGTTGAGATGCGATACGGGCGACCAGGCCCGATCCAGCCGGTCTCCCATCTCTTCCAAAGGATGAATCAGGTTGTCCCAGGTGTACCTGTCATTCACCGAAAGCAAGGCTTTGACGGCCAGCCGGCTTTTATCCAGAATCTCATCCACTGCAGGAGTCACATGTTCCGGCTTTATTTTTGAAAAAGTGGGAAGGCCTGTATTTTCTAATAAGGGGTTTTGCATGTCATCCTCATATCCTCTGATCGTTATCTCATTTTCTGACAAAACAGGAGGCCCCTTGGGGCTCCTGTTTTCTTGCTTTCATTTATACACCATTCTCTTTCGCTTTGGCATGTTTCTTTCTGATTTTTTATCTTCACTTTAAAGCGACTGGATGGATCAGAATAAACGTGGTAGATTTTAAAAACCCAGACCGACCCAAAGGAACTTTATGAACATTTCCGCTCCCTATGCTCTGCACAAGCCATTTTTTTATCTGGGCCTGACCTGCCTGTTTTTGAGCGCCTGCGCGCCCAGACACAAACAGTTCCCGCTTGCGATGAACACCTCCTTCTCAGAATCTGCCCTCAATCTTGAGGACGGGGCCTGGCGGGCCTGCCGCTTCAAAATCGCATGGCCGGAACACCTCGGCGCAGACGGGGCAGTGGATCTTCTGCTGGCCCATTCAGTCGTTCAACCCGTATTGCAAAACCAGGTTCATCATGTCCCGTGGTGGCGCTTTCATCGGCGTGCCGCACGGGATGACAGCGGCCACCAATTCAGCTTTTTATTTTATACGACGCCGGGCATTTCCAAGAAACTGATGAGCCGCATTCAGGAGAGCCCTGTCCTGCAAGAACTGCTTGCCTCAAAGATAATAGAACGCGCCACTTGCGATGATCCAAAGACGCTCCGCTCCTCTCGCATTGAGGCAATGAGTGATACCCATTGGTCGCCCGCTCTCCAAAAACACTGGCCCGCCTATATTATGGGCGTCAGCACCTTGTGGCTGGGACTCATTGATGACGCCATGACCGGCAGCCCTGAGCTCAAAGACATCTTCATTCGGCTTGAGCAATATCGAAAGGCGAGTGCGATCGTCACAGAAATTTGGCGTAAGGAAGGGCAACATGCCTTCTTTCACCATTTAAGCGCGGTTTTTGGTTATGAGCCCTTGATGATCCAGAAAGAAATTCAATTTTAATAGAGCACGTGTATTCGTATCGAGATCATCCCCTCTTTCAAAGAGTCCACGCTTCTTTGATCAAATTGCGAACTTTCTTGTCCATTCAATAGCAACTTTGCTATCCTGCGAGACTGAGTTTTCCAACTTCACTAGAAACAAAGAATCACTGAGCCTCAAGACAGAACAACTTTAGGAGCAACTTATGGAAAAGGAAATCCCTGCTGAAAACCACACCGATCTTTTGACCCTGGGCATAGAGGGATTTTCCTATCCAGACCTTTACCACCCCAAACGCCTGGAAGCCTTAACCGCTGCCTTTGATGTGGCCCTCAAAACCTCCGACCCGACCCTGTTTGAACGCCTTGAAACCTATCGAGCCAATCCCGAACACGCGCTCTCCGCCCCCGATGAAGCGGAGCTGTTGATTCAGCTCGCCTTTCATCAAAGTGAATTCATCGCGCGGCTTTTCAATATTTCAAAAGAACGCGATACCTTCATGGCCGGGATTCAGGCACAAAAACCCCTCTTTCGCTTTAAAAAAGAATTCGTCCAAAAGCGGACTCTCAAGCAGTATTCGGCCGAAGATTTAGAACGGCTCGACTATGAAGCATTAAACGAAAAAGCCCGACTGCTGATTAACTTAACGCTGACGCCCATTGCTCCGGGTCACGACAGCGAACTGCTTTTTGCAAAAATCACCTGTCTCTTGCTTGATGCCGAAAAAGCCCTTGAATTGAAAATCAAACGAAACGCACCGGTTTCGGATGAAATCATTGAAAACATCACAGGCCTTCACCAAAAAATAAAAGCGCACCCTGAAGCGAAAGAAGCCTTTTCAAGCCTCTTGAATCAACCCTTTAATTCCGAAAAAGATACTGATTTGCTGACGCTGACACAATCTCTTTTAACCCTGCTGGAAGAGTGGGTCTATGCCTCCCAACACTTACCGCACGGCGAATGCGTGACCGAAGGTTGGGGCGCATTTAAAACACCCCACAAAATAGACTTCCAAAACCTGGTCGAGATCACCCGGCCCGATGAACGTTTTCCAGAACTCATGATCGGCCCCGAACACAATTTAAGAAAGCGGGACGGCTTCGAGCTGACCGACCGACGCTATTCCGAAAAAGAAGTCTTGGCCGAGATCGATTATTGTGTCATCTGCCACCCGCGTGAAAAAGACAGCTGCCGAACCGGTTTTCGCGACCGAAAAACAGGCAAACTGGAAAGCAACCCGCTGGGCATCGAACTGACCGGCTGTCCGCTGGATGAGCGCATTTCAGAAATGCATTATCTGCACGGCGAAGGGGACGCCATCGGCGCGCTGGCCATCATCATCATCGACAACCCCATGCTGCCCGCCACCGGTCACCGGATCTGTAACGACTGCATGAAGGGTTGTATCTATCAGAAAAAAGAACCTGTGAACATTCCCCAAGCCGAAACGCGTATCCTGACAGACGTGCTCGACATGCCTTATGGTTTTGAAATTTATGGATTACTGACCCGCTGGAATCCGCTGAATGTAAAGCGACCCCACACCCTGCCTTACAACGGAAAGAACGTCCTGGTCGTCGGCATGGGGCCGGCCGGTTTTACGCTTGCCCAGTTTTTACTCAATGAAGGCTTCGGTGTGGTCGGCATGGACGGCTTAAAAATAGAACCCTTGCCTCCGGCATGGGTTGGCAGCGAAACAGACGCGCCAATGCCCATCAAAGACGTCAAACTGCTTTATCATGAACTGGACGAACGTGTCCTCGCCGGATTTGGCGGCGTGGCGGAATACGGCATCACCGTGCGATGGGATAAAAATTTCCTGGATTTGATTCACCTGACCCTCGCTCGTCGCAACCGTTTTCAGGTGTACGGCGGGGTGCGCTTTGGCGGAACCATTACCATTGATGAAGCCTGGGCCTTGGGCTTTGACCATATCGCCATTGCCGCCGGTGCGGGCAAACCGACCCTGCTCTGGATGAAAAACAACCTGATTCGCGGCATTCGAAAAGCCAGCGATTTTCTCATGGCCCTTCAACTCACTGGCGCCTTTAAAAAATCGTCTCTTGCCAACCTTCAACTTCGCCTGCCCGCCATCATCATCGGGGGGGGACTGACCGCCATCGATACGGCCACCGAAGCAATGGCCTATTACCCCGTTCAAGTCGAAAAGGCCCTGGATCAGTATGAAAAGTTAAGCACACAATATGGAGAAACCGCTGTTTTGGCGATGTATGATACCGAAGAGCTTACAATCCTTCAGGAATTTCTGGACCACGGGAGACAAATCCGGGCCGAACGCGAACGGGCACAAACAGAGGAAGAAGCCCCCGATTTTGTGCCCATGCTTCGGGCATGGGGCGGCGTTTCCCTTGTTTACCGAAGGGATGTGCTGAATTCCCCCGCTTACCGACTCAACCACGAGGAAGTCATCAAGTCGCTCGAAGAAGGGATTTATTATGTCGAGATGTTAAGCCCGACAGAAGCCATTCCTGATCAGTACGGCGCCCTCAAGGCCATGAAATTTGAAAAGCAGCGATTGAGCCCCGAAGGCAAGCTTCGCGGTTCGGGAGAATTTATCGAATTGCCCGTAAAAACCGTCCTCGTCGCAGCCGGAACCAGCCCCAATGTCATTTATGAAAAAGAACATCCCGGCACCTTTGAAATGGATGCGGACAAAAAGTTTTTCAAACGCTTTCAGCCGGAATGGAATGGCGCCGAAACACCTGTGCTGACGCCATCGCATGATTGGACCACACCGGCCGTCTTTACCTCCTATCAGCAAAACGGAAAATTCATTACCTTTTACGGCGACAACCACCCGGTTTACGCAGGTAATGTCGTGAAGGCCATGGCCTCCGCTAAAAAGGGTTATCCTTACATCGTGCAGCTTTTTGAAAAAGAAGTGGCGCAACATTCCCCGGCGGATCAAAATACACGCGATGCCGCTTTTGTCACTTTTAAGGAAGCACTCGATGAAAAACTGCAGGCGACTGTTGTGGATGTCATTCGACTGACTCCGACCATTATCGAAGTCATCGTCAAAGCGCCCTTGCAGGCGGCGGCTTTTGAGCCGGGACAGTTTTATCGTCTGCAAAATTACGAAACCCACTCAGAAACCATCGACGGCATCTGCCTCAATACCGAAGGCATCGCGCTCACCGGGGCCTGGGTCGATAAAGAGAAAGGCCTGCTTTCCCTCATCGCCCTTGAAATGGGGGTCAGTTCCCGTCTTTGCGCCTCCCTGAAACCCGGAGAGCCCGTGGTCGTGATGGGCCCGACGGGCGAACCCACGGAAATCAAAACAGACGAAACTGTCCTGCTTGCGGGCGGCGGACTTGGAAATGCCGTGCTTTTTTCCATCGGAAAAGCCATGCGGGCCAAGGGCAATCAAGTCATCTATTTTGCCGGTTATAAAAAACCGGAAGATGTCTACAAAGTGGAAGAAATTGAAGCCGCGGCGGATGTGATTATCTGGAGCGTTGATGCGGGCGCCCCGATTCAGACTCGTCGGCCGCAAGACAAAAGCTTTGTCGGCAACATCGTGCAGGCCATGATTTCCTATTCCAAAGGGGAACTGGGCGAGATTCCGATTTCGCTGAAGGACGTCAACCGGCTCATCGCCATCGGTTCCGACCGCATGATGGAAGCGGTTAAAATCGCACGCCATAACGTGCTTGCGCCCTATTTAAACCCCGCCCACATCGGCATTGGCAGCATTAACTCCCCCATGCAGTGCATGATGAAAGAGGTCTGCGCCCAATGCCTCCAGAAACATGTGGATCCGGCCACCGGGGAAGAAACCGAACCCGTTTTTTCGTGTTTTAATCAGGATCAGCGACTCGACTGTGTCGATTTTGCAAACCTGCGCGCGCGATTAAAGCAAAATTCCGTGCAGGAAAAGCTCAGCAACAAGATGCTTGATTTACTGATGGAAAAGAAAAATATCATGCGGGGTTGAGTGCCGGTCGATTCAGCTTAAGCATTCTTCACAAGGGTGTAGTCCTTCGCTTGTAGGGGCGGGTTTCAAACCCGCCCTAATACAAACAAACCCGCCCCTACCGGTCATCAAAACCGATACGGTCGATAAGGATTGAGAGATGTGTACCTTGAAGGGTAAAAATAAGTGTGACTTGTCTCAAGAGACTGTTTAGGATTCGGGGTGAAACAGTTCTTCGAACTCTGCCGCTGGCAGAGGTTTGCTAAAGAGAAAGCCCTGGCCTTCATGGCAGCCCAGGGCTTTTAAAAAGACCCGCTGCTCATCTGTTTCGATCCCCTCGGCATTGACCTTCAATTGCAGGGCTTGACCTAAGGCCACCACCGCACGGACAATGGCTTCGTCATTTGGATCGGCAGGAATATCGCGGACAAAGGACCCGTCAATTTTGAGTTTATCGACTGGGAGACGCTTTAAATAACTCAGGGAAGAATACCCCGTTCCAAAATCGTCAATGGCCATGCGCACACCCAGCAGCTTGAGTTTGTCCAATATTCCGATGGCCCACTCCGTTCTCTGCATAATATAGGTTTCCGTGATCTCAAGCTCAAGCTGTTGCGGCTGAAGTCCCGTTTCCTCAAGGACATCCCGCACAGCATCCACAAAAGCCCCGCGCTGAACCTGAAGACCGGAAACATTCACCGCCATATGCTGAAGCGACAAGCCTGCCTCCGACCACTGCTTCATTTGTCTGCATGCGGTCCTCAAGACCCACTCGCCAATCGGCTCGATCAGCCCGGATTCTTCCAGCAAAGGGACAAATCGCGCCGGAAGCACAAGTCCCATTTCAGGATGACACCAGCGGATGAGCGCCTCCGCACCGATGAGTTGCCCCGTTTCCAGCTGGTACTGAGGCTGGTAATACAGGACAAATTCATTGTTTTCCAGGGCATGGCGCAGTGCGGTTTCCATAGTCAGGCGTTCAAATACGGCTGTGGTCAGCGCGGTGGTGTAAAACTGGTAATCGTTTCGCCCTTCTTCTTTGGCTCGATACATAGCCGCGTCCGCATTTCTCACCAGGGTATCGCCATCTTCGCCATCCTGAGGGTAAAGACTGATGCCTGCGCTCACGGTTAAATGAAGCTCATGCTCTTTGACCCTGAATGGCTCCCTGAATGCGGCAATGATTTTTTCGGCCAATTGCGCCACATCCTGCGCGCCATTGACCTCATCAATCAGGATAATGAATTCATCTCCGCCCAGGCGGGCAATCGTATCTTCCTTACGAACAAGGTGGATGATTCGCTTCGCAGCTTCCTGCAATAAAAGGTCTCCTACAGGATGCCCCAGACTATCGTTAATATTTTTAAAGCGATCCAGGTCGAGAAATAAAATCGCCACATGTTTTGCTTCACGTTCAGCCCGGTTCAGAGCATGTTCAAGTCGATCGTTAAATAAAAGTCGGTTAGGCAATGCCGTGAGTGGGTCGTGGTGCGCCAGATAGTCGAGTTTTTCCTGTGACCGTTTGATTGTCGAAATGTCAGATAACACAGAAACATAATTCGTCAAATGGCCATTTGTATCGCGGACAACACTGATGGTTTGCCAGGCGGGGAAAATTTCTCCATTTTTACGCCGATCCCATATTTCACCCTGCCAGAGATCAGCGGTGTGAATCGACGCCCACATCGTTTGATAAAAACTGGGGTCATGTTTATGCGATTTTAAAAGACTCGGATCTTGCCCCAATACATCTTCTGCCGTGTAGCCGGTAATCTCGGTAAACGCTCCATTGATGGCAATGATCTTGTTTTCAGCATTACTGACAATGACTGCCTCTGCGGTATTTTTAACCACCGCTGCAAACTGCCGCAGCTCTTCGTCCGCCTTTTTTCGATCCGAAATGTCCCGGACAAAGGCCACATGAAGCTCACGATCTCCCAGCCAAAGATGTTTTGCCCAGACCTCTACAGGAAAATCAGTCCCGTCTTTTCGGCGATGAATGGTCTCAATATGACTTGTATCCACAGCATCTTTTTGCTGCGACCCCCAGAATGCTTCCCAGCTTTCTTCAGGAAAGACAGGGTCAATGTCCAACAGTTTTAAAGCCATGAGCTCCTTACGGCTATACCCCAATGATTGGCAGGCCTGCTCATTGACATAGGAAAACCCGGCGTCCCGCGTCATGAAATAAACCGCTTCGGGCGCATGCTCCATCGAAAATTGCAAGGTTTGGAGTTCCTCCCTGATCCGGACGTGCTCGCTAATGTCCTGAACCGTTCCCACCAAACACACGAGATTTCCATCCTGATCCATCTGAGGCTCACATTTTTCGTTGATATATTTCACAGTGTCGTCTTTGAGAAGAATCCGGTAGATAATATCGACAGTGTTTTTATTTGCAATCACGTCCGCATGCACTCCGATAAAATAATCCCTGTCTTCCGGATGAACAAATTCTAAAAACGTTTCGTAGGATGCCGCAGAGGAACCCGGCGCAAGCCCAAGTATCCTGTAAATCTCATCGGACCAGGTTTGAGTATGATTCACTAAATCCATTCGGCAAGTGCCCAGCTTCGCGATATGCTGGGCTTCAGCCAGCCGGGCCTTGCTACTTTTTAAATCCTGAATGGCCAGAAGGGTGCTCAACCCCTCTGTCACCCGCATGGCAATATCAAAAAAAATCCGAATCTCTTCCTCTGTGTACGTATGGACTTCAGCGCAATGGTGAATGCCCATCAGCCAGGGTGTTCCTGTTTTTATATGCAATGCGGTGATCATCTGGGATTGTATTGAAAAATCGACAGGTGTTTCCGGAAGGGGTCTTTTTGTCGCCGGGTCATAACACATAACGCCCTTTGTCTCCAGTGCCTCCTTAAACATTTCCCTGATATTTTGCGTGACAGGCAGGTCAATCTTCATCTCAAAAGCGCCCGGCCATTCCGGACCTGTCCGCTCCATGGGCACCTGACAGGTCTTCGCTTCCGGGTCACAGGGGAAAAGAAACCATGCTCGGTCACACTCAAAGATGGAGAACATTTCCGCCAGAACGTGACCCAGCATCTCATCCAGATCCGTTTTCATACTTAACTGGCTGACCCGGTCCATCATATCCAGATGACGCATGTGTGTTTGTATCGTCTGCTCCGCCTGTTTTCTTTCGCTGATATCCCGCGCGACATTCACAAGCGCGATCCGACGGCCTGATGCATCATTGACTTCGGTAATCGTATTCTCCACAGGGAAAAGGGTGCCATTCTTCCTTTTCATCTCAAATTCGGTTTTAAACACACCCGATTTTTCCAGGGCAGAAAACATTTCCAAACCAAAGGCCCGGTAGGCGGCGCGATCGACATGAAAGGCCTCCGCATTCAGGCCGATAAGCTCTTCTTTCGTATACCCGAAGATATGTTCCGCCGCCGGGTTGCAAGAAATAATATCCCGGGTTTCAGGGTTCACCACCAGAACCGCTTCCCCCAGACTGTGATACGTGCTTTGAAGCAAGCTGTTCATCTCTGATAGATGCCGGCTTCTTTCCTGTATGCGTCCCTCAAGCTCACTCTGAATCTGTAACAAATTCAGTTCTGCGTTTTTTTGATCTGTGATGTCTTGCGCGATGCCCGTAAGGCGATAAAAATGACCCGAATCATCTCTAACCGGATAAAAACAGTCTCGTATCCAGCGAATGGATTGATCGGGCCGAACAATACGGTACTCCAATATCTGTTCGGTCGTCATGTTTTCCATCGTTTGACCTATCCGTTCGATATCGTCTGGATGAACGGCCAAAAACCACTCTTTCGGATTTTGATACAAGGCTTCAAGAGAGCGTCCCCAAACGTGTTCATAAGCCGGGCTGGCATAAACCAATTCAGCACTGTCATATGAGGTGATCCAGAAAACATCCTGCACGTGCTCAGCGATCTGCTTAAACCGCGCTTCACTTGCCCGAAGCTGCTGCTCCGAGTATTCACGGGCTTGATTCAGTCGGGACACTTCTAAAATTTGAGCATAGGTTTTAATGAGGGGTTCGAGGTATTCAATGCTAGAAACGTCATATCCGGCGGCCGAATTGGCGACACCGAGCATAGCAATCATCTTTTCACCAAAAAAAACAGGAACCCCTAAAAATGCGCTCATCGGAGGGTGCCCCTCTGGCAAACCGCCGCTGCGCGGATCATTCGCGGGGTCATTGGAGATGACGGATTCGCCCGTCGTGAGGATCGCACCAAACAAGGTCTTCAGATTTCGAAACTCAAGACCGGTCTCCGCATTCGCTTCATATAAGGCCTGCGTCTCTTCATTCCAGGCAATATTCGTAAAGGCTTGGGTTTTTAGGTAGGGTTGACCATCGGGGTCATAAAGCACCTGTGCGAGGAAACCATATTCACTTTGGGTGAGTTCAAGAAATTCATTCAGCAGGTGTTTGAATAATTTTGCGGGTTCAGTTTGGGCAATGAAGTGTTCCTGCGCCCGGGTGATGGCATGCAACAAGGCATTGGTTTTTAAAAGCTTCATGCTTTCGGATTCCGATAAGCCTGTGTTCTCCACTGCACCCCCCTTCGTTTCAAAACCAGGAAAAACGTGCCGCTTTCTTATCCATGCCGATCAGGAAGAACAAGGAGCAACATCACCCCGTCTTCACATTTTTTAAAACACCGAACTGCTTGCCATATCTTAGGAATTCCAGATTATAAAAAAAAGAGGTGTCCCCGCTTTATTTGTGACATTCGTGAAGCATAGCCACTTCCGATTGTAAAAGGCAAACATGTAAAGCAGAGTCAGACAAACCGCCACAGACTGTTTTAGATAAATCGTTTCAAAACCCGTCAATACTCAGCATCCGACACCCGGAACATATAACAACATATATTACCATATTACAGGCATATACGACGAAATAAGGGTCATCAGGCGTGGGCGATATCATGAAGGCCACCCATCTTTTTGATATCGATATTGAAATTTTGATCCGCTTCCCTTAGTATTCACCCGCTGCGGAAACGAATACCATCCTGGCAGAGCCTTAATTCACGATACGGATTGCACATGATTGCTGTTTTTTATTATTTGATTCCTCTCGAACCCGTTTCATTCTGATGACACGCCTCCTCTGTACGATTTTCCTAATCTCCGGTGCCTCGGCTTTAATGTTCGAAACCTTGTGGTTTCGGCAGGCCGGACTCGCCTTTGGCAACAGCATTTGGGCCTCAAGCCTCGTTCTTTCGGGTTTTATGGCTGGGCTCGCGCTTGGCAATGGCCTTGCGGCAAGAGAACGCGGACGATGTAAAAACCCCGTACGGCTTTACGCCATCATTGAACTTTTAATCGGCCTGACGGGCATTCTTTTGGTGTATTTGTTTCCTCAGCTCGGTAAAGCCCTGGCCCCCTGGTTTTCATCCCTGCTTGATCAACCCTGGATTTTAAATGCCCTGCGACTGCTCTTTGCCTTTCTCCTTTTGCTGATTCCTTCCACAGCCATGGGGCTGACCCTGCCTTTTCTCAGTAAGGCGCTTTCAACACAAGACCCTGTTTTTGGACGGGTTTTGGGACGTCTCTATGGCTGGAACACCCTGGGCGCACTCATTGGCGTCGTGTTGACTGAATTTGTTCTGATCGAAGCCATCGGCATCCACGCGACCGCCTGGTTTGCAGGCATACTGAATATGATCGTTGCCGCCATTGCCTGGCGAATCGAAAAACCCGCAACAGAAAGCGACACCTCAAAAAGACAAAAACAACCACAGCCGATTCCGCTCGAAAGCAGCCAAGATCAATCCGCCGCACTCTGGCGATTTTTATCTGCAGCCTTTCTTGCCGGTTTTTGCCTTCTGGCTTTGGAGCTGGTTTGGTTTCGTTTTTTGATGCTATTTATCTCCGGACTTTCCGCATCTTTTTCACTGATGCTCGCCATTATTTTGGCTGGCATTGCCCTGGGCGGATTCAGCGCATCGGAGATTTTAAAAAAGCGGCCCGGTTTTTCACAGGAAGGCGCAAGCATCGCCTTCATCATGAGCCTGACCTGCATTCTCTCCTATGCGCTTTTTCCCAATGTGGTCAAACCCTATACGCAAGCCGTGATTAGCCAGGCGGTAGAAATCCTCAATGTCGGCATTCCGCTCATGTTTCCGCTTTCTTTTTTGTCTGGCCTCTTTTTTACGCTCATCGGGAGCGCGTTACGCACACACCTTGCTTCCGAAACGGCCACAACAGGATCACTCACCCTCGCCAATACCGTGGGCGCTGCGCTGGGGGCTTTTAGTGGCGGCTTTCTTTTTCTGCCTGTTTTTGGAATAGAAAAGTCGCTTTTCCTGATAGCGGCCCTTTACGGCATTATTGGGCTCTTGCTCATGATCAAACAAACACGCATCCCCTTCACCACCTATGTCGGGGCTGCGCTCTTTGCCGTCGGTATGCTCATTTTCCCCACAGGCGATATGGAAAAACACCATATCCTGGTGCCCAGCCAACGCCTCATTTCTTTGAATAGCACCGGGGAAGTGAAAGAAGTCCGTGAGGGCTTGATCGAGACAATCACCTACCTGGAGGAGCAATGGCAGGAAAAGCCACTGTTCTTCCGACTGATTACCAACTCCTATTCGATGTCGAGTACGGATTTTCGCTCCCGACGTTATATGAAGCTCTTTGTCTACTGGCCACTGGCCGTCCACCCCGACCCCCAAAAGGCCTTGTTGATTTCCTACGGCGTGGGCAGCACGGCGAAGGCCTTGACCGATTCCAAGGGCTTGCAGAAAATCGATGTGGTTGATATCTCCAAAGATATTCTTGAGATGAACGACACGGTTTATCCCGATCCGGCCCAAAACCCTTTAAATGATCCACGCGTTCATGTGCACATTGAAGATGGCCGTTACTTTCTTCAGACCACAGACCAGCGTTATGACCTGATCACTGCTGAGCCTCCGCCGCCTGAAATCGCGGGCGTGGTCAATCTCTATACGCAGGAATATTTTCAGCTGCTCTACGACCGGCTCAATGAAGGAGGCATGGTCACCTATTGGCTGCCCTTGCATGCGATGGATGCCATGAGCGTCAAAGCAATCCTTAAAGGCTTTTGCAATGTGTTTCAGGACTGCTCTTTGTGGCACGGGCAATGGCTTGATTTGATGATCGTCGGAACACGCGAGGCAAAGGCCCCCGTTTCGGAGGAAGTCTTTATCCGGCAATGGCAAGATCCGGTGGTTTCAAAAGAACTGTCCGACCTTGGATTTGAGCGCCCCGAACAGCTTGGCCCGCTGTTTATCGGGGATGCCGACTACTTAAAAGAAATCACACACGGCGCGCCGCCCCTGGTCGATAACTTTCCAAAACGGGTTCAAGGCGTAAGCGGCCCACGGCTCGGATTGGTCAAACTGATTGATCAATGGGTGGATATTTCTGCGGCGCAAGCCCGTTTTGCCAAAAGCCCTTTCATTAAAAGATTGTGGCCGGAACGGATTCGGCAGGACTCCCTCGCCTATTTTTCTTTTCAGGATATTTTAAATCGCCACTGGTTTGGTTTTCGGGATCAGAGCGCGCCGGTCATCGCAGATTTAGACAGGGTTTTAAATGGTTCCTCTTTAAAAACCCTGCCGCTTTGGCTCATGGGCAGCAACGCGGATTATCAACGTATCGTGCAAAGCGCCAACTCTGAAACACAGCAAACCCCCATGATGCAAATTCATATCGCCATGTCCCGGATTGCCAACCGTGAATTTGATCCGGCCATCACTTCCCTGACCCGCGCCGAAGCGGATCCCCGCTTGAAAGGGGAAGCCTTTAATTATAAGGTGTATACCCTGACCCAGCTCGGGCGAACCAAAGAGGCACAACAGCTCGTTGCGGAAGAGATGACTGTGTTTTTAAAAGCACAACAAGGAAAAGACGGAGAGCGACCGCCGCTCTCCCCTTTTTGGTCCTGGATGAAAGCGGCGCGCGGCATCGACCCCCTGTCAGAACAGGACAGCCCCTAAGGGCTGTTTAAAACGGACACCTCCGGGGAAAGGGGCGAAATGGGAATCTCCGGGCTTAAAAAATAAAATACCCGCCCAGTCCCAGCATAAAAAAACCCATCATCAGATCAACTGCATCCGGGCCTTTTTTCTTTTCACCCAGATCTGCTTCGGCATCTCCCGAATAATATCCGTGAAAAAGAATGAGAAGACCAAAAACAATAAATATCACTCCAGTTACCACACTCTTCATTGGACGATTTCCTCTCTTTGTAAGAAACCTACCTGAAAACCCCGAATCACCCCAAAAAGACGTAGATTTTTTCGCATGAAGCAGTACTGCTTTACTGGAACAAACACACCCACGCCCTTTTTTATTCTAATCCACGAGCCCTTCAAAAGGGTAGTGAAAAATAAGACGGTCAAAAAATGCCACAAAAGATCTACTTTATCCAAAGCCTTATGAAAAAAATATGGCGTTGTGGCAGAATGTGTATCTGGCCCTGTAAAAAAACCGCTGACTCTGTGGAGACGTGGATGGACGATTACAAAAAGGCATTTGACAAGGCCCTGATTCGGACGAAAGATTGTGGATTAGAGGTGCCGGAGATTGAGTATCTTGAGGGCTGCCTGATGCATCCTCCTGCAATGGCACAACTTACGGATGCGGTAAAACCTCTTTTTAAAAATCTGGCACTGGAAGAAATTGGGAAGCAGGCTCTCAGCCTTCATCAAAGCTTACAAGGCCTTGCAGAAGAGGTCTTTGAATCGCAAGCCTTTTATACCATCGGGTCGGTATTTGTTTCCCCTCAGCATTATTTTGATTTTACAGATGAGGATGTTATAGAAAGTCTGGAAAAAGGCCATCGAAAAACCTCCTTGAAGCTGCACGCATGGCTGACCTTTCCGACGATGGAGATTCTTGATTTTTCGATCAATACCCGATTGTCGGGGATACTCAATCAACCTGAAATTGCCGGAAAATTCCTCGCAGGACAGCCCGCAACCTTTTCCGGAGCCATTCGTTTTCAGCCCATGCTGCTTGGGGATGATTTGATCAAACGCACCCCCCTTTCTACTGAATAACTGTTTTCAGAAAAGGACACCATGTTTCATCTTTTAGACAACATCCTGATCTTCGGCATTTTCGTCTTTGCCGCCGTGATGGCCATCCGCATGATCACCGCGAATACGCCTCAGGAAAAACCACCCCCGGAAGAGTCAGGTGACCCGGTTTTACGCGAAGCGGAGACACAAAAGAAAGAAGATTGATTTTACATAAAAATGAGCACGGGATGGGTCTAAGCGGCTCTGGCCAGGATTTCCAGATAAATAGACTCCAGGTGCTGTGCTTCTGCATTATCAAGGCATTTTCCAATTTCAGAGCAGTCTATTTTTTTCGCGTCTTCAGCCGTTTGGCCAAACTTACAGTCAAATTCCCAACAATCGGCTCCTTCTGGCAAAGGTTTTCTGCGTTCTCTTTTCAGGTACTTTTTGACATCGCACCTCACCGCTTCGACGAGTCTGGCGGGTTTGATTTTCGGGTGGGTTAATTGAAATACTTTTTTCATCTTTATCCTTAAAAATAAGAGGAACTTGTTTAATCACTCTGTAGTGACTTCCTGATCATCGGCCCAAGGGAATATTGTATGACACAGACCATTCATAAAAAATAAAATCCGGGCAAAGGTCATTTTTGATCTGAAAGGGTTGCCGCTTTGGGCTCATGCGTCGGGATCACCAGTACGGGGCAGGATGCATTTTTGAGCACACCCTTGCTGACGCTTCCGGCCAACAGCGTATACACCGCGCCATAACCATGAGACCCCACAATAATGATATCTACGGCCAGCTTGTCTGCTTCCCGAAGAATAACCTCAACGGCTTCTCCCTGAATAAGCAGGGCTGTCGTATTGATGCCATCCCCACGAAGTTGATCCGCTTCCTTTTGCAAACCCTTGTGTTCTTTGTGAATATTTTGGGCAATTTGCTTTCGGAGTGTTTTTGGATCCGGACCGTAGTAGTCCACAAAACCGGCCCCATAATCCACAAAACCACCTGTATACGCCTCAAAACCCGGCTTGGGGGCAGAAACGTGGAGCAGCCACACTTTTGCCGACAACGCCAAACCCAGTTTTTTCGTCTCATGCACTATCTTTTGAGAGGCTTCTGAAAAATCAAGCGCAACCAGTATGTTCATCACATCATCCTTTTCATAAAAGTTCCAGAAATATTATTGTTCTGCCGCGCTGGCACAATGAATACAGAGAAAGGCTGTGAGATCAAAATCCAGTCGTTTCGGATCAATCACCTCGTCACACGTCACACAATATCCATACGCGTCGTTTTCAATCCTTTTTAAAGCGCCCTCAATCCGCTGAATTTGAATCTCGCGTCTGCGTTTTGTTTCAAGCGACATGGCCTGTACTTGCATGGCGTCCATCCGCGATAATCGACCCACAGACGACTGATCCAGCGCCACCGGCTGGGTTCCCGCATGACTCGCTTCATCCAGGTCGATCAGCTCGGCTTTCAACTGAAGCAGCTTTTTTTTGATGGAAACCGTATCGACTGTGTCCTCCTCCAAAAGCCCCCCTGGAGTAGGGGTTTTTAACATAAAAAATGCGGTCACATCACCAACCAAACAAGGTTATCCTAGCCCATTGCAGATCATAAAAACAACGCGGAACAAGAAAAGTGTATTATTTTTTAACGGCTTGAGGAGAGAATAATGGGAGATAAACTTCTCATCATCTGTCTGAACTTGTTATGGTTTTTTCCAAATCAATGAGATATTTTTTATCATCTAATCCACTGGTATAGCCTGTTAATTGACCTGATTTCCCAATCACTCTATGGCATGGGACAACGATGGAAATAGGATTTAAACCATTGGCTCGACCCACCGCTCTAACCGCTTTCGAGTTTTCAATTGCTTGTGCTTGATCTGCGTAACTTCGTGTCTCCCCATACGGTATTTTGAGTAAGGCATTCCAAGCCGCAGTTTGAAATGTGGTCCCTGTAAAATACAGGGGCAGGTCAAAGTGTGTTCTTTCGTGAGAAAAATATTCCTCTAGTTGCTGTCTTGTTTCTGACAAAACAGGATGTTCTTTCTCTACGATAGGGTCCAGGCTATTTTTGAGCGCATTCCAATTTTTACGAATCGCCAGTATCCTTAGGTATTCTCCATCTGTTGCAATATAAATAAAACCCACTGGGGAATTAAACCTTTGGTAACACGATGCCATGGGAGCCGCCTTTTTCTGATAGAGCGTTTTCATGTCGGAGGACGGAACAAACGAAAGTGGTTGCTCCTATAGTTTTTGTGCTTTTTTGATATGGAGTTCTTTGAGCTGTCGGGCATCGACATCGCCGGGCGCTTCCGTCATCAAACAAATGCCCTTTTGGGTTTTTGGAAAAGCGATGACCTCCCGAATGGAATCCACTCCGGCCAAAAGAGCGATCATGCGATCAAAACCAAAGGCGAGCCCGCCATGCGGCGGCGCGCCATATTGAAGGGCTTCAAGTAAAAAGCCAAATTTGGATTCAGCAGCTTCTTTTGAGATACCCAGCAATGCAAAGACCTTCGACTGAATTTCATCCTGATGAATACGAATACTGCCACCACCCAGCTCGACCCCATTTAAAACCATATCGTAGGCTTTAGCACGAACCTTCAGCGGATCGCTTTCCAGAAAAGGAAGGTCTTCATCCATCGGCGCCGCAAAGGGGTGATGAATCGCGACATAACGCTTCTCGCCTTCATCGTATTCCAGCAAGGGGAAGTCCGTCACCCAAAGCGGGTTGAAGACGTTTTCATCAATCAAATTCAAGCGTTTTCCCAAACTGAGCCGTAAGCTGCCGAGCACATCGTGCACAACCTGTGCTTTATCGGCTACAAAGAGCAGCAAGTCCCCTGGTTCGCCTTCAAGGGTTTTTCTTAGCTCCGCCAGAAGTGGCGGTTCAAAAAATTTCGTGATGGGGGCTTCAAGCCCCGTCTCGCTGACCTTCATCCAGGCCAGACCTTTTGCCCCGCGCGCGATGGCTTCGTTCGTCAGGTTTTCAATCTCTTTTCGACTCAGGCTGGCCATGCCCTTTGCATTCAAACCTTTGACCAATCCTCCATTTTCAACCACAGTGCGAAACACTTTAAAGCCTGAGCGGCGGGCAATATCACACAGGTCTTTCAACTCCAGGCCAAAACGGGTATCGGGTTTGTCCGAGCCGTAACGCGCCAACGCTTCTTTATGGGTCAAGCGTGGGAAGGGCGAAGGCAGTAAAATCCCCCGTACTTCGGAAAAAACAGTGGCAATCAAGGTTTCCATCAACTTCAGAATCTCTTCCTGATCGATAAAAGACATCTCCAGATCGATTTGTGTAAATTCCGGCTGGCGGTCGGCCCTGAGGTCTTCATCCCGAAAACACCGCACAATCTGATAGTAGCGGTCGAAACCGGACACCATTAAAATTTGCTTGAAGAGCTGTGGCGACTGAGGCAGGGCATAAAAAGTCCCTTCGTTCAGACGGCTGGGGACCAGAAAGTCACGCGCGCCTTCCGGGGTGCTTTTTGTGAGAAAAGGGGTTTCAATTTCCAAAAATCCCTGAGCGTTTAAAAATTGACGAACTGCCTGTGACATCTTGTGACGCAGGATAAAATGTTTCTGAACCGCAGGGCGGCGCAAATCAAGATAACGGTATTTTAAACGCAAGACCTCGGAAATTTCTTCATCATCTTCAATCAAAAAGGGCGGGGTTTTTGAGCGATTCAGAATCACCAGATCACTGACATGAATCTCGATTTCGCCGGTCGGGAGATCCTTATTTTCAGTCCCCTCAGGGCGAAGTGCAACTTTGCCCGTCACTTGAATCACAAACTCCGAGCGAAGCCCATGCGCCTCGCTGTGAACGGCCTCCGAAATCTGGGGATTAAACACGACCTGAACCAGACCTTCCCGATCGCGCAAGTCGATAAACGTCAGTCCGCCATGATCACGCCGACGGTGCACCCACCCCGATAAAGTGATTTCTTTGTCGAGATCTTTTTGAGTAATTTTTCCGCAGTAGTCTGTTCGAAACATAGGGACGCAGGGTAGCATGCAGGGTGAAAAATTGTCAATTTGATCCGCACTGGGCGGAGATGGATTTGTTTCAAAAAGCGTGATAGATTGCGCCCATCAAATTTAGTTTTACGCATAGGGATTGTTTAATCACGGAGGATCACATGGGATATGAAGTCGATTATTTTCACGCACGCCTGGAGTGGATCGAGGGAGACGAGGGGACCACACTGGACTACGGAACCTATGGGCGAAACCATCTGGTGAAATGCCCGGAAAAACCAGCGATGACGATGTCTGCGGCGCCGCAATACAAAGGAGACCCCACACGCCACAACCCGGAAGAACTCTTTACCGCCTCCATTGCCTCCTGCCAGATGCTCACGTACCTCGCTTTGGCGGCCTTCGCAAAAATTCGTGTTTTGGCTTATACGGACGATGCGGAGGGTATTCTAAAAGTGGACGAACATAAGATTAGATGGGTCACACGCGTCGTCCTTCGCCCCAAAATTTTAATCACAAAAGAAGAAGACCGAAATAAAGCCCTGGCCCTCGTGGAAAAAGCGCACAAACAATGTTTCATTGCAAACTCTGTAAAGACTGAAATCGTCAATGAGCCGGAAATCATTGTGGGGTAAATTCAAAAATGATGTTTATGAAGAGAGGTCTTTTAGCAAAGGCATCTTTCGGGTTCCACGCACAAAAAAATGCGGGTTTGCAAGATCGGGTTTATTGTATTGAAGCGACTTTCCCGATGCATCGGTCACGCTGCCACCCGCTTCCGTAACGATGGCCTGGGCTGCAGCCGTGTCCCATTCCATCGTGCGGCCAAACCTCGGATAAAAATCCACCGCACCTTCGGCCACGAGACAAAGCTTCAGCGAACTGCCCATGCGCACCAACTCATGCGGCCCTATTTTTTTTAGAAAGGCTTCAAGTGCCTCTTTGCCGTGCGACAGGCTGCCCGCGATTTTCAGCACCCGGCTGCGGTCATCAGACACTGAAATAGGAACCGCTTTTTTCCCAATCACCTTCTTGAAGACGCCGAGATTCTTTGCGCCATAATAGGTCAAATTCAGAGCAGGCGCATGCACAACCCCCAAAACCGGAACTCCCGATTTAACGAGTGCAATATTGACGGTGAATTGATCACTGCGTTTCACAAACTCTTTTGTGCCGTCCAGGGGATCAATCAGCCAATAGGCCTCCCATGCCCGGCGCAGGGTGTAGGACACACTTTTTGATTCTTCCGACAAGGCCGGCAACTCAGGCGTGAGCGTCTTGAGTCCATCCATAATCACGTAATGCGCGGCCATATCGGCTTCAGTCAACGGGGACTGGTCTTCTTTGTAGGTTGTTCCAAAATCTTTTTTTTGATAAACCACCATAATCGCCTCGCCCGCCTTTTCGGCCAGGGAAACAATCTCTAACAAACGATCCTGTGTCCATTGACTTGAGCCTTTATTTTTCGATTCTTCTTCCATAAATCCATCTACTTTTCTGTAAAAGACTTCGCTTTTGCCGTTTCGATGTATTCGAGAAAAAAGATCAAAAAAATCCCAAAAAACCCTGCCGTAAACGTCGAAAGAATCACAATGAGCGCCCTCTTGGGTTTAACCCTTTTTTCCGGCACGGTGGCCACATCCAAAACCTGCACGGTAGAACTGTCCTTCGCCTCCTGAATGCGCGCCATCTCGTATTGCTCGGAGAGCAAGCCATAGAGCGTTTCATGAATTTTGGCATCCCGCAATAATCGGGCATACTGAAGCCCCAGATTGGGCAGTTGGTCCGTTGGGATAAAAATGCCTTTTGAACTGACCCCTGCGTTTCCTTTTTCAAGGCTGGAAAGGGCCGCCTTCAATTCTTTCACTTCAGCCTTCAGGATTTTGACTTCCGGGTTTTGAGCCGTGGCGTAAGAAAGTAAGGTTTTGAGCGCCACCTCCTTACCCATCAACTCGCCTTTGAGTGTGCCAATCGCTTCGATAATTGCCGCCGACTGCGCATCCAGTTTGACCGCCCCTTTCTCTTCCTGAAAGGCCTTGAGCGCATCTTCCGACTGCGTGAGCGCCACCTTTGCTTCTTTCAGCCTTTTTTCGACAAAGGCGCGGATTCTGCCGCCGGAAGTACTCAAGATGGATTGGTTGACCCGATCCAGAGCCTCCACCAGGGCATTGGCCATTTCAGCCGCCAATTCAGGGCTTTGATCCTCCACAGTAATGGACAAAATATCCTCTTTTGACTTTGTGATGTTCACAGAGGCACGAAGCCGCTCCCTGGCCACAGGGTCACTCTTCACCTGATACACCTCTTTCAGGTTGAACTGTTGAACCATTTCATCAAGAACCGTTCGGCTGCCCAAAATCCCCATCCAAATGCCTGTTTGAGATTTTCCGCCCAGCATCCCCCCTGCCAGTCCGCCCAGGCCTCCCGGCAGTTGAGATGCAAGTAAACCCGCACCGGAAGCACTGTCCTGAGGCGGGAGAAGACTCGTTGTGGATGCGTAAATTTCAGGGAGGACCAAACTAATGACAACAGAGGCGATCATCGCCACAAAAACGATGAGACACAACAAGACCTTGCGTTTGACCAGTACACGCCAATAATCCAGTAAATTGATTTCATCGTCGATACGAATGTCTTCTTCAATCATCTTAAAACGCTACGATGAGAACACCGGCGGTCACAGCAATCTGGTAGAGGATCTGGGTCATGTCTTTGACCTCTCTGAGCCAGGCCACCCTCTCGATTTTCTCTGGAACCACAATGGTGTCCCCTGGATCCAGGGTCGATGATTTTAATTGTTTTTTCCAAAACCAAAAACCCTCTGTCTGCTGTTTTGAATAAGCCGTGCCATCGACTTTAAGAACATAAAGCGCATCTTCGTTGGCCTCTTCAGTCATCCCGCCCGCTTTTTTAAGATACTCGGAAACCGTGGCGCCCGCTTCATAAATAAAGGCGGTTTGATTGAAGACAGAACCAATGACCTGAATCTGTTGAGGCCGTTCAGGGATAAACATCATGTCCCCTTCTTCGAGGACGACATCAGAAGCAGAGCCTTTAAAAACATCCAGGGGCTTGAGGTCAAGCGCCATCCGTCCCTTTGCTTTTGCGCTCCGCATTTTCACCAACAAGGCATTCCGCTGCTCGGCAGAGGATTTTTCCTGCATGGCGGCTTCGGGGGTGAGGGAGGCTTCAATGCTTTTGGCCGATTTGGAAATCATCTCCTGCTCAAGACGATCGATGGCATCGTCTAATTGCTGCTGCTGCAAAGCCTGAACCGATTGCCGCGCAAAAACCGCCCCTTTGAGATATGCATTTTCAGTCAGGCCTCCGGCCCGCTCAATCAGGGAAGACAGCTTTTCGCCTTTTTTACTGGTATACATTCCAGGAAAACGAACCTCGCCTTCAATACGCACAGTCCGATAAAGTTCCCATTCCGGTACGGACTGGACAGATAAATAATCATCCGGTTTCAACAGAATATTGGATTCAGGATGACCCGCAATCGCTTTTTCCAGATCGATCTCCATCCGCTCTATTTTTGGCCCCTCACGGGTTGGCACAATACGCGTCAGCTCGGCAGAGACCAGATAGGCATAATATTTTGTCCCGCCCGCAAGGCTCAGCAAATCCCTGATACGCATTTTTTCAGCCCAAGGAAAGACCCCCGGCACATTCACAGCCCCCACAATACGGGCTACTTTTTCTTGTGAAAGCGCCCATTGGTCGAACAAATACACCTCATCCAAAGGCTGAAGCACAAAGTCTGCGGCGTCCTCCTCACCCCTAATCGCGGCCATCACATTAAAGGACATTTTCTCTTCATGGAAATCGGGAGGCATTTTTCTAACCACAATCCCCTCTGGAAGATAAGACTCAGGATGCTCGGGTCGTTCCAAACCCCCGGCAAGTTTAATCAGGTCAGACAATTTCATATTGGACCGGTGTTCATAGGCGCCGGGTTTGTTTACCGCACCCTGAATTTGAACCGGCTTTTTTTCAAGTAAATCCCAGCGATTAAACACCACCACCACATCTTCGGGACGTAACAAGATATTCTCTTTGGCCGTCGGATCTTTCAGCACCTTTCCAAGCGGAACCGAAAGATATTCTTTGTGATGGTCAGGCAACACGAGACGTTCGATCAGCGCAAACTCTAAAAATGTTTCCGGTAAAAAATCACCCATCCCCTTAAAAAGGTTTTGAACTTTCATACCTTCATGCCATTCAAAAATACCGGGACGAACCACATTCCCTTTCAGGGTCACTGCATTTTTAATACGAGAATCGATGGGAAAAATCTTGACAAAATCTCCTGCCTTGAGTTCAATGTTTTCTGACACGCCCAACTGACTCAAATTGACATCAAGGATGATTTTTTTGATATGCTCAGAAACCCGTTCAACCTGAACCTGCTGTAAATCACCCGTTGCAGTAATGCCTCCTGCCATTTCAATTAATGCTTTTAATGTCTGAGGGCCTTTTGTTTCATATAGGGCGGGCACCTTGACATTTCCCGATATCCCGACACGCGGCCCGACCGTCGGCACAAAAATGATATCTCCGGCCATGAGATGAATGTCCCCCTCTTTTTCACCTTTTAAAAGAAGATCGTACACATCAAAGTGGGAGATCGTTTTTCCATTCCGTCTTAATTCAATATTTCGCATAGAGCCCACTTGGCTCGGACCGCCGGAAACAAAAAGGGCATTGATCAAGGTTGAAAAAGAAGAAAGGGTATAGCGGCCGGGCTGCTGAACCTTTCCCACAACAAAAACAGGAATAGTCCGAAGCTGGCCCATACTGATATTCATTTTGACTTCGGAGGATTTGTAATATCGGCTGAACTCCTTTTCGATCAACTTTTTTGCCTCTGAAAAAGTGAGGCCGGAAAGATGGACTGCGCCCAGTTGCGGTAATACAATCGCTCCATCGCGGTCTATCGCCTTCACAAGGTCTGCGTTGAGTTTTCCCCAAACTGTGATTCTGACTTCATCCCCAGGGCCCAAGTAATAATCCGGGCCAACAGGAATCGCCTCAATCGGCTCAAAGGTCGTGGGGGCCCGGCGAAAAAGCTCATACCCAAAGGGAACGATGTCCAGCGAAATACTCGAAGGCATGACTTCTTCAATATAAGACGTAAAAGGGGCATTTTTTTTCGGCGTAAGGTCTTCTTGCGGGGAAAAATGCATCGGCGCTTCATCAAGGCTTTCAGAAAAAACTTCTACTTCAGCCTGCTTCTCTTTGACTTGATCTCCGATCACGGGTTTCTTCGATTGATTTTGCATGAGCGCTTTCCCCTGCTCAAGTTCTTCTGGCGACAGCCCCTTCAATTCGGAAACACTCATTTCGGGCTTCGATGGATTTTCAGAAAACGGGGTCTCATTTTGAAAAGGTTTTGTTGAAAATGAGTCCACAGCCCTTCTATTCGACTGGGCAAAAGAAGGCTGGACATCGATAAAGAGAGAGAAAATGACCAACACTACCAATACCGGATAACAGAAAAAAGGCTTCGACAATGTTGTCCGGTTTTTAAAAATAAGGGTGAGCAGGATTGGGGAAAAAATACTCAAGGGGAGCCTCCGGAAACAAGTAAAAATCCATCTTAGTCGTATTCCATTATAAAATACTACTCATTATTGTCAAGATTTTGACAAATGGGGGTCAAAGAGGTCTGAAAAGGATAAAAAATATCCTGATTGAGGGTAGGTCCTCAGTGGGGGGTTTAGTGAAAAACCGACAATAGACGTAAAGATCAGCGGGGATGGATCTACCCCACTCATCTCTTTAAACCTGGGGAACAATAAGCGGTCAAATGACCCGATTTATCGTGAGACGGGAATTTGATATCGACGGAGTTTGTTATAAAAACTGGCGCGGGAAATCCCCAGGGCACGGGCTGCCATTGCCTTATTGCCTTTGCATTCGTGAAGGGATTCGATAATGCGCTCTCTTTCGACCTTCGACATGGCCTCCTGTGTGGAACTAAATAAGGAGGCCGAAGGGGCATAGCCCAGAGAGGTGACTTCCTCTTCAATCAAAAGCGATTCCAGCGCAATCTCGGCGCTCTGGGAAACGAGTACGCCGCGTTCGATCACATTTTCCAATTCCCGCACATTGCCCTTCCAGGGCATTCTCAAAAGCAGCTCCGAGGCCTCTTTTGAGAGCGACATGGGGCCTTTATTATTTTGGGAAGCGTATCTTTCAATAAAATGTTTTACCAACAGGGGGATGTCATCCAAACGGCCACGCAAAGGGGGAATCATAATCGGCATGACGGCCAAGCGGTAATAAAGATCCTCTCGAAAGGTCTTTTTTGCGATCCCTTCTTTTAAAGATCGGTTGGTCGCGGCGATCATACGCACATTGACTTTGACGCTCCGGTTACCCCCCACAGGACGGGCCTCTCCCTCTTGTAATGCGCGAAGGAGCTTGGATTGAAAGAGCAAACTGGTATCGCTGATTTCATCTAAAAAAAGGGTACCGCCTTCCGCCTCTTCAAATAAGCCTTTTTTATTTGAAATCGCTCCCGTAAAAGCTCCTTTCACATGCCCAAAAAGCTCACTTTCCAACAAGGTCTCCGGCAGGGCGCCACAATCAATCGCAACAAAGGGTTTTTGCCTTCTGGGACTCAATTGATGGATGCCCTGAGCCACTCGCTCTTTCCCTGTCCCGCTTTCCCCATAGATCAGAACCGTCGCATTACTGGGTGCAACAAGACGAATGAGTTCAAACATCCCACGCATTTTTTTGCTGCGCCCGATCATCCCGCAAAAAGCAATCTCCTCTTTTTGCTCAAAAGGCTTAGCCGTATCCAATGGCATGGGGGTTTCTTTTTGAATTTCTGAGCGTGGCGAGTCCGAAGCCAAAAGATATGTCGGCACATCCTGAATCACTTCTATGGCATGCGAAACCTCACCTCTCGCATCAAAAACGGGGTATGCGCAGAATTCTTTCTGACTTTTATTGCCATTATGTCCAAATGTTCTGATTGTACGGAAGGGCTTTCCTTTTTCAAAAGCAGTTCTGCAGGGACAGGGCTCACAAGGCGTTTCGCGTGCCTGAAGGATCTGGTAACATTTTTCTCCAACGGGATTTTTTTCTGACTGACCTGCAACCGCCTGATTCACATAATCCAGCGTAAAATCCTTCTTGATGATAATCAGGGGTTCAGCAATATTGTTTAGGCTTGAAGCGCAGAAGTCGGGGAGAATTTGTTCTTGTCTGGTCACCATTTTTAAATCCCATCGCCTGTAAATAAAAGGGATTCTACAAGACCACTCAAGACCCGCTCAATGATCTGCATCTACGAACAAGTTGATTTACATCAATAAAAGTTGCGCACGTTCCAAATCTTCTGGCGTGTTGATGTTCAATACGGAGCGAAGATGTGGATCATGTTTTCTAAACGCTGATTCGGGGAAAAGATGGGCGCGCACATGGTCTTTCAAAAAGTGAAGCGCCAATTGATTTTTTTGAATCATCTCTTCAATCGCTGGACGACAGGCCTGTGCATAACAGGCATGAAGCGGGTGAAGCTGGCCGGAAAGCATTGGGATGAGCAAATCATATTGGCGCGAAGCATTCACCATCGCTCTGATGACATCGGAATTCAGAAACGGCATGTCTGCGGCGACGACAAAAAGAGGCTTTTCCGAAACCGCGTGAAAGGCCGTCTCAATGGCACCCATCGGCCCCCTGTTCGGAGTCTCGTCATGGAAGAGCGGAAATTGAAGCGATGAATAACGTTTATCTGGCGGAGGAGCATCCAAAATGATGATGACTTCGGTAAAAACAGAGGACAATACCTCGGTCACACGCTCAACCAGTGTTTTCCCGCCGAAGGGAATGAAGGGCTTGTTCACACCCATACGGCGGGATTTTCCTCCCGCCAGGACCACGCCACAGGTTGACTCTAAAAGCACGGCTTCACACCCATAAAACCAGAATCAGGCTGTCTTTACCTCGGAAACGCTTCTTTTAAGCCCCCGTCAATCGGGAGAATTGCACCGGTTGTTTTGGCCGCTTGATCAGAAGCCAGAAAAAGCACGCCATCCGCGACATCGCTGGCAAAAATACGGCGCTGCATGAGGTTTCGTTTTGCATAAAAATCTTCAACCCCCTCAAGAGGAATATTATGGGCTTTTGCGCGTTCTGCCCGAATCTCCTGAGACCAAAGACCGGAACCTTCAAAAATGCCGTCGGGTGTGACCATATTCACCCGAATGCCTTCAGACGCATTTTCAATCGCCATAATACGCGCCAATTGGGTTTGCGCCGCTTTCGATGCAGAGTAGGCCCCGAAATCTTTGCCTGGTGCGAGCACATTTTTTGTCGTCACAACCACAATGGCACCGCCGATGCCCTGGGCCTTCATGATTTTAAGCGCCGCCTGAGACGTTAAAAGATGCCCCGTGGCATTCACACTCAGCGAATCTTCCCAAGCCTTCAAACTCAGATCGTCAATAGAAGCGGTACGCGCAATACCCGCATTGGACACAAAAATATCGAGTCCGCCAAAGGCGAGGCGGGCTTTTTCAAAACCCTGTTTCACGCTTTTTTCATCACGCACATCCATCTCGATCGCGACCGACTGAAGCCCGCCCGCCTCCTGATTTAAACGCTCAGCCAGGGCACTGACTTTTTCGAGCACGATATCGGTCAACACAACCGAAGCGCCAGCCTTCACAAAAGCCTCCGCAATGGCTGCGCCAATCGCTCCGGCCGCCCCCGTGATTAACGCAATCTTTCGGGAAAACGCCTTTTCCGGCGGAAGCAGCGATAATTTAAAATTTTCCATCGGCCAGTATTCAAAATCACAAATATCCTGAAGCCCGATGGTCGTGTAACAATCAATGGCCGTTGCCGCTTCGATCACGGGAAAGGTGTGCATGTAAAGATCATGGACAATGCTTGCCGCGCGCGGGTCTTTTCCCGTCGTAAACATCCCGACGCCAGGGATTAAAATCACACGCGGGTTGGGGTCGAGCATTGTCACACCCGCTTGTTTGTACCGATTAAAAAAATCAACGGCGCGCTTCCGGTAAAGGACAAGGGCCTTTTGAAGGTCTTTCGCCAAAACATTCGCATCTTCAGGGTGTTTTGTCTCGACAAAAAGCGGCCAGGGCCGTGTGTGCATCAAATGATCCGGCGTGAAAGGCCCCACCTGCGTCAGCTTTTTTGATTTTTCCGCGCCCAGAAATTTCAAGAGATCGGGCGCATCTTCATACAACATCACCATCGGTTTATGTTGACTGATCTCGCCTCGAAGGATAGGCGCAATCGCCGCTGCAACCGCATGGCGCTTTTGGACAGGAAGCGGCTTCACCTGCATTGGCCCCAGGGCCTGCGTTCCTTTTAGTTTTTTGGCCGTGTACCGTTCTGCGGCCGTGACCATCTTAATCGTCATGTCATAGGCCGCTTTCGCGGTATCGCCCCAAGTGATGAGCCCATGTTTATCAAGAATAATCGCTGTGAGCTTTGGGCTCTTCTCATAGGTTTCAGCCACTGATTTGGAAAGCGAAAAACCAGGCCTGAGATAATCCACAACGGCCACCGAATCACCAAAAACCTCCCGAATCACTTTTTTGCTCTTTTTTGTATCGGTCAAGGTACAAATCGCGTCCGAATGCGTATGGTAAATATGAGCCGCCGGCAGAAAGGCATGCAATAATGTTTCAATGGAAGGTTTTGGCGCTTTGGGATCAAGCACGCACTTCATTTGATACGCGACCATGTCTTCATCGCTCATTGCTGATCTGTCTTTTAGAAGCAGAAGCTCATCCAATCGAAGCGGGGTAAAATTTTTGGGCGCAATGGTTCTCATGTCTGAGCCGGAACCCTTGATCCAAAGGATATGTATTTCTTTTCCAGTGTGATCCTTTCCCTGGGTTTTAATCGATGAATTGCCGCCGCCCCAAAGTACCAGCTTCGAATTCGCCCCAATCAATCGCGAGGTATACACCACCAAATCCACACCGGATAGACCTTTGGCTTCCTGATCTGACCATAAACTTTTCATTCACCCTCCAACACGATAACAACCCATTCAATAAAAAAGGGCTCAAATAGATTGAGCCCTTTTTTTAAACCATATTTATGACTGTGCTTAGTCTTCCTCGACAGCAGTCACTGTAAAGGTTGACCCTTCTTCACTCAGACTAAACTCCATGTCTTCAAGTTCAGAATCTTCTGAAAAGAGGTCTTCAATAGCCGATTTGACAAAACTTTTCCCCATCGCAACACCTTCAGCACTGAGCCCCAAGGCACCGGCTTGCGACGCATTGCCAAACTCAAGTTCGGTGGTTCCACCAAAGGACGAAGGAAGTTCAAACCCGACAAACACAATTTTTGCCTCTGTCAGCGGCTCAATTTTATCCATCAAGATTTGACCAAATGGGTTCATGAAGCTGCCTTACGGGTCGCTTTTATAATTTCATTCAACTTCACCTTCGCATCATTCATCATGAGCAGCGGTTCAAGAATATCGAGTTTCTCCCGAATTTCAGGATCCGTCACCAGCTTGCTCGCTGCCTGAATGACCTTGGTATGCATCATCGGCAAGGGAAACTGCTCCATCAGGGGTCGTTTTGTCTTCTCATTCAGACCCAGCCATTTTAACAAACGGGGTTTTAAACTCGGGATCGGAGCAAAAAGCTTATCCCCCAATTGAGAAAGCACATCGGAGTGAAGCCCTCTTCCTTCAAGAAGTTTGTCAAATTCAAGTTCAATCTCTTCGTCCGGGAGGTATTTTGAGGCTGAATCGACTGTGATTTTTTGGGCCTCCAAACGAAGTCCGGCAAAATTTTCTCGAAGCAGTTTCAGCAATTCACTTCGGGATTCCGCTGTTTTAAAACTACCGATCAGGCCAACAACATTCTGCTTTTCCATTTCGTCGTCCACACGATGCATCAGTTCAAAAAGGCGTAACAGCCGGTCCGTGGTAATCGGAAACTTTGAGATGGCCTGATTCGCCGCATCTTTATCCCGGGCATAGGGATTATCAAGACGCTCGTCGTACAGCTTAAAAAGGGCATCCCAGGCTTCGCCTTCCAGGGGAATCGGTTTTTTCTGTTTTCTGGCAATACCGGCCCTCGACTCCAAAACCGCACAGGATTCGCGACGCACATTTTCACTCTTGCCCTGAACCCCGCTGATCAAAACCCTCATCACGCCTTCAGTGTTGTCATAACCATTGAGTTCACCTTCCTTTGGAAGGGAAACAGTCAATGCACGTATCAAATGAAAAAGGGTATCATCCGCTGTAGCATGCTCAAAACCCGCCAAAAGGGCATCAAGACAGTCCGCAGGGTATTTCCCCTGAACATAGAGCGCAAAAACAAAAAGAGCCTCCTCTCCGCCTTTGGGAAGCAAGGCCACCATGGCTTTGCTGACCTTGGAACCAGCGCCCAGGAAGGAGAGGGTTTTATACAGTTCGATCCACATGCCGTGTTGCACAACAATGCCGTCCTGGTCCAGATGCGTCACCAGGGGGGATAGGAGGTTTTCTTCGAAGGTTTTCAACGCCTCTTCATTTTTTTCAAAAACGAGACGGTCTACCACCTGTCGAACCAGCCCCGCCGCTTCCAAACGAACCACAGGAGAGGACGAATCCAAAAGTTTTAAGGCCGCGGCAATAAAATCAACGCCAAAGGGGAGACGCTTCAAGAGCCGGAATTCTAACTGCTGAATCCATGAGACGGGTTCATTCTCCAATATAGGAATCACCGTACGCCAAATTTCCGGATCCGGTTTATCGAAACTAAATACCAGCTTTTCAACTGCCTGCTGCCGCTCCGAATCAGATTTTTCTTTTGGATTCAGCTGCGCCGCTAATTCATTATTCATGCATATTTCCTCTCGTCGTAAAGTCGGTTCAAGCACCAGACAGGCAAAGCCAATCGGGAGATGAATGTTCTTAAAAGTAATCTAGACTATTTTAACTGAAAATCTCATAATTTTTAAGGCTTGAAGCAAACCAAGCAGTTTTTATACCTTATTTTATGAATTGAGTTCAAGGAATAGTTCTAAAAGCATCATAAGAAAGGTACACCCTTTTTAAAGACACCCTTTCTCCCGGTGCTTGCACAAATAGAATCGTTTGTTCTAGACTTCCTCGTCTCCCAGTGATTCATATTTGAAAACAGGACGCGATGAAACACGATTTTTCAAAAATAAAATTTAACGAGGGACTCATTCCCGCAGTGATTCAAGACACCCTCAATAAAGAGGTGCTGATGGTCGCCTACATGAATCAAGAATCCCTCCAGCTGAGCCTCGAAACCGGAGAAACCCATTTTTGGAGCCGTTCCCGGAAAAAACTCTGGCGAAAAGGGGAAAGTTCCGGGCATACACAAAAAATAAAACATATTTTTCTGGATTGTGACGAAGACACCCTTTTAATTGAAGTCGAACAAATCACCGCCGCTTGCCATACCGGAGCCAGAAGCTGCTTCTTTCGAGAACTCACATCCACGGGAGAGATACTAAAACGAGCAGAGGCCCCCGGAGAAGATCGGGATCCACCGAATATCTTGAAGGCCCTCTCCCAGACCATTCTTTCTCGAAAAAAAGCCGCCCCAACAAAATCATATACATCGCTTCTCTTGCAAGGCGGCATCGACCGTATTCTCAAAAAAGTCGCCGAGGAATCGGGGGAATTCATCATCGGAGCAAAAAATGGCGACCGGCAAGAGATGATTCACGAAACAGCAGACCTCTTGTACCACATGCTTGTGGCCCTGGGGTTTTACGACATTCCGTTCAGTGAGATAGAAATTGAGCTTCAGCGACGCACCTCGCGCTCCGGATTAGAAGAAAAAGCTGGAAGAGATCAGCAGGCAGCACCTTAGAACACTGAAGATCCGTATCCATAGGTAAAAAATAGACAACAAAAAGGAGCGCCAAATATGAGCCCAGTGCATTTTGAAGACAAGTGCCTTTTTTGTAAAATCATCCAAAAAAAAATTCCCAGCAAGATTGTGTATGAAGATGAAAGCGCCCTGGCTTTTGAGGATATTTCGCCACAAGCGCCGGTGCATTTGCTCATCATTCCTAAAACCCACATCCCCCGACTGGCCGATATCAACGCGGGCGACGAAAAACAACTGGCTCACCTCTTCACGATCGTGCGCAAGTTGGCCGAAGAAAAAAACATCCTCGAATCCGGATTCAGAACAGTCATCAATTCCGGAGAGGAGGCGGGGCAGACCGTCTTTCATCTTCATGTCCATTTAATGGGAGGCCGGGCCTTTCATTGGCCGCCGGGCTAAAACAGCTCAAGTTCAACTCATCCTGATATTTAAAGGAACGCACCACACACTGAAGAGCGACCGTGCATCAACCTTTGAGTCAAGAGCGTCTCATTAACGCAGCGGCTTCCTTGGCAAAGCGAGACCCAGATTTGGCACGCCTGCTTCATCTTCATGGCCTGCCGCCACTGTGGGAAAGGCCACAGGGCTTTCAAACTCTGATTCGGATTATTCTGGAACAACAGGTTTCCCTGACATCGGCTGCGGCCACCTTCAGTCGCCTTTCAGCCAGCACCACCCCTTTTACGCCGGAGCACTTTTTTGAAAAGGGAGTTTCTCACTTAAAGACTTTGGGTGTGACGCGCCAGAAAGCCGCCTATTGCATTCATCTTTCAGAAGCCATCACACAACAAGCCCTCGACCTCGATACACTCGCCCACATGGAAGATCAAGAAGTCATCACCGCCCTCACCCAAATCAAAGGCATCGGTCTTTGGTCGGCCAACATATATCTCCTCATGGCCTTACTCAGACCGGACATCTGGCCTTCGGGAGACATTGCGCTGGCCGAGTCCTTCCGAAGAATGAAACAGCTTGATCAACGTCCGTCAAATGAGGCGCTCACTGAGATCGCAGAAACATGGCGGCCTTATCGTGCCGTCGCCGCTCGCATTTTGTGGCATCACTATTTATCAAATAAGGTAGGGGCGGGTTTCAAACCCGCCCAAGCAGACTAAAGCAGTCCTTGATGGCGCTCTTCGGAGGATGATTTGTGAAACACCGGCTCAGCATCCTTGATGGTCTTTGAACGCATCTTGTCGATGTCGATCTCCAACTGTTCGATGCGTCTTGATTTTCTTCGCCGGTCCAGCATGGATCGCACCCAGCTTGGCACAAAAAGCAAGGCCGCCAGGAAAAATCCGATCAGGAAAGTGCCTAAAACAATCAGGTAAAAGGGGAGCGCATTGGTCTGCATTCCCCAAAAGAAATGAAGCGCAATCATCTGGTCCTGATTGCTGTACAAGGCCCCTGAAAAAAGGGTGATCATCAATAAAATAAACAGGAAGCGAACCATTGGTCCCTCGTTAAAAGTGCGGCTTAAGCAGCCGGTAGGTTTCACCGATGTCTTCCGGGATGACCCGGCTATCTGAAACGACCGTCATAAAATTCGTATCGCCTATCCATCGAGGCACAATATGAAAATGAAGGTGGTCATCAATGCCCGCACCTGCGGCCTTGCCCAGATTCAGCCCCACATTACTGCCTTCGGGTTGAAAGGCTTTCCGAAGCGCAGCCAGTGCACCCTGAAGCAAGAGCATCAGATTGGCCGAAATCGCATCAGACATGCCTTCCAGAGTATCCACATGCGCATAGGGGCAGACCATGAGGTGTCCGCTATTATAGGGGTAAAGATTCATCATCACAAAACCATGCTCGCCCCGTTGCAAAATCAAATTTTCCGCGTCGCGCTTCTCTTTCGGTTTGTCACACAGGATACATCCCAAGGGCTTTTCTCCTCTGATATAGTCAATTCGCCCTGGCGCCCAAATCTGCTTCATTTCCGGCCCTCGCGAGGTAGATTCAATTCCGCCATAATCACTTGCAAGTCTTCCCAAACACGCTTTTTCTCACCCGGATTTCTCAACAGATAAGCCGGATGAAAGGTCGGCAATACCTTCACGCCGTTTAAATCATAAAATTTTCCGCGTAAATCGGAAATGCGTGTTTCCGTATTCAACAAGGTCTGCGCAGAAAACTTACCCAATGCACAAATCACTTTTGGCCCAATGGCCGCGATTTGCTGATCCAGAAAAGGACGGCAGCTCGCAATTTCATCGGGCTCCGGATTTCGATTCTGGGGCGGACGGCATTTAATAATATTCGCAATGTAAACCCGCTCACGCGAAAGCCCCATTGCTGCAATCATTTTTGTCAGCAGCTGCCCTGCCTTTCCTACAAAAGGTTCTCCCTGTACATCTTCATCCATACCGGGCGCCTCGCCCACAAACATCAGCTCGGCTTTTGGATCTCCAATGCCAAAAACCAGGTTTGTCCGGCTTGGCGCAAGCTTGCAACGCTGACAGTCTCCCATTTCAGCACGGACCATTTCAAGCGTAAACAAGTCCCCAAATCCCGCAATCTCAGGATTTGGAAGCTCAGGGGGTGTCAGCGGAGATATCGGATGCGATTGCTTCCAAATATCGATCCCCTCGTCCTGAAGCCAATGCAAATAACCTTGCATCTCCTTCGCAATCGGGCTCATTTCTTCCAAAATTTTCAAGCATCCTCCTTATGCCGGGCAATGAATGCCATCACGGCAGCAAGCCAAGACTCATGCCGCTGATCTGTCGCCTGTATTTCAATTTCCCGTGTATCCGCTTCAAGCACGTGAATCGTAATCATCAGTCGTTCTTTCGGCAGAATACCGGCTCCTTTATTCGCCCACTCCACGGCAGAAACGCCCTCGCCTTCGAGGTATTCCTCCAATCCAAAACTGCTGACTTCATCGGGGTTCTCCAGGCGGTAAAGGTCCACATGGGTCAAAGGCAAACGTCCTTCATACGTTTGAATCAACGTAAACGTGGGGCTATTCACCTCAGTACTGTCAATACCAAGGCCTTCGGCCAAACCTTGCACAAACTGTGTTTTCCCTGCACCCAGCTCACCAATTAAGGCGATCACCTCTCCGCCCCTGGCTTCCCGCCCAAAGGCAGCGCCCATATTGAAGGTCTCTTCCCGGCTGCCGCTTTTCAAAAAACGGGAGGGACGTTCTTTCAGGCTGCGACCTGACATTGCTCCATCGCCTTGGCCAAATTCACTAAAGACCGGATATTTTTCATGATGTTCACTGACTCCGTATCCGGAAGCCCATCGTAGGGTTTTCCCACCACAAGCGCATCGGGGCCCAACTGAAGACTCGAAAACTCCTCCAACGCGGGAAGCCGCTCCTTGATGGCGGCGGCCTCAAAAATCGCGGCGGCTTCTTCTTTATTTTGCGACCGAATTTCATAACCGCCCTTGATCTCATCAAGTGGGGCTCCGGCAGACTGCATCGCTTCTGACTCGGCGCTGACCTTTTTATAGGCATCTGCTTTCAATAACAAGAGGCTGCTGTGAATATTTGCTTTCATGCTGTAGATATAATAGAGAATATGTTTTCGGCCGACCTTGACCACTTCAAAAAAAAGATCGACCTGACGACCTTCAATTTCACCGCTAAACCGGGGATAATAAAATCGACTGTCCTGAATCACCTTTCCAGAAATGTTTTGGGCCAGATGCTCAAAATTATGACGAATCCGTCGTTTGTCGATGTAACCATGCACAACCATCGCCAGCGCGATCACGGCAATGATGAAAAAGAAAAACAAGGTGATTCCAAATTGGCTCATGGTTCAATTACTCCTTAGTTCATTTCAAAATACGACGAGAAGGCCTTGGGAAGGTGGGCAATCAGATCAGAGGTCATGAGTCCCGCCTCACCTTTTTCCACTGCAGCCAGATCACCGGCACAACCATGCAGGTAAACCCCCAAGAGGGCGGCGTCCTCGGGAGAAGCCCCCTGGGCAATACAGCTCGCAATCACACCCGTCAAGGCATCTCCGATGCCTGCCGTCGCCATCCCCGGATTTCCCGTATTGTTCACCCAAACCCTGCCATCCGGAAAGGCAATGAGAGTATGCGGCCCTTTTAAAACAAGAATAACACCCCAGGTTTCCGAAAAATCCGCTGCGATCTTGAAGCGGTCTTTCTGAACTTCCGCCGCTGTTTTTCCGATCAATCGACCCATTTCTCCGGGATGCGGCGTGAGAATCAATGGGACTTTTTTTTCCTTCAAAACAGAAAGCGACCCCGCCACCGCATTCAAACCGTCCGCGTCGATGACCATGGGAATCGCCACACGTTTAATGAGATTTAAAACCAGGGCCTGTGTTTCCGGATCTTGCGAAAGACCCGGACCCATGGCGACGACCCGTTTGCCCTCAAGCCCTTGCATGAGCGCTTTTTCAGCCGACAACGAGATAGATCCCGATTCCGATTCTGGCAAAGGCAGGGTCATAAGCTCCATCGTCTGCAAAGCGATGCCTTGTTCTATTGATTTCGGAAGCGCGAGCGTCACCAGCCCGGCCCCCGAACGAAAAGCCGCACGGGCGGTCATTTGCGGCGCACCCTGTTTCCCCGCCGACCCCCCGATCACAAGTAAATGCCCCATTGTACCCTTGTGTGCCCCTTTTTTGCGCGAAGGAAGTTTGCCCTTTAAACCGTCCGGGGTCAAGAGCGACACCTTCAGCCCGGCTTGCTGAACAAGGGCCTCCGGAAAACCAATATCCACCACACGCAAGGGCCCACAGTGCGTCAGACCATCCGGCATAAAATGCCCGCGTTTTGGAAGGGCGATTGTGATGGTTGCATCCGCCCGAACCGCTACTCCTAACACCTGACCCTGGTCGGCCGAAATGCCGGAGGGGATATCCACAGCAATCGTTTTTTTCGCATGTTGATTCATCGCTTCTATCAAGGCAATATAGGGTTCCTTCACCGGATGAGACAATCCAGTGCCTAAAAAAGCATCCACCACAAAATCACTTTCTTTAAGGTGTCCGACAAACTGCTCCTGAGTAAAGGCCCCTTCCGCATAAAGCACTCCGCCTGTTGTACGCCAGATATCCAGCGAAACCTTTGCATCCCCCATGACCCGCGTTGCTTCGGAAAATAAAAACACCGTGACTGACGCGCCCCGCATCCGAAAATGACGTGCGGCCGCCAGACCATCACCCCCATTGTTTCCACGGCCCGCGACAATCGTAACCGTCTTGTCTTTCAGCAAATAAAACATGGATTCGACCTGATCAACAAAACCTCTCGCAGCGTTTTCCATCAGCAACAGGGAAGGAATTAGGTACTCCGAGGTCGCCCGCTCATCAAGGGATTTCATTTCGGCTGCCGTTACGATGTACATCATTGCTCACATCCTTCTAGAATCACTTGTGCAATGGCGTAATCATGATCATGCGTGATACTCGAAAAGACCGAGGAAACACCCTTTTCATCCGCCACTTGGCGCGCTCGGCCAGAGAGAATGACTTCGGGCTGACCAGAGTCTTGACGCAGCGTCGCAATCTCTTTCCAGGAAATGCCATCGCCAAGCCCTGTGCCCAGGGCCTTCAAAAGGGCTTCCTTTACCGCAAAACGACCTGAAAAATGAACATGCGCCATTTTATGCGGCAAGCAGTAGTCTTGTTCTTCTTTTGTGAAAACCCGGTCAAGAAATGAATGCCCACGCCGCGCGATAAGTTTCTCGATTCGAGAAACTTTAACCATGTCGATGCCGATTCCCAGGATTCGCACGTCACTCCACACAAAAAAAGAACAGGTCATTCGTCGCACGTAACCGCAAAGCAGACGCTTAGCGGCGCGACGACATCATCAGGGATTTCATCTCGGAAACCGCCGCAGTGATGCCCACCAAGACTGCCCGCGAGATAATGCTGTGCCCGATATTCAACTCCTCAATTTCCGGAATTTGGGCAATGGAAACAACATTGTGGTAATCCAGCCCATGCCCTGCATTCACCCGCATCCCCAAACTTGCAGCCAGTTTGGCCGATTCAACAATGTCATTCAAATGCGTCCGCTGAAGCGCGCCTTGTGTATTGGCGTAGCGGCCGGTGTGGATTTCAATCGCGTCCGCTGCAATTTTCTGGGCCGCTTTGATTTGTTTCGGTTCGGGATCAATAAAAAGCGCAACAGGAATTTCGGCCGCATGCAGCGCATGGATCACTTTTGTTAAATGATCGAGATGAGAGAGCACATCCAAGCCGCCTTCAGTCGTCAACTCTTCGCGACGTTCCGGCACAAGGGACACCACGTCGGGTTTGGTTTTTGAGGCGATTTCGACCATTTCATCCGTGGCCGCCATTTCCAGGCAAAGCCGAGACTGGAGCACTTCCCGTAAAATACGGACATCTCTATCCTGAATATGCCGCCGATCTTCACGCAGGTGAACCACAATACCATCTGCTCCGGCCAATTCGGCCATCAGGGCCGCAGAGGTCGGCTCTGGAGAAGACCCTTGGCGGGCTTCTCGTACCGTGGCCACATGGTCAATATTTACGCCTAGTCTTATCATTTACAAAGATCCATTTCTCACTGATTTTTAAAGATAAAATCGAATGAGAGTCATTCTCCTTCAAGGTGTCGTCATTATTACAGAATCAAGATTTTCGGTCAAGAAAATGGGCTGCGCCTTCTTTCTTCAAGTGATCGGGTATTCTTCATTTTTATCGCCCTTGGACTTTCATCTTTCTGTATTGTGGTTCTCAGCAATAATGTGTTATTGTGTGTCGTCAAATTTTGAGTTGTAACCCCATGTATTCATTCGAAATTTGAGCTCAAAGATCGCTCCATTTAACCATTTTATTAGAGGTTTTGATGTCTAAGCCAATATATCAGCGGGTTCTTTTAAAAGTAAGCGGGGAGGTCTTGGCTGGCGAAGATAGCTTTGGCATCAAGCCTGAAATGATTGACCTCATTGCGGAACAGATCAAAGACATGGTCTCGCTTGGCGTCGAAACAGCGGTCGTGATCGGCGGCGGCAATATTTTTCGCGGCCTCGCCGGAAGCGCTTCGGGCATGGAACGCACCTCGGCCGATTACATGGGCATGCTCGCAACCGTGCTTAACGCGCTCGCCCTGCAAAACATTCTGGAGGGGAAAGGCGTCTTTACCCGGGTGCAATCTGCCATTGAGATGAAGGAATTGGCGGAAGGCTACATTCGAAGACGGGCCATTCGCCACCTGGAGAAAAAACGGGTGGTGATCTTTGCTGCGGGCACCGGGAATCCCTATTTTTCAACTGACACCGCTGCGGCACTTCGGGCGATGGAAATCAATGCCAATGTCATTCTTAAAGGCACAAAAGTAGACGGAGTGTACGACAAAGATCCGATGAAAGATCCAACTGCACAAAAATTTTCTGAATTGAGCTATATTGATGTCATTGGAAAAGGACTCAAAGTCATGGATTTTACAGCCGTCACCCTGTGCATGGACAACAATCTGCCGTTGATTGTTTTTAATATTAAAGAGAAAGAAAACGTGCGAAAGGTTCTCCTGGGTGAAAAAATCGGGACACTCATTCGCAAGGCTCCTTCAAGTTAATATAAAACACCGAAAAACCAAGAGGACACTATGTCGAGTGACATTAAGAAGAAAATGGACGAAAAAATGGATGGGGCCCTCCAGCACTTAAGGTCCGAGTTGTCCACGGTTCGGACAGGGCGCGCTTCTCTCGCGCTTTTTGATTCGGTCAGACCCAACTTTTATGGTACGCCCACGCCGCTTAGACAGATTGCATCTTTATCCGTTCCGGATAGCCGAACCGTGGTCATCCAACCCTGGGACATTTCCCAGTTACAGGAGATTGAAAAAGCATTAATGTCTTCGGGCCTTGGACTTTCACCTTCGAATGACGGCAAACTCATCCGCATTGCCATTCCGCCTCTTTCTGAGGAGCGACGCAAGGAGCTCGTTAAATTGGTCAAACGAATGGGCGAGGAATGCAAAATTGCGATCAGAAACCTGCGAAGAGAAGCTAATGATGCCTTTAAATCTGCTCAAAAAGAGGGCTTGATTTCAGAGGACGTGGTTCACTCTGAGCAAACACAGGTTCAAAAAATGACAGATCACAAGATTGAGGTGGTCGATGACATTTTGCAGAAAAAAGAGGCAGAAGTCCTTGAGATTTAAAAGCTGAGTGTAGCTCCACCCCATTTTGCACATCAACGCACTTTCGTCAATCGTGCTTTTCAGTTCAGGCCATATTCAACAATGAGCGGCAGCTTCGCAGAAATTCATCTCGGTGCACTTAGAGAAAACCTCCTGCAAGTGCGATCCCAAACCGGAACCGCCCCCATACTTGCTGTGGTCAAAGCCAATGCATATGGACACGGGGCTGTCCGCGTCGCCCAGTTTTTGGAGCAATGCCAGCCAAAAGTAGACTTCTTTGGCGTGGCTTTTCTGGAAGAAGGGATCGCGCTCAGAACCGCAGGCATTCAAAACCCCATCCTTGTTTTAACGGGCTGTCCGATGGATGAAATCTCCGACCTGATTCAATACGATCTCACACCAGTGATCTTTGATGTGGACACGCTTGCCGCCATCAACACACAGGCCGCTAAACGCGGGAAAATCATTAAAATTCATCTTAAAATTGACACAGGGATGAGTCGGCTGGGCATCCTCCCTGATGACTTTTTCACATTTCTAGAAAAAGCAGCCTCATATGAAATGATTACCATAGAAGGGCTTTTGAGTCATTTCGCCGAGGCAGACCTCCGTGACCTTGCTTTTACCCAAACCCAGTTGAACACGATGAACACGATTTTAGGACAACTGGCCCAAAAGGGGATCAGACTCCCCTATTACCACCTCGCCAACAGCGCGGCCATTCTCCATTTCAAACCATCGACCCTGAGCCTCATTCGCCCAGGGCTCATGCTCTATGGATATTCTCCCCTGAAAGAAAAAACAGACATCCCTCTCAGACCTGTGATGCAGATCAGGGCACGCGTCCTTGCCTTAAAAAATGTTTCGAAAGGGACCTCAATCAGTTATGGGCGAACTTTTATCACAAAAGGTGACAGCCGCATTGCCACTGTCGCAATCGGTTATGCGGACGGATATCCCCTCTCATTATCAAACACGGGCATCATGATCGCAAAAGGCAAACGAGTACCCGTGATCGGACGTGTGTGCATGGACATGTGCATGCTGGATGTGACAACCGTTAGAGATCTTTCTGTCGGAGATTGGGTCACCGTCTTCGGGGAAGACGGCCCTGAATCCATCTGGGCCGATCAGCTGGCGCAATGGGCCAACACCCACCCTTATGAACTACTTTGCGGGATCGGCACGCGCGTCCAGAGAAGATACATCCAGCCCTGATGAACCCGTAAAAACAGACCTGCATGGTCTCTTGATTCAGACAATGTGCCTCTTTTAACCCTTGAAACCAAAGAATGTGCTTTCCCTTTAGGGCTTGACTGTCCAAGACCCTTATGTATAATGAAGCCCCATTTTAGGAATGATAATGAAAGCATACCGATATTGGCTTGCCCTGAAACAGGTTCCCGGGGTGGGCAATGTTCTTTATAAACGCCTGATCGAGACTTACCAGCAGCCTGAAGCTGTCTTTGAAGCCAGCGAAGAGAGTCTTGCCAACATTGACGGCATGTCTCAAAATGTGGCCCAAGAAATCCATAGCTTCAAGCACTTCGACGACGTGGATCGGGATCTGGAGCAAATCCAAAAACATCATGTCTCTGTTCTGACCTTGGACGACCCAGCATATCCCACACTGCTTTCTGCCATCTATGACCCACCACCCCTCCTCTACGTAAAGGGATTCTGGGGAGGAAAAGAGACTGAGCTTTCGGCTTTTGATTGGGGCAGTCCCATTGCAGTGGTGGGCACACGAAAAACAACCCCTTACGGCAAACGCATGACCGAACAACTCTGCCGCCAACTGACTGAACAGGGCGTGACCATTGTCAGCGGTTTTGCAAGGGGGGTCGATGCCCTCGCACATCGCACCGCCCTGTCCGCTGGCGGAAAAACAGTTGCGGTTTTGGGCTGTGGCCTTGATGTCGTTTATCCGCCCGAACATAAACAGCTCTATCACGACATTCTCGAACAAGGGGCCATTTTATCAGAATTTCCAATGGGGACGCCCCCGGTCGCCCATAATTTCCCCAGACGCAATCGCATCATCAGCGGTTTGTCCCTGGGATGTCTTGTGGTTGAGGCTGGCCTAAAAAGCGGATCGCTCATCACCGCCCGTCTTGCAATGGAGCAGGGACGCGAGGTCTTTGCCGTCCCAGGCCCGGCTTATTCCGAAATGAGCGCCGGCCCGCACCAACTCATCTCCTCTGGGGCAAAGCTTGTTCAAAACGCGGCAGATATCCTTGAAGAAATCCTCCCCCAGCAAACCCATCACGTCGAAGCGTCCAAAGCAAACACAGTCACGCTTGAATCAGACGAAACGCTCATTTTTGAATCCCTTTCGTTTGAACCCAAACATATCGACCTGTTAATTTTGGAAAGTAAAAAACCCGCTGCGGCCGTATCTGGCCTGCTGCTGACACTCGAACTCAAGGGTGTCGCGCGACAGATGGCTGGACAATATTATGTTAGAGTATAAAATAGAACATAGAGGATTCGCATTTGATCATTTATTCACTGCATTTATAGAAACAACAGGAGGTCAGGTTGGCAAAAAAAGCCACCATAACACCCACAAAAACGCCCACTAAACGATCGCTCGTCATTGTGGAGTCACCCGCAAAAGCCAAGACCATCATGAAGTATCTTGGCCGAAAATATAAAATGATGGCCTCTATCGGCCATCTGAAAGATCTGCCAAAATCACGCTTCGGCGTCGATATCGAAAAAGGCTTCCTGCCCGAGTACATTGTCATCAAAGGCAAAAGCAAGATTTTGACCGAGATCAAAAAAGCGGCTAAATCGGCCGACCAGATTTTTCTAGCGCCAGATCCCGACCGTGAAGGGGAAGCCATTGCCTGGCATATCGCAGAAGAACTCAGGCCGCTCAATCCCAATATCCATCGTGTCCTTTTTAACGAAATCACTAAAAAAGCCGTCAAAGAAGCCGTGGCCTCTCCTGGCGTGATCAATATTAATCGCGTCAATGCACAACAGGCCCGACGGGTGCTCGACCGGATTGTGGGCTACAAAATCAGCCCCCTGCTTTGGGAAAAAGTACGGCGCGGTCTTTCAGCGGGGCGGGTGCAATCCGTTGCCCTGTTGATTATTTGCCAGCGCGAAAAAGAAGTGCTCGCCTTTGTCTCAGAAGAATATTGGAGCATTGATGCCACCTTACTTGGAAAAACCCCGCCGCCCTTTGTCGCACGATTGCTTCAAAAAGGGGGAGAACCCCTAAAAATTCATAATGAGTCGGAATCCCAAGCCCTGACAGACCAGCTTCAAAATGCGACTTATACCGTTGCAAAAGTGGAGAAAAAAGAACGAAAAAGAAATCCGACCCCTCCCTTTATTACGAGTCGCCTGCAACAGGAAGCAGCCCGAAAGCTGCATTTTACCCCTAAAAAAACAATGATGATTGCCCAGCAACTCTACGAAGGCATCGACGTCGCAGGCGAAGGCGCGGTGGGATTGATTTCCTATATGCGTACGGACTCGGTCCGTATTTCTCCCGATTTTCAGGCTGAATCCAAGACCTGGATTGCTGAAAAATATGGGCAAGACTACGTACCCGAAACACCCAATACCTATAAAAGCAAAAAAAGTGCACAGGAAGGGCACGAAGCCATTCGACCCACCGACATCACGCGGGAACCCACGCGCTTGCGAGGAGATCTTTCAAATGACCAGTTCCTGCTTTATCAACTGATCTGGAATCGTTATGTTGCCAGCCAAATGCAGCCAGCACTTTTTGATGTGACTCGTGTGGACATCACCGCCACCGATCTGGGTTTGAGGGCTACGGGTTCCATTCTGAAATTTCCGGGTTTCACCATTGTGTATACGGAAGGCAATGACTCAAATCCGGACGCAAACAAAGAAGGATCAGAGGACGACGCAACCCTCCCGATGCTGACAGAAGGGGACACCCTGAATTTGCAGGCACTTGCCCCAAAACAACATTTCACACAACCGCCGCCCCGGTACAACGAGGCATTGTTGATTCACGATCTGGAAGAGAAAGGCATCGGACGACCCAGTACCTATGCCACGATTATTTCAACGATCCAGGATCGAAAATATGTAGAAAAACGGGAAGGCCGCTTTTACCCCACCGACCTTGGAGATACAGTCAACGATCTTTTAACCGAAAATTTTCCGCAAGTGGTCAATGTCGAATTTACAGCAAAGATGGAACAGGCCCTTGATGAAGTCGAAGCTGGCAGGACGGACTGGACCGAATCGATCAGAACATTTTACGATCCCTTTTCAAAGAACTTTGAAAAGGCCCAGACACAGATGCGGGACGTCAAGCGGGAAGAAAAACCCACGGATATCCTCTGCGAAAAATGCAGTCAACCGATGGTCATCAAATGGGGCCGCTTTGGCCGTTTCCTGGCCTGCTCCGGCTATCCCGAATGCAAGAACACAAAAGAATTTGTGGAAAAAGAAGGGGTCATTGAAATTATTGCAAAAGAAATCGAAACCGATGTCCTCTGCAAAATCTGCAAAAAACCCATGATCAATAAAACCGGCCGTTTTGGCCGTTTTCTGGCCTGCTCCGGCTATCCCGAGTGTAAACACACCGAACCCATCAGCTTAGGCGTAACCTGTCCCGAAAAAGACTGCGGCGGGGCTTTAACAGAAAAACGCAGCAAACGCGGCAAAACCTTTTTTGCCTGTACAAATTACCCAGACTGCAAGTTTGCCATTTGGGATCGTCCTGTGGCACGGCCTTGTCCACAGTGCAAAGCGCCCTTTCTCATCGAGAAATATGATCGAAACAAAGGCACCAAAACCCGTTGCAACGATAAAAATTGCGGATTTGAGGAAAACGAATAAGAGCTGAACACCAAAACCCCGAAGCCCCATTGCTCACTCCAGGGCGCTTCCCATCCCTTCTCTCTCGCTTGACATCGAAACAAAACCGATATAACTTGAGACGTTTTTTAAGCTCCCACCCATACAATTCGTCTCGGGTTGGGCATACCGTTTTTTAATCGGACTCATTTTTATGCACTACATGAACGGATCAAAACCACTCCAGTTGATTTTACTCATGGTTCTTTCTGCCTTGATTTTCTCCCCTGCCGGAGGATATGCGGAAACAGAATCAGCACGTAAAATAGATGAGCCTGAGCAAAACCCCACCATTCAAAACCTGCTTGAAAGAATCAAAGTCCTTGAACATCAGGCTTCAAAGGACACACTGCAAGACGAAATTATGATCGCCGAAATTAAACCGGAATACCCCGCACTCAGGATGCTCGGATTTACGGATTTCACCTTTTCGACCACAGATGAAACAGGCAAATCCACCGGATTTCGGGAAGGACAATTTGTCCTTCATTTCAGTTCCGCCCTGTCTCAACGGGTGAGTTATTTTGCTGAAGTTTCAATGACCCCGCGCAAGGACGCAGGGACGGGAGACCCCACCGCTTCCGGGTTTGATGTCGAGGTCGAGCGCAGCATCATTCGCTTCGATCAGGGAGACCACCTGAAAGTAGCGGCAGGACGTTTCCACACCCCCATCAATTGGTGGAACACCACTTTTCATCATGGCGCATGGCTGCAAACCAGTATTGGTCGGCCCGAAATGATCGGCGCATTTGTTCCCGTTCATTTTTTGGGCGGCATACTGGAAGGAAACCTGCCTTCCGGTGAATTAAATCTTTATTATCACATCGGCATTGGAAATGGCCGGGCTGAGGTCATTAGCCGGGCCGGCGACGCAGGCGATATCAATAACACACCCGCCTGGCTTTTTAACCTCACTTCAAGACCTGATCGATTTTTTGGTCTTCAACTTGGGGTAGCCGTCTATGGGGATAAGATTACTAAAAGTAACGGTCGGGAATTCAAGGAAATCATCAGTGCGGCACACATCGTATGGAACAAAGAGAACCCGGAGATCATCATTGAAGGGGCCAATGTCCATCACGAAGCCATTAACGGCGGCGCGGTTTTTGACCACCAAGCCTTTTATATTCAATTGGCCTACCGGCTTCCGGTTTTACAAGCCGCCTTTAAACCCTATGCACGATTTGAGTACAGTGATATCGATCAGGCTGACCCCGCCTTTGAAATGCTCGACATTTTTGAAAAAGCCGCCATTGCCGGAATCCGCTATGATCTGACGACACATGCCGCCCTTAAATTTGAATATCGACTCCAAAAAAAGAAAGCCCTCTCTGAAATAAACAGCGGCTTCGCTCAAGTGAGCTTTACCTTTTGAAAAGGCCCCCGATGAAACGAAGAAATCAACAATGGACAAAAATCATTTTATTCCTGGTGATCTTTGTTTTACTCAGTAAAACAGCACTTGCCTCTGGAGACATCGCCCTCGTCGCCCACCCTGCTGTCCCAATAGACAACCTCAGTTTTGCGGAAGCCAGAAAAATCTTCCTGGGGAACCGGCAATATTGGTCGAATGATCTCCGCATCACCCTTTTAATCCGCGCACCCATCGCCCGGGAGCGCGACATTATGCTCAAAACATTTTATCAAATGAGTGAAGCCCAATTCCGTCAATACTGGATCTCGAAAATCTTTCGCGCCGAAGTCACCTCAGGCCCTAAAGTCGTCTTTTCAAGCGAAATGGCCCTGGAGCTGATCATCCTCATTCCCGGTTCAATCACCTTTGTTGAGGCATCTCAAATCCCGAAAGGCCTGAAACTCATCAAAATAGATGGACGTATGCCGGGGCAAGATGGTTATCCACTTCACTAAATTTTTCTCATGAAAATCCAACGTCGGCTGGGGCTTTCTTTTTTCGTCATTCTCCTGCTCTACGGCCTGAATCTCGGCGTTTATTATTGGGGCAACCAAAAACGAAGCGCATCTGTTGAGACCCTGAGAAAAGCCCTTTCCCGACAACTGCTTTTTTCTTCAATCCAACAAAACCTGACCAACCTGCAAAAACAGGTCACGCTCTTGAGTCAAGTCGTCGCGGAAGTGGCTTCGGAAGGGCTCGGCCCGGAACAAATCACACAATTTCACACGCAAACGGAAACCATCGCTCGGGAGATCAAGACACTGTATGGCCTCTCGGATCCGGCTTTTTCCGCAGAGATCGAATCTTTTGACAAAATGTATTTTGAATTGCGCCAGTCTTGGCGCGTGTTTTATGAAAATTTCGGCATCAACCACACACAAGCTATTATGGAGCTTGCCCTTCGGGCCGACCCCTTTACCACGCGCCTCATGGTGCAGATGCTGCCCCAGCTTTATCAGGATGAGGAAGAACGGGTCGAACATGCGATGCACAATTATTATGAAGCGGCGCGCTTGACGGATTGGATCACGACCGGTATTTTCTCCTTTTCGATTCTCTTGGCGATGTGCATTGCATTTTTTACTTCAAATACAATTTCTAAAGGCTTGACCCAATTGAAAAAAGGCGCAGCCCGTATCGGGAGCGGCACTCTCGACTACCGTATTCCCGTTCAAAGCAACGATGAACTCGGACAATTGGCGGACACCTTCAACGAAATGGGGCAAAACCTGCTTTCTGCCCAAACAAAAATACAAGAAGCCAATCAAAGCCTCGCACATCGCCATCAGGAAGTCGAAAAACAACGCGAGAAAGCCGAAGCGCTTTTGTTGAATATTCTGCCAAAACAGATCGCAGATGAACTGAAAACAAAAGGCATTGTTGAGCCAAAATATTTTGAAGACGTCAGCATTATGTTTACAGATTTTGTGGGCTTTACGGCCTCAACTGAAAAAATGGCGGCCGACCGGCTGGTTTCAAAACTGCATGACTATTTTACGGCCTTTGATCACATCGTGACACGCTACCAGCTTGAAAAGCTAAAAACCATCGGCGACAGCTACATGTGTGTCGCAGGGCTGCCCGTGCGGAACCCCGCTCATCCGGTGGACATGGTTTTGGCCGGACTGGAAATGATTGAAGCTGTGAAGGCTCGAAACACGCCCGAAAACACAGACAATTGGGCCATTCGCATCGGTATTCACACGGGTGCGGTGATCGCCGGTGTTGTCGGTATTAAAAAATTTTCCTTCGATATCTGGGGAGATTCGGTCAATGATGCCAAACGCATGGAATCAAGCGGCCTGCCCAACCAGATCAATCTTTCGGATCGGACCTATTCCCGCGTGAAGGATTTTTTTGAATGTGATTATCGAGGTGAAATCCCCACCAAGGGAGAAAAGACCTATGAAATGTACCAGGTAAAGGGTGTTTTGGCAGAGCTTGCGGACCTCTCAAAGGATGAACGATCTCCCGCCTTTTTGCATCGCTACCGTCTCTATTTTCAAAACACCCCGCCACAGCTCCGAAAGGACCTTTAATGGAAGTACGGGTACTCGGCTGTCACGGGGCCGAACTGCTGCAAAAGCGCAGCTGCAGCTTCTTAATCAACCAAACGGTTCTGCTCGACGCGGGCAGCATCTCCACCGTACTTTCCCTGCCAGAACAACAAGGACTGCGGGCGATCCTCCTTTCTCATGTCCATTCTGATCACATCAAGGGACTCCCTTCTCTTTTGGAAAACCTTGTGGGTGAAAAAGACCAACACCCCATCACTATTTTTGGCATTGAAGAAGTGATCACCAGCTTGAACGCCCATCTTTTTAATGATGAAATCTGGCCGGATCATTTAAAAATTTCAGGCCCTCAAGGCCCTCTTTTTCAAATGCGCACCATTTTACCGAATACCCCTTTTTCAGTCGAGGGGCTCGAGATCACGCCCATTCTTTCCAACCACACCGTCCCTTGCACGGGCTTTATGATTCGGGAAACAGATCGGGCCTTTCTCTATAGTGGCGATACCTGCGAGACAGAGCAGCTCTGGAAATCGGCCGCCGCAGAACCCAAGTTAAAAGCCGCTTTTATTGAAGTCAGTTTTCCAAACGCCATGAAAGAGATCGCACGCCAAAGCAAACATCTCACTCCCGATTTACTGGTTCAGGAGTTCAAAAAAATCGGCAAACCGAACCTTCCGCTTTATGCCTATCATATGAAACCCCGCTATCTCGATACATTGAGGACAGAACTAAACGAAACCGGGATACGTCATCTGACCATTTTAGAAGATGACATGCGGATCCAAATTTAATCCATGATAAAACAAGGACAACGTTGATACAAAAAAACAACACATTGCTGACAGCCGTCCCACTCTTCTCCGGCCTGAACGAAGAAGAAGTCCGCTCCTTGCAAGCCCTCTCAAAAACCCGATCTTACCCCAAAGACAATGTCCTTTTTTTACAGGGCGATCCGGGTGATTCGTTTTATTTAATCTTGTCCGGTGAGGTAAAAGTCGCCATCTTAGGGGCGGACGGTCGCGAATATATTTTAAGTTTTCTAAAAAGTGGGGACTTTTTTGGTGAAATGTCGCTCTTTGACAGCGAATCGCGTTCGGCCAGCGTCGTTACCACGACGGCCGCAACCTTTCTCATCATTCAAAGAGAGGCTTTTTTAAACTACGTCACACAAACCCCCAGCGTGCTCACCAAGTTTCTCTCTACTTTTTCAATACGATTGAGAAAAACCGATGCCCAACTGGGCGACCTCGCCCTGCTAAACGTCCATGCGCGTATTGTAAAAACCTTGTTGATGTTGGCGCAGACCAATGTACAAGAGATCAGCGCCGGACAACGCATCATTTCCAAACGTCTCACCCACCAGGACTTGGCCTCAATGGTCGGGACGACACGTGAAACCGTCACACGGATTCTCAATGAATTAAAAACCCAGGGCCATATCGCAAACGACGGGCGAAAAATCATTATCCATAAATCCCTGCATCAATATCTCGATACCCTCGCAGATTCCCTGCTTTAAGGCGTACACGTCCACACACACTGTGAGCAAGATCACACTTTATTCGTAAGCCACGTCACCGCCATCCAATTTAAAATCCTCTAGACTCCGACTTACAACAACAGGGCAAACCGGCCCTTTACCTCACCATGAAAGGAGTCAAGACATGCAGGGGATAAAATCAAAACCACATAAAACAACAAAATCTTCTCTAGATTCTTTTACGGAACAAGCTTACAAAATCACCGACATCCCGCGTTCGACGATTTATTTAAGTCATCCGGAAGAGCAAAGCCGTATTCCGGATGTGCTTGTCATCGGGAAAAAATATGAGGTTCTTTTTGTTGGGGCTGTCTCTATAGAAGTTTCAAGGCTGCTTGGGCCAGAGACGAATGACCATATCGCCCAGGCAGAATCAAAGCGCTTTCTTGATTTTCTCAAAACCTTTCGTAAGGAAGTGATTGCACAAGCACTACAAGCACAAACCGGAATCAAAACGTCTATTCAATTTCGAAATCACACGCTTGCTCTTCAGGGTTTCCTTATGCGGGGGCTTTCTCAAAATAAAATGGACACGATGGTCATGGTCGAAATCCGCTTACAAAAGCGGATTCATCCTGCGCACGAAAAAAACCAGCATGCCCTTACCCCCCGAGAAACACAGGTCCTTCAATACATAAAAACAGGTCTGACAAACAAGGAAATTGCCAATAACCTTGAGATTGGACTCTATACAGTTAAAAAACATGTCCAGCACATCATGAATAAAATGGACATCCGCACCCGCGCAGGCATTGCCGGAAAATATCTTGAGGTTTAAAAACCCCGAATAAAGAAAAGAGGATTAAATCAATGAAAATAAACACGACTTTTACCTTAATCATATACGGCTTTTTTGCACTTATTCTTGTCGCCTGCGGGGGCGGAGGGAGTGGCGGCGGCACACCCGCAGATGTGAGCATCAATTGTGGCGGCCCGGACACGGACGGCGACGGTTTACCCGACTGTTTTGAAAAAGCGATTGGAACTTCCATTGTGGACGAAGACACGGACGGTGATAACCTGACGGACTATGATGAAGTCGTCACCAAAGCCTTCGACCCTGATACCAACAATTATCAGTTTAATCCCCGTATCGCCGATGTGCCACAGTTGAGCTTTGAGCTCACCAGCGTACCGGATATTTCGGTCAATTACACCGACACCCAGACCGAGACCATCAGCAATACCGATACCATGTCCACGGAGACGGCGACCACGACAACCACGAGTCAAACCAGCACCGAAAGCGTGGGGGTTGAGGTTTCTGGGACTTCAGGTATCGAATTTTCTCTGGACAACTTTGGTGTCAGCTACAGTACGACGGTTTCCGAAAGTTGGGAACAATCGTTTTCGTGGACGAAGTCACAGTCGGTCGAAAATCGACGGGCTTATGAAAAATCTGTCACAGCCACATCCAGTTCAAGCGTGTCGCAAACCGGTGGTGAGATTGCCTTGACCTTGCAGGTTAAAAACCAAGGATTTCAGGTCGTCACGCTGACAAACCTCAGCATCTCCGCCGTCGAGACTGATCCGCGAGATTCCACCACGATTTCTGTCATCGGCAACCTGGATTTTGATACCACATTTGGCAGTTTTCCCGAAATCGATATCGAGCCAAACAAGAGTACACCCGCGCCGCTGATTTTTCAGCGGGATTTGTCGCTGGGTAAAACACTCGACTTACTGAAAAACTCCGACAACCTCATTTTAGAAGCCGCCACCTGGCAGGCAAAAGACGCGGACGGACGATCTTTTACGCAAAACCTGACCGACATCGGGGCAAAAAATGCCAGTGTCGTGATCGACTTCGGCCCACGCGCGGAACGCGAAGACGGACGGCGCAAGGAAAGTTACTTCGTCGCCACCACGGCAGACTTTAATCAGAAGCGCATCACCGTCGCTGAAGCCATGCAAGACATTCTCAAAATTCCCTACACGACGGGCACTGCAGAATGGAACGGTGCCCCCACGCAAACACATACCGGCTTGCTAAGCGTACGCGGTGTGGGCACGGATAAAGACGTTCACGGGCATTGGACGGCGCTCTACGTGTTTACCACCAACAACGGGGCGGATCGAGAAGCCAAAATCTATGACAATCTTGAAGAAGCCTATAATTTTGACAGCCTGGAGCTTCGCAAGGGCTACGTGCTGCACCTCGTTTATATAGAGGACGTAGATGGTGATGGCTTGGGCGCGCGCGAGGAATTTTTACACGGGACGTCAGATGAAGATCCGGATTCAGATGACGACGGGCTTTCCGATTTTGAGGAAATCAAAACCGGCTGGGAAATTCCGCTGAGTACCAATATCACACGCAAGGTTTTTTCCGATCCGCTAGAGGCCGACGCCGACGATGATCTTTTGAATGACGCGGGTGAGTTTGCGAAAGGAACAGACCCCTTTCACGCGGATACCAACGGCAACGGCGTCACAGACAATCTCGAAGGCATTTTATCGGCGGCAGAAATGTTTGAACGCACTTACCTTCCTTTGGATGGCGGATTATCGGATGCCAGCGGGAATGGGGTTCATGGGGTGGCAAATCCGTCACTCAGCTACGGGCGCGATCGATCGAATGGGTCTCTAAAGGCGCTTTATCTGGATGGGACGACCCATGCCAGTTCGCAGATGTCCATTCCCTCTGTATTTTCAGGGGAAGTGCGAACAGGGGTTGCCTGGTCATTTTGGATTAAACCCGAAGTCATTCGCAACCAGGGCGTTTTGGCCTACGCATGGGATAGCATTTCGAATGGGAATCCGATCGGGGGTGACCCCGCAGTGGCCAAGTTTTGGATGTATGTCACCGGCGGCACCGCAGGACAAAGCAATCCCTTCAAAGCGCCGATTGGCAGCGGGCAGTCCCTAATGACACCAAACGACTGGTTTCACATCGTCGGCGTGGTTTCGGATGAAGACAATACGCCGGGCGCTGAAAAATTCAGCCTCTATGTCAATGGGGTCTTGATCAGAAGTTTAAGTCACGATGGTGTCTGTTGTCTCACCTTTGGCTCGGAACCGTGGACCTTTGGTGTGGATCAAGACGACACGCCAGCCGATATTCCCGATGGCTTGGTGAATAGCCGTTTCAAAGGTTATCTGGACGATATTCGCGTCTTTGGCCGTGCGCTGAGCGCCTCTGAAGTGAATGCGCTTTACCAAGAATAGATTTTAACTGACGTAGTGTAAAAAAAGCCCCTGCCGGAAACAGCAGGGGCTTTTTTTGTGAACCCATTTTAAAATTAAATCGCTTCGCTCAAACGACTGTAATGTAACTTGTTATAGACGTTCAGCGCTGCGACCTTATAACATTCAGCCAGCGTCGGGTAGTTAAAAACGGTTTGCATAAAATAATCCAGTTTGCCGTTTAACTGCATGACGGCCTGACCAACATGAATCAATTCGGTCACGCCGGTACCAATTGCATGCACGCCCAAAAGTTTTTCAGTTTCACGATGCACAATAATTTTGAGCAAACCGGTATGATCTCCCATAATTTGACCGCGGGCAATTTCCTGATATCGGGCAATGCCGGTTTCATAGGGGATTTTATCCTGCGTCAATTCCTCCTCTGTGGCACCCACCATGGATATTTCCGGGATTGAATAAATTCCGAACGGAAAATTAGCGCCCATCGGTTTGCTTTTAATCCCGAACATATCGCAGGCCGCAAGCCTCCCTTGTGTGGCCGAGGTTGCGGCGAGGCTCGGAAAACCGATGATGTCTCCTGCCGCATAGATATGTTTGACTTTGGTGCGATATTTGTCATCGACCTTCAAACGACCCCGGCTGTCGGCTTTGAGGCCAGCCGCTTTGAGATTAAGCGCACCTGTGGCACCCATACGGCCAGCGGAATACAAAATCAAGTCTGCAATAATATGTTTACCCGATTCGAGACGAATCAAGCCTTTTCTCTTTGATTGTTGCTCAATAATTTCGAGACGTGTGACCTCCTCTCCCAATCGAAAAGTCACACGCTTGCGGCGCATTTGATAAATCAGCTCGTCAATAATCTCAAAATCGAGAAAACCCAGGGGCCGAGGACGTTTATCAATCACAGTCACCTGCACGCCCAGAGCAGCAAACATGGACGCATACTCAATCCCGACGACACCCGCCCCCACGACGGCGAGCGTTCGAGGCAAGGCCGTCATATCCAAAATGCCGTCGGCAAGGATAATCGTTTTGCCATCCGGTTCGATATCCGGCGGAACCGCCGCGTGCGTCCCGACTGCGATGAGAAACTGCTTTGAACTGAGAATGCGATCTCCGTTGTCGGTCTTAATCAAAATATGGTTTGGATCCTGGAAGCTTGCGGTGCCGAGGATGATATTGACCTCATTTCGCTGCAACTGGTCTTGCTGGACTTCAGATTCCCGCTGAATGACCGAACTCACCCGTCGCAGCAAATGCGGCACCTCGACCCTTAAACGTGGATTAAAACCAAGACCTTCTGAACGATCCTGCTGGCTGATAAAGGCGTTCACTGCCTCTCTAAAGGTTTTGGAGGGAATCGTTCCTGTTTCCAGACAAACCCCGCCAACGCAGCGGCGCTTTTCAATGACCGCCACTTTTTTACCAACCTTTGCCGCCTGAATGGCACAACGCTGGCCCGCTGGCCCGCTTCCGATACAGATCAAATCGTAGTCAAAGTTCTCGCTCATTTCAGTTCTCCCTTAAGCTGTCAGATCCTTGACCCTGTCAAATTGATCTGGTATAAAGCGGCTTGTCTGAAGCCGAAGTGGTGGAATTGGTAGACACGCTAGGTTCAGGGTCTAGTGGGGGCAACCCCGTGGGGGTTCGAGTCCCCCCTCCGGCACCAGACACAACTCCCCCTTAAGCCTATTTTTATGATCAACAGATTCTGGTAAGAAAGAAAAACCCAGTCGCGTCTTAATCGTCGTAACTGCCTTCAGTCTCTTTTCCTCCGGTACTTCCATGCGGGCTGCTACCACCGTGATGACGCCCGGCAAACTCAGTTTTTCCGTGCCCGCCAAAGCTGCTCTGACCCATCATTCCACCATGCATTCCTGAACCGCCGCCATGTGATTTAAAGCCATGTCCGCCGTGTTTTCCTTTTCTCCCGCTGCGACTCATCCGGTGGGCCATCATCCCCATAAATTTTTCATACTGGGCATCAGAAAGAATCTCGCGCGCGCCAGCCAGCGCTTTGACACGAACCATCGTCAATTCAGTCGCCACCGATTCACGTTTCTTTGCCTTTTTTTCAGCATCCGAAAGGCTGAACCCTTTTTCAGACACCGCTTCGTCAAACTCAATCTGGGCAATCTTCAGTTCAGCGCTTTTAGAAATTGACCCTTTTCGGTAATTCGAAATGACCTCACGTATTTTTTTGGTCTGGGCTTCATCCAGCTCTAATTTTTCTTTGAGCCCTTGAACAGAAAAGGGCGAATGCATCCCCTTTTTTGAACCGTGCGGACCCTTTTTGGACATACCTGAGTGAGGACTTTTCATTTCCCCCATCATACCGCCCATCATCGAACCCTCTCTAAAACGGGCATGCGGATCTTTTTTACCGTGTTCATCTGAAGAAGCGCTTCCTTCTTCCGCCATGACTGAAGAAGTAAAGCCATACCCTGAAACAAGCAAACTCGCAACAGCCAACGACAACATTCCCCCAATAAGCACATTTTTTAAGCTCATCTTTTTCTCCCTTTTAATATTCGGTTACTCTCCCCAGCGAACAATTCAAATTATAGTATATCCCGAAATGTTGTTTCACTCAACATCAGCGTATTTTCTGTCTTATCCGTAATACATTTTATAGATCTTTAATTATTTCGTAAGTTTATGCTGCTTCCTTGACCGGACTTCATGATTCTCATATAATCCAGGATTTTAGACGATCCGCGTTCTCTAGGGAGGTGTTTTTTGAGCGAAGAAAATAGTCAGGTCACACAAAGAATCAAAAAGGTGGAGGCCTTACGGGAGCTTGGCATAGAGCCATATGGAAGCCGCTTCGACGAAAAAACGTCGCTCGCCCAAATTACCTCAAAATATGACCCGATGCCTAAGGCCGATTTAGAAGCTGAAGAGATTCACGAGAAAATCGCTGGCCGCGTCATGTCGCTTCGACGATTTGGAAAAGCCGCTTTTGCCCATATTCGAGATGCCTCCGGACAGTTACAGGTCTATTTTAAGAAGAATCTGATGGATGAAACCGGAAATGACATTTTTGAGAAACTCGATATCGGCGATACCCTCGGCATTACAGGACGGCTCTTTCGGACAAAAACAGACGAGCTCACCTTGGAAGCCCGCACGCTCACTTTTCTTTCAAAATCACTCCATCCCTTACCTGAAAAGTGGCACGGATTAACAGACGTCGCATTGCGTTACCGGATGCGTTATTTGGACTTGATCGCCAATCCTGAGGTAAAAACGGTTTTTGAGGTTCGCAGTCGCATTATCAATACTATCCGTCTTTTCCTCACCGAACGCGGTTTTTTAGAAGTAGAAACCCCGATGATGCATCCCATCCCCGGCGGTGCGGCAGCAAGACCTTTTATCACACACCACAATACTTTGGGCATGGATCTTTATTTGAGGATTGCACCCGAACTCTATCTTAAACGTCTGATTGTCGGGGGATTCGAGCGGGTCTTCGAGATCAATCGCAATTTTCGGAATGAAGGCATCTCGACCATCCACAACCCTGAATTCACCATGCTTGAATTTTATATGGCCTATGCCGATTACAACGTGATGATGACCCTGACCGAAGACCTTTTTTCAAAAATCGCCCAGGACACCCTGGGTTCACTGCAATTTGAATATCAGGGCCAAGCAGTTGATTTTACCCCGCCCTGGAAACGCCTGACTTATGTCAACGCCATTTCTGAACATTATAAAATTGCTTTGGAAGATCTACACAAAAGGGAAAAAGTCGTCGAACTGATCAATGCCGTTGACCTCCAAGAAGAGGATTCCCTCGGAAAAATGTGGGAGCAACTTTTTGAGGCAGGCGTGGAACCCGGGTTGACCGGGCCTGTTTTTATTACGGATTTTCCGACCGTACTCTCCCCCTTGGCCAAACGCAAACCCGATAACCCGGAGCTCACTGAACGCTTTGAACTCTATATCGTGGGCCGGGAAATCGCGAATGCCTTTTCAGAGTTAAATGATCCACAAGACCAGCGTGGACGATTTGAAGGCCAGGCCGACCAACGGGCGTCCGGAGACCTTGAGGCGCATGAGATGGACGAAGATTTTTTACTGGCACTCGAATACGGCATGCCGCCTACTGCCGGAGAAGGCATTGGCATCGACCGGCTCGTGATGCTGCTCACCAACCAGAACTCCATTCGCGATGTGATTCTTTTTCCGCAAATGAGACCCGTGTCGACTCCTCCTGCACCGCCGACAGAAACCGGATAAAATGGCGCTCCCCTACGAATTTCACATCGCCATACGCTATCTCAAATCCAAAAAGCGTAAAAAAATTGTCTCCCTGAATACCGTCATTTCCATTGGCGGGGTCGGCATCGGCGTCGCCGCGCTCATCGCCACCCTGGCCGTGATGACTGGCTTTAAAGAAGATCTGCGGGATAAAATATTAGGCACCACCTCACACATCGTCATTACAGACCGTACACGTGACAATATCTCAGACTTTTCAACGCTCATGGACGAAGTCACCCAGGTCCCGCACGTGCTTGCAGCCACACCCTTTATTTTCAAGCAAGTCTTGCTCTCCGCCCCATCCAATGCTTTTGGGGTTGTGCTGCGGGGGATTGACCCGGCCAATGAGGGAAAAGTCACAAAACTCGGAGAAAACATGGTCGAAGGCGATCTGGAGTTTCTCACGACTCCGCCGCCCGCCCCACCCGAAGAAACTGAGGCAAGCGACCCAACAATAAAATCAGGTCAAAAGATACTTCCCGGCATTGTCATCGGCAAAGAACTGGCGAACCGGCTGGGTGTGTTTTGGGGAGAAACACTCCATGTGGTCTCCCCCGTAGGAACAGGAAGCGCCTCCATCAGCCAATCTCTCGGCGCACCGGGAGGCTTTACCCCCAAAATACGGAACTTCCGCATCGTCGGCATTTTTGATTCCGGCATGTATGAATACGACTCCACCCTGGCCTATATTTCAATTTCTGAAGCGCAAAAATTTTTTAATCTGGCCGATGTCGTGACCGGCATCGAGGTGAAGGTCGATAATATTTTTATAGCCGATGCCGTTTCAATCGAAATCGAAAACCGGCTGGGCTTTCCCTATCAGGCGCAGGACTGGAAATCATTGAACCGCAACCTTTTTTCGGCACTGGAACTTGAGAAGGACATGATGTTTGTCATCCTGATTTTGATTATCCTGGTCGCATCCTTCAATATCGTCGGCACCCTGACCATGACGGTTTCAGAAAAAGCGCGGGAGATTTCCATCCTAAAAGCGATGGGCGCAACGCGAAAATCGATCACCCGGATCTTTATGTATGAAGGCCTGGTGATTGGGGGGATCGGCGTCGCCATCGGGCTTCCCCTGGGTCTGGGCATCAGCTTCATGCTGGAAACCTTCTACAAACTGCCAGGAGACGTGTATTACATCAGCACCCTGCCCATGCGCTTGCACCTGATGGACGTCGTCCTCGTCACCGGATCGGCTTTTTTTATCACCCTGCTCGCCACGCTCTACCCTTCCTGGCAGGCGGCAAAGCTTGAACCCGTTGAAGGGCTGCGTTATGAATAAGTCCCCCATAACATGAACGCACGGACCTCCTATTCATGATACAAGTCATTGATCTGTACCGGTCTTTTAAGATGGCCGAAAAAGAACTGGGCATCCTGAAAGGGGTTTCCTTTGAAATCCAAAAGGGAGAAATGCTCGCCATCGTCGGGGCCTCCGGGGTGGGAAAGAGCACACTTTTAACCTTGCTCGGTGCGCTGGATCGCCCGACTTCTGGAAAAATCATCTTTGACGGCGTGGATCTTTTTTCCCAGTCAGACAGTGAACTCGCTCTCTTTCGAAACCAAAAAATAGGCTTTATCTTTCAATTTCATCATTTGCTGCATGATTTTAGCGCGCTGGAAAATGTAATGATGCCGGGCCTGATTCGCCGAATGGACCCAAAAAACCTGAAGACTTCGGCGCTCGAACTGTTAAAGGCGGTCGGACTTTCCCACAGACTGGATCACAAACCCGGAGAATTGTCCGGCGGAGAACAACAACGTGTCGCCATCGCACGGGCTTTGGTCCTCTCCCCCCAACTCATTCTCGCCGATGAACCCACGGGAAACCTCGATACCCATACCAGTGACGAAGTGTTCGACCTGCTGAAAACACTCAATGAAAAACGAGGCATCACCTTTGTATTGGTCACGCACAATGAAAAACTTTCGCTTCAAGCGGGCCGCCTCATTAAAATGATTGACGGCACCATTTCTTCAAGCCCGTAAATCAGCACGTTAAACAGGCTGCGGCCAACACCCTTAACCACTTCAAGCAACAACCTGTCACGACACATCCTTAATTTGGCCTCAAACCCCATTTCTTAAATCTCCTGATATACTTTGAATATCCCTTTTAAAAAGGAGAACCCACAATGAAACACCTATGCCAAATTAAAACCCTCTATTTTTTGCTGTTACTGCCTTTTTTTTCCGCATGTGCCTCCCTGAATGGGCAAGCACTGAGCCGGGACAGCGCCTGTGAAAAACTGTGCACCATGACACTGATGGATGGCTCTATTTATGAGGGCAGTTTTAAAAAAGGTCTCCCGCATGGAGAAGGAACACTGTTGACCACTAAGGGAGACCGATATGTCGGTGATTTTTCGAACGGACTCCTCGAAGGCGAAGGCATCTATACTTTTGCAAGTGGTTCAAAATACACGGGCGATTTTAAAAATGGGACGTTTTTTGGCGACGGCATGCTCACCCGGGACAATGGCGACAAATATATCGGTGCCTTTGAAAGCAACCTCTTTCACGGCAACGGCATCCTTTCTTTTACAGATGAGGACGGCAATAAAAAAACGCTCAGAGGGGTATGGGATCACGGACGCTATGACGAGCAAAAATCCATCCATGAAGCCAAGGATGGGGATATTCTTAATCCTGAAGTGGTCTTGTTTTATCAGTATCAGTTACTGACCGAATCCATGAGCCATATCGAGCCCTCTCGCAAAGGACTGACCGATCTTTATTTTCTTTCTTTCGGTAGCGACAGCCATCAAGAAGTTTTCATGAATGAAGCGCTGTACACCACCGCACTCTTTGAATCCAGCTTTGGCTCACAAAACAGGGCCTTGTTTTTAATCAACCATCCCTCAATCGTGCACGAGGTTCCGATTGCCAGCGTGATTAACCTACGAGTCGCCTTGCAATATTTTGCAGATCAGATGGATGTAGAGGAAGATATTCTTTTTTTATATCTCACAAGCCACGGCTCCAAAGATCACACCCTCTCCGTCTCTTTGGGCGGTGTGCCCCTGGTTGATTTACCGGCTGACGAACTGGCGACGATTTTGGAAGATTCCGGCATCAAATGGAAAGTCGTCGCCATATCGGCCTGTTATTCCGGGGGTTTTATTGATCACCTCAAAGATGAATACAGTATGATCATCACGTCATCCCGCTCGGATCGCACTTCTTTTGGCTGCGGAGACGATTCTGAAATGACCTATTTTGGACGCGCCTTTTTTCAATATGCGATGAGCCCTGCAACGCCCCTCACTGATTCATTCAGCAAGGCCAAAAAAATTGTGTCCGATTGGGAAGACGAGGGTGAAATGACCCATTCCGAACCACAAATCCACACCTCTCCGCTCATCGAAGAAAAACTGGAAGAGTGGCGGCTTTCCCTCGTAAAAGACAAACAAGTCATGCTCAAATAGTGTGACAACAAAACTGGCCCCTTATCACCACCTTGCTAGCGCATGAGTCGAAGCTGTCGACAAAAGAAGCGATCCCATTGTGATTTTTACCTGTCATCCACACGCAACACCAAAGCCGCCAACAAGTTTTGGGAAAGGCTTTACGAAGCCTCAAAGATTGGGCAAAACCACGAACGATCCACACAGACAAGGCACCGACGTAGGGATCTGCCTTGACCGCACTGAAGGCCTAAAAAATCTGTCCAGATCATGTGATTCACCGACAAGTAAAGTATCTCAATAATCGGATTGAGTCAGATCACGGGAAACTGAAACAACGGATCCAGCCCGTTCACGGGTTCAAAACAATGAAAACAACCTATGCCACAATAAAGGGGGTTGAGTTGACGAGGATGTTCAACTTAGGACAAGGGAATGCATGGACTTACGGGCAAGGCTTAGTAGGAGAAATCCGTCTTACTGATCGCCAGTTTGGGCTCTAAAAAAACATCAATATTTCAAAATCTGGCGACGGCCTCCATCCTTTCATTTTTTTGAACAGAGCCGAAAAGATCACTACCGAAATTAGTATGTGAATCTCGTGATCGAAGGCACATTGATTTTTGAGTCAAAACATTGATTTTAATGAGGTGAAATATGCGACAGCGATTAAAAGTTTTTGTGGGTTTTTACTGCATACTGGTATCCGTAGCGCCCACTTTAGCTGAAGAGGTAGGTCTTATCCCGATCCCTATTTTTAGGGAAGCAGCTGTATCAGCAGGGGTAACGATTGATCCAACGACCGGCTACCATGTTTATGGATACACAATCTCCAATCCAGATTCGAATACGGGTGAAATCATTAGATTTGCTGTCGATATCTCTCGTCCGTCTTCCAGTATCATTCTGAGTAGTGATGGATTAACAATTCCTAGAGGTTTTCTTACAAAAAATTTTAATCAAGAAGTAGCAAGTTTCAGAGGAGATCATGTGGATATGGTTTCTGTCGGCATTGCATTGCCTGATGGCTCTGGTTGGCGCGGGGGGCTTTGGGCGCGAGGTTTTGCTGGGTTTTCCAGTAATGACGGTGCTCTAATTCTTCCAGGGCAGACAATGGGTGGTTTTAAACTGATTAGCCCGGGGCTTCCCACGATTCGAAAAATTTCTATCGAACCTGCATGGCATTTTTTAGTCGAAAACCATGATGCTATTCTTCCCGAAGAACGACAGCGTGCACGAGAAATTGAAGACTCTCTTCCTTTTCTAACCCAGACCCTAGGACCGATGGCCATCAAACCTGGTTCTTTCGAACACTGGAACCAAGTCCGTGATGACCTCAATCAAGCTATAACATTAGGGTGGGTTCCTGATACGACTTTAGGGACAACACTACTCGACCTGATGACACAAGCCCGTGCGGCTTTTGACGCACGCAATGGCACGCTATCGAAAACCCGCTTACAGATGCTCATTGATAATGTCGTGGGTAGCAACCCCAGCGCAGCGCCGTTCTGAAGCCGAAGTGCTTCTAACCTTGAATATTCAACGCATCATGGAAACGATCCCGGATACCCCCAAAGCTCCCATTCCTCCCCCAGAAAGGGAACCCGATGTATCTTTGAGCCCTTAAAGTATCGATTCGCCCATTGGGGCATAGTACACCCTCGATATTTCTGTTGTTAATTTGGTAGACAATAATAACCCCATTTCACCATTTCTAATCCGTATGGATGTTACGGATTATGTTTTTTGTTTAATGATTGTGATGCGGGGTTTCTCCTTTTGCCATCATCAAATGATGAGATTGGTGGTGACTTCCGGAAGCCATCAGCCCGATATAACCCAGTCCTCTGATTTTATCCACCTCAGTCGGTTTTCCACTTGTAACGGTTAACGTGTACATCTGTTCGTTTTTTTGAACTAACATTTCCCAGCCTGTTTCACTCTTCAGTTGTGCGGGGTGGGCGGAAAAAACGCGATCCAAGGCAGATTCCGACCTCAGTGTCGTTGGGCGGACTCGGATCCTCACGCCACGATCAACGGCTCTCTGGGATATAACTTCAATATTTGTTGTCATGTCATTCATATCAAGCAAGTGCTTCCTCAAAACCTCCAAATTAACCTTCGACCAGTCAACTTCAGAATCCCGATTTAGCTTTCTGATGACCTCTTGAATAGTGCCAAATGTATCATTCCCAGCCTCCGTTAGAGGGGAATCAGTCAGACTTGCGTTTGTTTTATTATGCGCTGAATCATGCTCAAAATCTGTTGCATAAACACGCGTTGTTAGCATAAAAAGAATTATAAACAGTGGACTTACTATCTTCATTACCCCTCCTTCATTAAAACATAACGCCTCTCGAACGCCGTGCTTGAGTTTGAACGTTGAAAACTTCATGCCGCCAACAGTAGGTGTTTCTGAGAGTGATTTGAGTTTCATACTGTCTCCTTGGTTAATGGGGGTTCGTTGAGACGATCAACTCACTACTGACACCGTCATCTCACCCCCTATGGGTGGACGAAACTGCCGCTTATTGCGTGAACAACCTTTTTTTCAGTTCTTTTTCAAAAGTTCAAAAACAAGATTTTTGATCACTCTAACGCCCTGAAAGCGTAACACATAGTTTTCGTCAAAATCCCCAATGGCGGAGACGATCTACAAATTCTTGTCCATACTTTTCGGCAATGAGATGTTCTTCTTCTAAGTCTAACGGTCCTTGTCCTAAGCGCTGGCTCACTCCTCGAAAGTACCGCTCCAGCCCCGATGGTGAAACAACAAACAAGCGTCCACCTTTTGTACCAACCGTATAATTGTGAACTGCACCTTGCGGAACAAAAATGAATGACCCCTCAATACCTTCAAACTTTTCTGATCCACACTCTACCGTCAATGGCGGATAAAATAACGGGCTGGAAAACAACTACATCAGTAAAATTAAGAGCGGGAAACGATGGTATGGAGTCAGGGGCATTCTTATTTCGGATTATTTTTTGCCCGCGCCCTCAAGGAATGGACAAAATAAAAACTACCTTTTTATTTTTGAGCGCATCGTCCCGGACAAGTTCGATCGGCTCTGTTGCAAAAACCTGATTTTGGAAAATTTGGCAAAAGTTGCGTTTTTCAATTGCAAAGAGTTACAGCCATCAAAAATCTTGTTTTTAAATTTTTGCACCAGAGATAGTAAAGTCTTCTGTCAGAAATAGGTGAAAATAAGGTCAGATCCTATTTGTCCTTACTCTATTTCTTCTCATTCCTGCATTAATTACTGCAAGCCTCTATTTATTCCTAATGCAAGTATACCCCCCCATTTGAGGGAATTGATTCCAAAAGATAAAGAACGTAGGGTTGGGATGTTACCGATATTCCCGCCATTACGAAACAGCTTGAACTCGAATTAGGTTGTCTGAAATTTTTAGAAATTAAAGGCGTATGCGGCTTCATTAGAAAAGCCTGAGGCAGGGTTGAGCCTGTTTAATATTTTTAACCATATATTTTGGAGAAAAACATGAATCAATTAAAAATAAACGGTTTTTTGATTGCACTAATCTTGGGATTTTCCCTCTCTGCAACTGCACAGGCTGTGCCGCCACATCTTCCGGATTTGGTGTCGGACGGGAATCGATGGACAATCACCTTTTATGATGACAGTAGTCCTATTCACAGACAATGGACGACACAGGGGATCTGCTTTTTTAACGATGGCGTTGGGGGTACACATCAACGCTACAGTTGGGCATCTGATACCTATCCGGACTGGAATGGACGCGCTACTCAGGAAGGGGATCAGGTTTTTATGCATGGTGATTTTCAATGGCCTTTTGGCATCAAAGATGGTGGTCATGATGGCATGGAATGGGAGATTCTTAGCGGTCGCCCGAGGAATCAAGGTGCTGGACACTGGAAAGAATGGGTCGAAGACGGAAAATTAGGACAGACCATCGGTTTCGGAAATGCGCGTTTAGAACGAGTAGGGAAATGTCAATTTGTCTCATTTTCAGAAGCACTTAAAAAGGGCTTTTCTCTTCAACAACCGTTCAATGAAAAGGGTGAATTGCTTACCAATCCAATGGGGATTAATGAAAAGGGTGATGATCTTACGCCCCCCACCCCACCCAAATTCGGCGTGATAGAGTAACTCGAATCCCCGAATTAAACGCTCCATTCTATCTTAAGCGGAGTGGCCTCAAGGTTTTATCTGTGGGGACGCGAATCTATCGAGAAAAGGATGTGCAGTTTAATAAGTAGTTTTTTTCGAGAGGCCTGCTCAGTGATTGGGCAGGCCTTGCTTTAGACCCCACTCGTGAGATCGTCGCTTCACTCACATCATAAAGCCGCGCCAAATCTGCTCCGGACTTTCTGCCTGTAAGAATATTATCCATAATATCCCTTCGCTGATCCTCTCGGAGTTTTGGTTCCCGTCCGCCGGTAATCCCCTCCCTAAAACAAAATGGACCCCCTATGTTCAGCATCTGTGATCAAAATGATCATGGAGGAAACGGAGGATGCTCATAGTGGAGGCAATAGGAAAAATCCGCCGCTTTTTTTATATGAGTGAAGAACATCAAACAGATATCCAGAGAACTTCGGATCTCCAGAAGCACCGTCAGGGGCGTGACTCGAAGTGGCACAACAGCACTAAGGATATTCAATTTTAGGTGAGCCTTAGAATTATTAAATCGAGTAGCAAGCTTCATCATACAGGACTTCCATTTTGCCAAAATAATTCCCGTATTCGTAATTTTTATTTGACACCCATTTATTCGAGATTACAAACGGAAACGGTCAAGAATGAGATTTTCTCGGTAGAAAGATTCAGATGTTTCTATTGCAAAAGGACCAGAGCAAGCTTTTTGATGCTAGTATAGTGTCCTAAACTGTATTTACTAATGATAATGACTGCCTAGCTCTACCCACTTTTTCGAGAATCTTGTTGGCTGATTTTGTCCACACAAATGGCTTCGATTCATCATTATGATGATCAATGAAGTTTTGGATCTTTGTTTCCAGCTCTTTTACCGAAGTGAACACCCCGCGTCGTAAGGCCTTCTCGGTCAACAAACCAAAAAACCGTTCCACAAGATTGAGCCAGGAGGAGCTGGTCGGAATAAAATGCAACTGTACACGCTTGTTGCGCTTGAGCCATTTTTTTACATTTTCATGTTTGTGTGTCGCGTAATTGTCTACGATGATGTGGAGATCCAGTTCTGACGAAGTCTGCGTGTTGACCGTTTTTAGGAAGGATAAAAATTCCTCGTGACGATGGCGTTTTTTGCATTCTCCAATCACTTCGCCTGTCGCGGTATTCAGGGCGGCAAACAGCGTACTGGTACCATGACGTTTATAATCGTGTGTCATCGTTCCGCAACGTCCCTTTTTCATGGGAAGGCCCGGCTGGCTTCGATCCAAGGCCTGAATTGAGCTTTTTTCATCCACACAAAAGACGACAGCCGCATCCGGAGGGTTCATATACAGGCCAATCACGTCACGGAGCTTCTCTTCAAAATGCGGATCTTTACTCACTTTGAAATGTTTATACAGATGTGGCTTCAGTCCGGCTTCCTGCCATACCCGGTTAACGAAGGAGTGGGTAACACCCATTGCTTTTGCCATGATTCTTGTTGACCAGTGCGTTGCGCCCTCAGGTTTTCCCTGTGTCGTTTTCTTTATTATTTTTTGCCGCAGCTTTTCCTGATCGACCGTCTTCTTGCCGCCTTGATTCGCTCCACGAGGCTGATCTTTGACGATACCCGCCATTCGATACTCGGCATAACGCCTGCGCCAGCGTCCAATGGTGTTCGTGCCGACTCCCAGGTGCTCGGCTATTTTGTAGCTCGGGACATTCTCTGCCGCCATCAGGATGGCTTTCGCTCTTGCCACCAGACGCACCGACGTCATTCGACTCGAAACGGCTTTTTCTAGTTCGATTCTTTCCTGCTCACTCAGTGATATTATAATTTGTGCTGGCATTATCATAATCTCCTAACCAATTGCCTATAAATGCCATTATAGCATATCAATTGATAGTTCAGGACATTACACTAGATCAAGCAGATGAAAGACCTCGCTTGTTTGGTCTGAATAAATTCTGATTTTTGATACGAATAATACCTAATTTAAAAATAGGTAATAAAATAAATCCCCTGTTTTATCATCCTCTTTATCTTTTTTTATATTCATAGAGGGAGTGGGTTTTAAAAATAGTTTAAATTTTAGCTTGCTTTTCTTCATATTTGGGAATATAATCCCAAATATGAAGACGCAGACACATCAAATATTGTTCGCAGCCGTTTTAAGACTCCTTCAT
>JAJDBT010000027.1 GCA_029261215.1 Nitrospirota bacterium | reverse complement strand
GACCTAATAGGAGCTTTGTACTGCAACCTGAGTGTCCTGTCCTGCAATGCAATCGGAGATGCATCCAAAGACTCTCAGAGGACTTTACAAATGAAAAAACAATCCTTGAAACACGAGGTTATTCTTGGTGTAGATACACATCTGGATACGCATGTTGGAGCGCTGATTGATGGTCAAGGTAAAATGCTTGGCACCCTGCCGACAGCAACCAACACAAGTGGATATAATCAGCTCTTGAAATGGGCACAATCATTTGGGCACTTACAGCGTGCTGGAATCGAAGGCACTGGAACTTACGGTGCAGGTCTAGCTCGTTTTCTTAGTGAGCAAGGGATTGATGTTTTGGAGATCAATCGTCCAGATCGTTCTATGCGACGTTTCCTGGGAAAATCAGATCCGACGGATGCTGAAAGTGCTGCACGATCAGTGCTATCTGGTAATGCTCGAGCGATTCCAAAGCTACAGTCTGGGCCTGCAGAAGCCATGCGTATTGCATCAGTTGCAAGGCGTAGTGCGGTAAAAGCAAGAACTCAGTCTATCAACCAATTACGGGCATTATTGATCAATGCCCCGGAAAGCGTTCGAGCCAAACTATGGCAATCCAAGCCAGAACGATGCGTGAAGGGTTGTGCGCGGCTTCGAACCTTAGGTGAATCCCAGTCGCTGAAGACATTGGCGACAACGCTTCGCCTGCTGGCCAAACGTTGGTTATACCTAACAGCGGAACTTAAAGAACTGGATGCAACACTGGAACACCTCACAGTACTCGCTGCTAAACGCTTGCGCCGTCAGTTTGGAGTAGGGCCGCAAACGGCCGCGACGTTACTTGCAACCGCTGGCGACAATCCTGAGCGTTTGCGTAGCGAAGCCGCTTTAGCAGCTCTGTGCGGTGTGAACCCCTTGCCAGCATCATCAGGAAAAACAGTACGGCATAGACTCAATCGTGGGGGTAATCGATCTGCAAATAATGCGTTGTGGACTATTGCCATGGTCCGTATGCGGAGCGACCCGCGGACTCGGGTTTATGTCGCTCGCCGCACGGCAGAAGGCAAATCTACGAAAGAGATTCATCGTTGTTTGAAGCGCTACATTGTCCGAGAATTGTATCCGTTAATCCTGGCCGATTTGCAGGACGCAGCCGCAGCCGCTTGACATAGGAGCGTCAATGCCGTAGCAGAGAGTTTTTTCGGTAGCCTGAAAACAGAACGGGTATTTTTTGAAAATTACAAAACGAGGGAAGAAGCAAGGGGAGACATCGTTGACTATATCGAAATGTTCTATAACAGCAAACGACGGCACTCTTATCTTGGATATGTAAGTCCAAGAGCGTTTGAGGAAACATGGATTTTAACAAAAGCAGCCTAAGAAAAATGTCCATTTTTACTAGACCACGTCAAAACCATTGCGAACATATCCGGACTTGCCTACACTTTTAGCTATATAGAAAAACCGTTCTTAACCAGAAGTATTAACACTGATTCTAAGAATACTTCCAGTTCAAGATTGATCGTCTTTGATGTTCTCCGTAGAAGATAAGGGTTGATGAAGGAAGAAGATGTAATCAATGCTTTCGTGGGCTATCTTCGGAAATGTGGCTTTCCCGGGCTTAAGGTTGATCGATGGCCAGATAAAGAGCAAGAGAATCAAGGTACGCTAGAGATAGACGCAATCGCTGGGCCTTTTGCAATCGAACACACCAGCATTGATACGCTTCAGAATCAACGTCGTGATTCAGATTGGTTTTTTAAAGTCGTAGGTGGGATTAAAGAAGAGTTATCATGGATTCCAATCCGTCTGACGATCACACTCGAATATGACGCAGTGCAAACAGGACAGGACTGGGCAAATATTCGTACAAAACTAATGACCTGGATAAAGAACGAGTCAATCGACTTACCCAACGGACGAAGCATTCTTCGTGATGTTCAAGGAATTCCGTTTAATAGAACTGAGACACTCCCCGTAGTTTGATCTGTGTTTCCTGCCGTTTTGATTCGATCATTGAAACAACCCATTTAGGATGCTGTCTCATTTAGTCCGCTCGCGGAATACGAATCGCTTCTACCATCGCCTGAATCTCGGGTGGGGGAGGGGGTGTTTTAAAAGATACGACATGAGCGACAATAAAGTTCAATAACATGCCGACGGTGCCGATGCCTTCCGGGGAGATGCCAAACCACCAGTGTTCGGGGTGGTTCAATTCTGGGGACATGAATTTAAAATAGACAATATAGGCCGTGGTAAAGGTCAGCCCTACGATCATGCCGCTGATCGCACCGTATTTATTCATGCGTTTTGAAAAAATGCCCATGATGATGGCCGGAAAAAAAGAGGCCGCTGCCAGCCCGAATGCAAAGGCCACGACCTGTGCGACAAAGCCCGGTGGATGAAGTCCGAAATATCCGGCGACGCACACCGCAAAACCTGCGGCAATTCTGGCCGCCAGTAATTCGGTCTTTTGGTCAATATTGGGCATGAGTTCTTTTTTAAGCAGGTCATGCGCGATGGAGGTGGAAATCACCAGAAGCAGCCCCGCCGCCGTGGAGAGCGCCGCTGCCAGTCCACCCGCCGCGACGAGTCCGATGACCCAGTTGGGGAGTTTTGCGATTTCCGGATTGGCCAGGACCATGATGTCCCGGTCGATGGTGAGTTCGTTTTCGATCTCGGATTTCGGGCCGCGATACTGAATCAAGCCGTCGTTGTTTTTGTCTTCAAATTGAATCAGGCCCGTGGCTTCCCAATTTTTAAACCACGTCGGCGCTGTGGCGTATTCCGCATTGGAAATTGTGGTGAGCAGGTTGGTTCTCGCAAAGGCCGCGACGGCCGGGGCGGTGGTGTACAACAGGGCGATGAAGAGCAAGGCCCAGCCCGCAGAGCTACGCGCAGCGGCGACTTTGGGCACCGTATAAAAGCGCACAATGACATGCGGCAGCCCGGCGGTACCGACCATTAATGAGGCCGTAATAAAAAAAACGTCTATCGTGGATTTAGAGCCGTCTGTGTAGGTGCTAAACCCGAGTTCGGTGCTGAGTCCGTTGAGTTTATCGAGCAAATAAACCCCGGAACCGTCCGACAATGTGGATCCAAAGCCGATTTGCGGAATGAGGTGATCGGTCATCATAAGAGAGATAAAAATAGCAGGGACGAGATAGGCAAAAATCAACACGCAGTACTGCGCGACCTGTGTATAGGTGATGCCTTTCATGCCGCCGAGCACGGCGTAAAAAAAGACGATGCCCATGCCAATGAGAACGCCGATGCCAATATCGACATTTAAAAAGCGCGAAAAGACGATACCGACGCCGCGCATCTGTCCGGCGACATAGGTGAAGGAGACAAAAATCGCGCAGACGATGGCGACGAACCGGGCGACCTGGGAATAGTAGCGGTCGCCAACAAAATCCGGTACGGTGAATTTACCAAATTTCCTTAAATAGGGCGCGAGCAAAAGCGCCAGCAAGACATAACCGCCCGTCCATCCCATGAGGTAGACCGAACCGTCCCGGCCCATGAAGGAGATCAGTCCGGCCATTGAAATAAACGAGGCGGCGCTCATCCAGTCCGCCGCCGTGGCCATGCCGTTTAAAATCGGGTGAACATGTGCTCCGGCCACATAAAAATCCTGCCGGGATTTCGCTTTTGCCCAGATCGCGATGCCGATATACAACGCGAAGGAGAGGCCCACCATGATATAGGTCCAGGTTTGCACGGTCATTGGGCGTTCTCTTCTTTTTCATCGACATTGAATTGACGATCCAGACGTTTCATCAGCTGAACATACACACAAATGAGGACTACAAAAACGTAAATTGCCCCTTGCTGGGCAAACCAGAAACCGAGATAAAAGCCGCCGATGCGGATACGATTCAGTTGCTCCACAAAAAGAATACCGCAGCCATAGGAGACGAAAAACCAGATGGAAAGCAGGGTCGCGAGGTACTGTAGATTTTTTTTCCAGTAGGCATCGGTGACGTGTGTGTTGTCGATTTTGAGTGGATTCAAAGGGCCTCGAACCATGTTAATAAGCGGGTGAAGTGCGATGTTATAATGAAAGTGTGGCCGATTCAAGGAGATAGCGGATGAAGCGTACATTTTTATGCAAGGCTGAAGGGAGCCTTGGACTTTGTTGTCTGGTGAAACCCGAAGGGATATACTTGGTTTGAATGAAGCTGGGTCATTTTGAAATATATCCAATCACGGATGGCAGCCTGTATCTGGATGGCGGGGCCATGTTTGGCGTTGTACCCAAGGTGATTTGGGAAAAACATCATCCGGCCGATGAACGCAACCGGATTCGGCTGGAGTTGGGTGTCTTGCTCATTAAGGCCCACGGCCGAAATATTTTGGTGGATACAGGGATCGGGAATAAGTGCAGCGATAAGTTTATCGATATCTACGGCGTTGAACGCCGCCCATCGATAGAGACCAGTCTTTTAAACCACGGCCTGACTTCGAGCGATATTGATCTGGTGATCAACACGCATTTTCATTTTGATCACGCGGGAGGCAATACACGCAAGGACGATAAAGGCCGCATTTTCCCGACCTTTTCAGAGGCCTCCTATTTTATTCAAAAAGGCGAGTGGGAGGCGGCCCAAGATCCCAATGAACGGACAAAAGGCAGCTACCTTCTTGAAAACTATGAGGTCTTATCGGGTCAGCCCTGTTTGAACCTGCTCGACGGCGATTCAGAAATCTTAAAAGGGATTTCGGTCATTCGAACGCCGGGGCACACCGCACATCATCAAGCGGTCTTTATCGAATCTGCGGGGGAAAAGGCGGTTTTTTTAGGGGATCTTATTCCAACGGTCAGCCATCTTTCACTGCCCTATATTATGGGTTATGATCTTTTCCCACTCACGACCCTCGAAACAAAACGACGCTTACTTGAGCAGGCCTTTGAAGCACATTGGCTCTTGATTTTTCAGCACGATCCCAAAATTCGCATGGGGTATTTAAAGCATGAGCAGGGCCGGTTTTTATTGGATGAGGTGCATGAAAATGGATAAAGGGTATACTAAATCGTCGATTCGCTCTCGAAGGCGTATTGTATTGGCCAAGATCGGTTTGGACGGACACGATCGAGGCATCAAAGTCGTGGCGCGGGCCTTGCGGGACGCGGGGATGGAAGTGGTGTATCTTGGTTTGCATAATACCCCTGAGGAGATTGTCGCATCTGCGATACAGGAAGATGCGGACGCCATCGGGCTTTCCATTCATTCGGCAGCACACATGACCTTGTTTAAAAAAATCCTGAAACTGCTAAAAAAAGAGAAATCGGAAGACATTCCTGTTTTTGGCGGCGGCATCATGTCTGATGAAGATATTGTTGCGTTAAAAGAGGCGGGTATTCGAGAGATCTTCACCCCCGGCACGTCGATGGATGAGATTATTACTTTTGTGAATCGAATGATTGAGCCTGAGTGACGGTTCTTTTAAAAAGGAATTTTAAGAAGATCGACCGAGCCGCGAAGGTCATGGGTGTCCTGATCGACATCGAATCTGAATGTCGGCATTTGAACGGTGAGGTTGCCATCTTCAACCTGGACAAAGGCCTGGGTGGTTTTTGCCAGGCCGTAAAGTGTGCCCACAATGATCCCGACGCCTGCGCCGATCTGGATGTCTTCGGTATGATCACTCGGTTTGTCTCGAAAGGCGAGAATAGCCGTCCCGATCAGTGCGCCGGTTAAGCCGCCGTAAAAACTGCTTTTCAGCACCACGAGCATATCGTTGTCTTGCTGGGCCGCCTCTGCCTTGATGGGAAGGCAAAGCGTGATCATGGCGAACATGAGAAAAATCGCTACATATTTTTTCATTGGTTACCTCATCTGAAGGCCTTAAAAAAATCAGCCAAAACGAGGCAATGCTACACCAAGCCTGTGGGACAAATCAAGCCGGATTGCTTGTGCCGATTAGGGATACGGCGGCTTTCTCAATTCAGGACAGCAGGATCCGAATTGAGAAAGCCAGGAAGAATTCTGGCGGCGTTAAGAGGGGGTTGCGGCTCTTTGTTTAATGAATGCTTCAAAGGCTTCGTTCAGATAGTCTTTTGTTTTCAAAATTTCCTGAGAGACCCTTGATTCATAAAGGGACTGGCCTTCTTTGATCTCTTCTTCAAGTACATCATAAAATGTGCCGGACTGAATTCCTTCATCGACCTTTTTTTCATTGTAGATGACAATGTCGGAAACAATGATCTTGGCCAGGCGTTTTGCTTCTTTTTCTGCCTTGCTTTCTTCACCTGCGCCATTTTTATGGGGACGACCGTTTCCATTGCCATTGCCATTGCCGTTACTGTGAGCATTCCCATTTTCTAAAACGGGTTTGCTCTGAACCGATGCTGACGGTGTGTTCTCAATTTCAGCTGAAAAATCTTCTGCTTCCGGCATTTGAGGCGCGTCTTCAGACTCAGGGACTTCTTTCGTCACGCCCGAGCCAAGTGTTTCTTTTTTACTGTTGATGTAGTTTTCAAGGGCTGCTTCATAGAGCCCATCATTCAATATTTCTTTCGAGACCCGGGTCTCAAAAAGATCCTGTCCTTCTTTAATTTCGTCTGCCAATACCTCATAAAAAGTCTCATTTTTAAGGCCTTCTTCAACCTTGTCTTCGTTGTAAATGACGATATCGGAGACAATAATTTTTGCGAGACGTTTGGCGCTTTTGACCTCGTCCGATTCTTCTTTCATATTTTTTTCGGATGTGGCCGGGGGTGTTTCTAGCGGCGGCTCCACTTTTTCTGCGACGGCTTCGGCTTCCTGTTCCATCGCCTTAAAGACGTCATCGGCGTTTTCTGCTTCAGGAAGAACCGGGTCGTCCCAGCTTTCTTCCTGAACATCTGTTTCGGAGACTTCCACTTCTTCTGCGACGGCTTCGGCTTCCTGTTCCATCGCCTTAAAGACGTCATCGGCGTTTTCTGCTTCGGGAAGAACCGGGTCGTCCCAGTTTTCTTCCTGAGCGGATGCCTTGGGGATTTCAGGTTTTGAGATGCTCATGTCATGAGCTTGTTCAAGCTGCTGGGCCTTCTCTGCTCTTGCTGCAAAGATGCGATCAATTTCATCCTCGTAGAGGCTTGTGTCAAAATAGGCCGGTGCTTTTAATTCGAACTGTTGGCGGCCCTCCATGATTTCATCGCCGAGAACATCGTAGATTGAATCGGAATCAATATCCTGTGTGAGTTTGTCTTCATTTTGGAAAATGATATTGGAGATGATGTCCTTTGCAATTTTGATCGCATCTTCCAGAGCTTCATCGCTTTGTTCGAGAATGGGATCCTCATCTTCTTCTGCGCTCAGGTCATCCTCGTAGGATATTTCATCAGATCCGGCAGGTTCTGCATGCGCTTCTTTTTCAGGGACGGGTTCGACCGCTGATTCGTTTTCGGACTTGTTTGTAAGGTTTGATTTACTTCTGATAAAGGTTGCCAGTGCCTCTTCGTAAATAGAGAAACCGAAAAGCTCGGTGTCTACTCTTGATTGAAAGAGTTCCCGGCCTTCTTTAAGTTCGTCTTCAAGAATCTCGTGGAAGCTTCCTTTTTCAATCCCTTCTGCGACTTTTTCGGGGTTATAAATGGCAATATCCGAAATAATCAATCTTGCAAGTCGTTGTGCATCTTTTTCCTCTTTTGAGGGTTCGTCTGAAACCGCTTCTTCTGATTTTTCTTCATCCGCCTCAGGCAGTTCAGGCGCTAATATTTTCGGTGAGTCGTTTGCGTTGAATATCGGTTTCTCAAAGAGTTCAGTGGGTTTTTCGGAATCCGGGAGTGCTGCAGGCTGAAGGCTTTCGTGTTCTGACGTTTTTTTAGCAATTAAATTTTCGAGGGCTTCTTCCAGATAACCTGCATTCCAGAGCGTTTTATTGGTTTTGGACTCAAAAAACTGTTTTCCTTCCTTAATTTCATCCCCTAAAAGTTCAAAGAGGGTGTCATTTTGGAGACCTTCCTCTATTTTACGATGGTTAAACAGGCTGATGTCCGAGACAATTTTTTCTGCCAAATCTCTTGCTTCTTGAATCTCCTCCGGGGAGGCCTCATCGCTGATCATTTGTTCGTCTTCTTCAATCGGCGCACCAAAAGCGTCTTCCTCGGAGAAAGTCTCTAGAATTGGTTCTTTTCCCTGAAGCAGCCGTTCAATCTTGGCCATGAGGTTTTGGGGGATTTGATCCCGATCAATAAAGTCATCCGCTCCGTATAATTCAGGATCTTCTTCTCTATATTTCGTGTTCTTTTCAAACATCGAAGAGACCAGAATGACGGGTGTTTTGGCAAGGTGAGCATTGTTTTTTATTTGTGAAACAAGCTCTGTGCCAGACATGTCCGTAAAGCCTGCATCGACCAGAGCAATTTTAGGGGCGTCCAGTTTCATCGACATAAAACTGGAAATACCGGATGGAATGTCGAGCATATGAAAGCCGGCATCTTCTAATAAGGTCTTAAGCACTTCACGCGTTGCTTCACCATCAATACAGACGAGTGCAGTGTTTTTGTGTTGTTGCGTATTTTCATCCGCTTTAAAGTAGCTTGTCTGGGAATCATCGATTTCCAGGAGGACCTTCACCTTGAGGTGAGCGTGACAATCAGGACAGACGATCTTGGATCCATCATCAATTTGATTGGCCTGAAGGGTTTGTTCTGTTTGGCATTTAGGACATTGTGTAACCATCGTTACTCCTTCTCAAGGTTCTTTCTCTACGATCCTTTTCTAAAATGTGACTTCTATGGGATGCTGGCCAGGGGTGTGTTGATGTCGTAGCTTTCTAACTTTCTCAGCGGCGCGACTCACGAGATATCCTTCATCCGTCAGGGCTTTCACCTCTTTTAAAAAATGAAGGTCTTCCTGGCTGAATTTTTGATAATTTTTTTTCCCATGCGCTTCAAGTCTGGGTTTGACGACTCCGATCAACACCCAGTATTCAAGCTGCCGATATGAGAGTGCGAGTAACTTGCACACTTCTTTGGGTGGATACTGTTTTGTTTTATTCATCAGGGATAGACCGCTTTCTGTTTCACAATTCACAGGGTTGTGAGACTTTAATTGCTTCCAAGAAATGCAACATGTGTGCCGTTTGGATTATTACAAAAAACATTGAATATATGTGGGGATACTTTACTTTTTCAGAATAAGTCCGCTGATGCTGGGTAATAGATTTCCTATTGGCAGGCAAAAAATGTCAGTTTAGGGGACTTGTTTTAGCGGAAGACGCGCTTTTGTCATGTGGTCTCTTGTGGCAGAATGAAGCGGAGTTGAGCCCAAAATCCTGGTGAATTTTTCCGTATTTTTCTAAAAGGGCCAAAAAACGGGGACCAATACAACAGCCACAATCCAGAGGCAAATGGTGAGCGGCCCGCCAATTCGGAGGAAATCTTTCAACTGATAACCCCCTGGCCCGTAGACCATCATGTTGGTCTGATATCCGATCGGCGTCATGAAACTTGCGGAAGCGGCCAGCATCAAAGCCACCACGAAGGGTTGCGGACTGACATTCAGTAAGCGGGCCGTTTCCATACAAAAAGGGAAGAGCAGTACCGCTGCTGCATTGTTGGTGATTAATTCGGTCACCATCGCCCCTAAAAAATAAATGACCGCTAAAGTCGCAATCGGCCCCCAGGCTTCGGTCGATTGCACCAGAAGTTCGGCGATGGCCGTCGCGGCGCCCGTTTTTTGAAGCGCCTCGGCAAGGCCGAATGAGGACGCGATGGTGATGAGGACTTGACGATTGACGCTTCGCCGGGCGTCTCCGGGGGAGATACAGCCGGTCGCCACAAAAAGCACTGCAACCAATGTGCATGCCACCAAAATCGGCACCACGTTGCTCGACATCAGGGCAATCAGAGTGAGAAAGAGCACGAGGGCGATGCCTGCCCGATCCCGTCGGATCGACCGCCACTCTTCGACGTTGCTGACGAGATAAAAGGAAGGGTCGTTTCGGAAGGCACGAATAAAATTGGGACGAACCTGCAACAGTAATGTGTCGCCCGGTCGGAGCTTGAGATCTCCGATTCTCGTTTTCACGCGGCTTCCGCCGCGATGAACGGCCACGACCGCCGCTCCGTAGGTTTCTCGGAAGTTTGCCGCCTTGATGGCGGTGCCAATGAAGGGACAGCGCTCGGAGACGACCACTTCGCACAAGCTGCGTTCGCGTTGTTGGCTTGCGGAGACTTCATAGCTCGGATCGGCAACCGGGACAAGACCGGGAATGCGCTCAAGATCGACAATATCGCCCACCACGCCGGTAAAGACGATTCGGTCGTTTTCCTGAATCAAATCGTCCGCCCTGACCGGGCCGATCACCGTACCTGCGCGGTCGATTTCAATCAGAAACAATCCCGGCAAATCGTGCAACCCCCCCTCCTTCACCGTTTTTCCGGCCAATCGACATCCGGGCTGCACCAGCATCTCGATGAGGTATTCGCGGCGGGATTCACCCAGTTGTTCCATCAATTCCTTGCGATCTGGCAAAAACCGGGTGCCGATAAAATAAAGATAGAGGAAACCAACGAAGGCATAGGGAATACCGACCTTGGCGATCTCGAAGAGGTGCATCTCAGGGAGACCGCTTTCTATCGCCAGGCCGTTGACAATGAGGTTTGTCGATGTCCCAATCAAGGTGCAGGTGCCGCCGAGAATAGCCAAAAAGGACACGGGAATGAGTAGTTTAGAGGGTGAGACGCGGTGCCGACGACTCCAATCCAGGACGACGGGGACAAACATCGCCACGATGGGCGTGTTGTTTAAAAAGGCGGACATAGGCAGGACGACCCCCGCAAGGCGACTCAAGACCCCTTTTTCAGATTTTGCGCTGCCCAGCACATAATGTCCGACATAATCGAGAACGCCCGTTTCACGAAGTCCTGCAGCAACGACGAAGAGGGTGGCAACCGTCAACATTCCCGGATTGGAAAATCCGCCAAAGGCTTCGGAGGGGCTAATGATACCGAGCAGGGCCAAAAACGCGGTTGCCCCCAAAAAAAGGATCTCGGGCGAAGAGACGTTTTTGACAAGGGCGATGAAGATGAGAAAAACGATCCCTAACGTGAGATAAGCATCAAAACCCATTTGAACCTCGATTTACCGGTATTGCCTTAATCCGGACAGATGAGAAGCATTGGTATCTATATGAAGGGCAGTCACGATTTATACGCCATGTGCGATTTAAAAATCTACTTTTCTTATCTTCATGGTCTTAGTTTTCGAGTGTTTTCGTTTCTGGCCCGAAGGGTTGAATCGAGAGAATGAGTCTCGGAAGCAAACACAGGTTAGCGGCCAGCGCGAATAACATGGCGACGCCCGTTAAAAGTCCGAAGTAGACACTGGGGATGAAGTTTGAGAGGCCCAGGATCGAAAACCCGGTGATGATGACTACGGAAGTGTAGGTCATCGCGAAACCAATGCTGCCATGACAGAGATGCATGATCGCGACATATCGCCCGCAGCCGCGTTCAAACTCCCGACGGAAGCGGTGGATGTAATGGATGGTATCGTCCACGGCGATGCCGACGCTGATAGAGGCGATGGTGATGGTCATCATATCGAGCGGCATCTTCATCCAGCCCATGAAACCGAGCACGGAAAGGACAGAGATCAGGCAGGGGCAGATCGCGATGAGCGCGATCTTGAGTGAGCGAAAGAGAATCATGAACATAAATAAAATGGCCGCCAGGACGACCCCCAGGGTCAGGATCTGCGAAGTGAAGAGGCTCTGAAGCATGTTGTTATAAAGCACCATGAGCCCGGTGACATGAATTCTCTCCGAGGCGATGCCTGTCTTTTCCGGCAACTCACGTCGAATCCGATTGATCAGTTCGTCGCGTCTTAGCGTGGGATCCGAATCCCGGATGCGAATCGAAAACCGAACCTGGTTGTTTTCGACGGAAACATAGGGGCTCAAAAGGATTTTTCGGAAGCGCTCGGGAAGATCATTGTAGAGCAGGGCCATCTGAAAGTTGTCGAGGGAGGCCCCATTGTTGAGCATTCGACCGACCTTCAGCATTGTGCCCAGGGAGAGGACTTTTCCTGTTTCGGGGATGGCGTTCAGATAATCATGAATGTGCTCCACTTCCTTCATTCTCTGTGAGGTGAACCAGTACTGCGCCTTATCTTTCTCCGCCTCGAACTCAGCATCAAACTCGGAGAAGGTTTGGTCTTCGGCACCGTTTTGTAGCGCTTCGGATGATGGCCGCGCGTTTTCGTCTTTAAAATCGACGAGCACTTCCAGCGGGGTGGTTCCGCCGAGTTCCCGGTCGATCACTGTCATGCCCTGGTAAATTTCTGTGGTTTTGCCAAAATAATTAATAAAACTGTTTTCCACGAAGAGCCGCGTCATCCCGGCGACGCTGAGCCCCAGGAGAATGAACGCGGATGCCAGAATCATCTTTCCGTGGCGCTCCGTCAATCTGGCCAAACGCTGGGTCAAACGAAAATGCGACTCGAAGGCCATGTTCGGTGGTGTTTTGGGTAAAAGCATCAGCACGGTCGGAAAGAGGAGAAAGGTGATAATGAGCGAAAAGGCGACGCCCAGCGTCATCATCCACCCGAAATGAATGACCGGCAGAATGTCGCTGAGTACGAGCGAAGCAAAACCGGCCATCGTGGTCAGCACGCAGTAAAGCGAGGGTTTGTCGATGGAAGAGACCGTATCCAGCACGAGCTGTTTCTGCGAGGCATGGGGGTCTGCGAGCACCAGTTCTCTATAACGGACAATTAGGTGAATCGTGCCCGAGAGGGTAATAATAATCTGAAGTGAGATAAAATTCGCGGAAATCACAGTCACCTCCCAGCCGAACATGCCGAGGAAACCGCAGGTCACCACAACAGAGACCAGGCAGCAAAGAAAGGGGATGACGATCCATCGAATCTGGCGGAAGATGAGCCAGAGGATAATCATTAAAAAAAACATGACCCCGGTTCCGAAGATCTTCAAATCGTGTTTGATGAAAGTGATCATATCGTCAGAGGCCATAGTTACCCCGCCGAGGAATAGCGTGGCCTCCGTGTCGTATCGCGCCATCGCGGCCCGGATATCGCGGATCAACTTGTGCTGTGCGATCCGCATCAGGTCCCGGTGTGTCTTGAATGTAGCCTCGACCGTCTGAAGTTCCTCTTGTTCAGCGGTGTCGAGCCTTGTCTCTCTGCGCTTTTCCTTGAGCGTGTTCCGGCGGTCCAGAAGTTCCCTAAAGACCTTGTCTTCTTTCAGATTGATCTGAAGGGCCGTGGTCTTAAAGTCGGGGCTGACGAGCAGTTCCCGGTAGATGGGGCTGTTGAGGAATTCCTTTCGGGCAAGGGCCTTGTCGATGCCCGGCGATTTCAGCGTCCGTATCTGTCTGACGGTTTCCTTGACTGGCAGCGGTGGACTTTCGAGGAGCGGAACATCGAGCAGGTTTACAAGGGATGCCACCCCTTCGATGCCCATGAGCGTTTCACTGAGTCCTTTGAGATTGGCCAGCGTTTTGTCTGAAAGGAGGTCTTCCTTCGGCGTATAGGCGATGACGAGGAATTCGGGACTGCCGTAGCGTTCACCGATGAGGCGCGTCAGGCGCAGGTCTTGATCGTCTTCGAGGATGAGCGACTCGGCGGAGGCGTCGATCTCAAGCTTTGTCGCCTCGTAAGCCAGGAAACTCACCACGCCAAGAAAAAGGAGCAGCGTCCACCTGGGGTATTCGAGGATGATCTTGGCGTAGCATTTTTTTAGCATGACTGATCTCTATCTTCCTCTTCTCGATGCCACCTGCGTCCTTTTCCTCAATCCTGCTGTGCTGTAGAGGTGTTGCTGACGGAGAGAGGTGTGACGCGCTTATAATTGAGTTGGAGCCAAAATTCCTCCGGAGACAACCATCTTGATGCCGTCCTCGACGGAGATCTCTGTAAATTGCAGCGCCTCCTCCGGGAGAAGGATCAGGAAACCCGATGTTGGATTGGGTGCCATTGGAACAAAAACCCGATAGAGGATTTTGCCTTTGGAATCGGGGATCGTGCCTGTGACGAAACCCACGGCCAGTGAACCGGGGAAGGGAAAAGGGATCAGCACGACGGATTTAAAAGCCGCCTTCGTGGAATTGGAAAAGGTATCAATTACCTGCTTGGACGCAGCGTAGACCGTCTTGGCGATGGGCAGCTTCAAAATTCGGCCTCCCCCCATTGGATCAAGCGGCGGCCGACGATGTGGGCGGTGATCAAACCCACGAGATAAATCAACACGAGGGTCGCAATCAATGAAATGGCAATAGAAAGCGTGTGTGGTACTTCTTGTAACCAGGGGCGAAGCACCGGCAAGACAAAGGCCGTCAGGGCATCGAAAATCAGGCTCAGGACGAAAAGGGTCATCGCGAGCGGGACCAAGACCAGCACGCCTGAAATAAAGCGCGTACGTATATGTTTCGCGAAGGCAGATTTCGCTTCCGCTTCTGGTTTTTTTAGATTAGGCATTTAAGCAGAGGTCATTCGTTTAAAGATAGGAAAGTAAAAAAAACGGCCCACAGCCTTAAAATCCGCATTAAAAAATCGTTCACCCCTGTGGCGGCTCTTGCAGTCACAGGAGAAAAATCATGACTTATTCAGGGTGTGAAGTCAATGGTTTCACAGCAGAATGAAAGTCTTGGCTCTAAATATGCTTATCATTGTGTAAACGTTAGGGGGATTCAGAAAAGGACCTCTTTTGGGGGCTTCTCTGGTTTTTTTGATCATCCCTTTTCCTAATCTCCATCATTCTAAATCATGCGGTCTTTTTGAATCTGGAGATTCCTGTTTTTGTGATTTTGACGCCCAAGAAGACGAGCCCGCCTGAAACAATACCGGTTACTGCATTGAGTATTGTAGGGATAATACTTGCGAGGAGGTCGCCGAGCAGAGGGATATTCTGAGCCACATCGCCTGTGCGCGTCAGCAAGGCATTTGAATGCGGCAAAACATGCAGTAGAATTCCGCCGCCGACCATAAACATGGCCGCAGTGCCAACGATGGATAATGTTTTCATGAGGTAGGGGGCAATGCGCAAAATGCCTTTTCCCAGACTTTTCTTGAATGTCCCCGTCGCATTTTCTGCCGTTGTTTTGACAAGGTACAGGCCGAGATCATCCAGTTTCACAATGCCAGCCACTAGACCATAGACAAAGAGAGTCATCATCACCGCAAAACCCGCGACCACAGCAACTTGCATCCCGAAAACCGCGTCTTTTACCGTGCCCAGGACAATCACGACAACCTCGGCGGAAAGGATAAAATCTGTCCGGATCGCGCCTGCGATTTTTTCCCGCTCAAAAACCACCAAATCGACCTGAGGGTCTGCAAGGGCCTTGACCTTGTTTGCGTGCTGGTGTTGGTCTTCTACTTTGCTGTGAATAAATTTGTGCGCCAGTTTTTCAAAGCCTTCGAAACATAGAAAGGCTCCACCCAGCATCAAGAGCAATGGAATTGCCCAGGGAATCAGAGTGCTGATGAGGAGTGCAGCGGGCACAAGGATCAGCTTGTTTTTCATCGAACCCAGGGCGACGGCCCACACGACGGGCAGTTCCCGCTCTGCGCGCACCCCGGAGACTTGCTCTGCATTCAGCGCAAGATCATCGCCCAGGACACCCGTGGTTTTTTTGACGGCGACTTTCGACAACACCGCCACGTCGTCCAAGAGCGTCGCAATATCATCAATTAAGGCTAAAAGACTTGTTCCGGCCATTGTGCTGCTCCTTGTTTTTCATGTATGAAGCCCTCAATCATCCACATTTTAGAGTCTTGGCGATTGATGGGGTCTTTTAATAAAGAAGGGTGTTAGAAAGATGTGCAGAGGTTTCATTTTTTAAGACGTGGATGCGGGATCCGGGCTGGACAGGGCGCTCAAATGTTTTTCGACAGAGCGTGCGAGTGCGTTGAGGTTATATCCGCCTTCAAGACAGGAAACGATGCGTCCGCCACAGTTACTTTTTGCCAGGGTGCGTACGATGTGTGTGAGGTCTTCAAAGCCCTGTTCGGTGACTGTGAGGGAGGCGAGCGGGTCATCCTTGTGGGCGTCGAATCCGGCGGAAATGAGGATGAAATCAGGCTGAAAGGATGTGAGCGCATCCGTCAGTTCGTTCTCGAAGGTTGTAATCAGTTCCGCATCTCCCGCGCCAGCGCGAAGCGGGATGTTTTGTGTAAAGCCTTTCCCCTTGCCTGTGCCGCGCTCTTCTTTTGTGCCGGTGCCGGGGTAAAAAGGAAATTGATGTGTACTGAAATAATAGACGGAGGGGTCTTCCTCGAAAGCATGCTGCGTGCCGTTGCCATGATGCACATCCCAGTCAATGATGAAGATTTTGTTGAGATGGTGTTTTTTTTGAAGATACCGCGCGCCAATGGCAATCTGATTAAACAGGCAAAACCCCATGGCCCGGTCCGGTTCGGCATGGTGTCCGGGCGGCCGTATGGCGCAGAAGGCGTTTTGAATGTTTTGATTCATAACGCCGTCGATGGCCGTGATGAGTCCGGAGACCGCCATCTCTGCGGCATAGAGTGAGCCGGGTGAGCAGGGTGTATCGGGGTCGAGGTAAATACGACCGTGTTTTGGATTTTTCGCTTTTAAAAGCTTAAGATAGGCGGGGCGATGGATTTCAGATATCCAGCGGTAAAGATCATCCACGAGGACAGGGGTGATGATTTTTAGTCGGCTTTTTAGGGTGCCCGGAGTATCGGCCCCGCTTTTTTTTAAGATGTGTTGATCCAGGGCCAGGAGACGTTGCGGCGATTCCGGATGCCCCGGCCCGGTATCATGTTCAAGATAAGCCGGGTGTGTAATGTAGCCGGTTTTCATGGGAAGGAAGCGATGATTAAGTCTGGGTTGAATTTTTCAAGAGATAAAATATTCAGATTCAAGGCGCAGATTGCAGAGAATAGCGCGCTATAAGCAAAATTTGGAACGCAGAAGCTGGCAATTTTTGCCTTGAAAAAATAATGCATGACTTGGTCAGAGTTTCCTATAGGAAAGGGTTGTTTTGACGTTCTGCGCCAATCTGTGTTTTGGGGCCGTGGCCGGGGTAGACCGTTGTTTCGTCTGAAAATGTGAGCAAGCGTTGTTTAATCGATGCGATGAGATCCGGGTGAGAACCTTTCCAGAGGTCGGTGCGCCCCACGCTGCCCGCAAAAAGCGTGTCTCCGGTAATGAGTCCGACGCCATCGATATAAAAACTGAGGCTGCCGGGCGTGTGTCCCGGTGTGTGAAGCACTTCGACCGACTGTTTGCCAAAGGTCAGCCGGTCTCCATGTTTTAAAAAACGTTCCATTGTTGGGGTTTCCGGTGTGGGCAGCCCAAAAAGTTCTGCCTGTGCAGGCAGATGATTACAGAGAAACATGTCGTCTTCGTGCAGGCAGGTTTCGCCTCCGGCTTTTTCATGAACGGGTTTTGTCGCCCCGACATGATCGAGATGGGCATGCGTATGGAGAAGGTAGACGGTTTCAATCTGGTGTTTGGACAGTACCGACAAGATGCGGTCTTCATCTCCGCCGGGGTCGATGACGATGCCCGAACGGGTTTCTTCGCATGCGATAATGAGGCAATTGCATTGAAAGGCCCCGACTGGAAAGGTTTCAAAAATCATAAGATTGTTTTATTGAAGCACGCTAAGGGTTTCTTCTTCGGTCTTCAGGGGGAAATGGACTTTGATCTCGGAGGTCGTATTTCCATGTTGGACTTCGATCACCTGATCATCCATAAGACCTTTTTTTGAATACTTTGCGATCAGCTGGGCGGCTTCATCCAGAATGGCGGCATCTCCTGGGGCGGATAAAACAGCCACTGGGCCTGAAAAAGTGGGGCGAAAAATCATGCGTTCGCCTGCGATGACGTCACTTTTTGAGATGGTCTCCAGTGCATCATTTTCAGATTCATTTCGGCTGATAATCAGATGCGATCCATTGGAAAGGTTAAAATGCCGACCATACCTGAGCAGGCGAACTTCTGTCATTGTGGGATTTTTATTCTGCTCCAAAAATTCACTTAACCGCACGGAAAAGTTTGCATCCGTCAGCAGGCATCCGCCGCCGGGTGAGGAGTAGGCTTTCAGGTTTAAGGATTTGGCCCATTTGAGTTGTTCACTTCGGCCACGTCCGGCAAGATTCAGCAGTTTTTCACGATCCACCCAGCCTTCCGTTTCAGCGAGGGTCGGAGGATTGTGTAAGGCGGAAAGCGGGCGGAGCACCAAACCTTCTGTTTCACTGTCACGATCAATGATATCCATTGCGTCCCGCCGTTGCGACATCGGGCGCTGTCCGAGAACTTCTCCGGTGATGATGAAGTCTGCGCCTTCTTCTTTCATTACGCGTTCGGCGATATGAAACATGTAGATTCTGCAATCGATGCAGGGGTTCATGTTTTTGCCATACCCGTACTTGGGGTCGCGAATGAGGTCGATATAGGCCATGCCTTTATCGACCACTTTAAGTGGGATGCCCAGGTGCAAGGCAACTTCTTCAACATTTTCTTTACAAGCGAAAGGGCTGTCCAAAAAGAGCCCGATAACCTCTACGCCTTGATCTACAATAAGTTTTGCCGCGAGTGTGCTGTCAAGGCCGCCTGAAAGCAATGCGATGGCTTTTCGTTTTTTCATGTGTTCTCCTCGTTCAGACGGGCATTCTAGCAACGCCACCCCACACTGTCAACCAAAGGGATCTCTCTCTTTCATTGCCGCTGAGTGGATCAAGAAAACCGCTGAACTATTTTAAAAACCAGGGTAAAAAATGAAATATGGGCTGTGATCAGGCCGACAAGCCCCAGGGTGATTGTGCGGGAAACGGTTTGAAATTCATATAGTATTTCCTGTTGAATGGCCAAAAAGCCCTCGATGATCGCATCCATGTTGTCATCCTGCAGGAGGTGTTGATCTATTTTGCAAACCATGTCTCCATCCAGTTGAATCATCGTTCTGAAACATTGCCTTGAGCGCTGCTTGTTCTCAGAATCTTCTGTCGTCCCGATGAGAATGATTGCGCCGTTTTTGATCAATCCGTCTCTTAAAAGAGAGACATAAAAACCGCCGTTTTTCCCACGGAGATGCCCCCCCAGTTTGATCAATTCGAAATAAAAAGAATCGTGCGGCCCCTGCGTGTTTGTTTGTAAGGCGGTTTCGGCGACTTGTGGGATTAAGCGAAGCTGTGCAGGCTTGGCAGCGCATGGGATTTGAAACTCGACCATGCCGTCTCCGAGATGCGTGAGGGATACTGTTTGAACACGGTTATTTTGCAAAGATGCCTGTCAGCGCTTTTGCGATGCTTGTGATCGTTTCGACAATGAAGTGCCAATGTTTCATGCCGACTTCCACATTGCCCTTGTGAAATTTTAGGAGTTGATCCGACTGTTCTTTTATTTGAGTATCACGATACAGGCGAATGTTGTAGCGGGTGATGATATCTCCATCGAGCTGGACGATGTTTTGGGCAAAGATATAGCCATCTTTTAATTCCCATAGTTTGCGCAGTTCGTGATCATCGCGATCCGCCATCTGCGCCACGCCTTCCGGTGCGGGGTCGAGTTCGTACCAGTTTTTAAAGCGGAGAATGAGTTTTGAAAGACGGGATTGTATCTTTAAAAATCGGTTCAGCTCTGCCACTTTTTGCTCATCTGCTCTACTCCGCCCGGAGAGTTGGTCATTGACGATCCGTCGAAATGAAATGAGGTCAGAAGTATCCAGGACACTTATGATATGTGGATCACAGGCCAGGGTATTAAAGGGCACCTCTTTAATCCCATAGGTATTCAGCAGAAGATCCTGATCATTTGTCCATCGATTGATTGCGGCCACGATGGGTGTTTCAGGATCAATTTTAAGTCGCTGTCTTTCGAGGCGGCAGATAAAATCGGCAAATTGCTCGACCCAGGCGCTAATGGTCTCAAAAAAGGCAATGGTCACCCCAGGGATCTTACAGCCTGTAATGCCATCGACGAGCATGGAGTTGATTTCAAGGGTTGTCGCATCGTTGAAAATATTTCTTATGTTTTTATTGGCCATAAAAACCTTGTTTTACAAAAGATCGATGAGGGCTTTCGCCAGGGTTTTTAAGGTATTCACATTTTTTTCAATAATGTCTTCTCCTTTACTGATCTGCTCTTTGTGGAAACTTGCAGCCTGTTCGGGGTCGGGCAGGAACTTGCTGTGGATGGTGGTTGTGATATCGCCATCCAATAAATTGATGATGGTATGAATTTCTTCGGGGCCGGTGTTTGTCACCGTTGTTTTGATATCGAGTTCTATGGTGTTGACAAAGGCTTTTTGCAGCGCACTGACGAGCCCTTCCCGGTTGCCGCTTTGAATCGCATCCTCAAATTCTTTCTTGATGTTTTTGTCTGGCATGATGCCCTCCTGGCGAAGTCAAAAAACTGTTTTAAATACGTGAGAGATGAAGTGTTCTGTACGGATAAAACGTGTTCGGGGGACGAACGCGTTTCAGAATGCTGTGACTATAATGAAAAATGGCATAGGATGCAATAAGAAGAGGCCGTGACGGGCGGGTTTTTTGAGCGACTTCATGTCATTGGCATAAAAAAAGAGGGGAGTTTTAAAACTCCCCTCTTTTTAAAGGTCAGTGATTGAGCAACATCACTTATTTGGGTGCATATTCAAAATTGGCTTCAGCTGCGGCGCCGCCAGCAACAGTCACCTTTGCTTCCTGAAAGCCCAGTGATGAATGGAAAGCTTTTACTTCGTAGCTTCCTGCAGGAACTTCACCGATTTCAAATGTGCCATCGTCGTTGACCACGGCATAATAAGGATTGTTGACGGGAACGGCCCAAACATTCATGTAGTTGTGCTGATCGCACTCTACTTTCATGAAAGAGTCACTCTTTTTAAACCAGGTTTTTTTGACTGGCATTGCAATTTCCTGGTCTTTCTTGGGGACGGGTTTGTTGAAAATTGTCTTGGTCAAAGTCCCTTTCACATCATAACCGTGCGGGTTGTGGAGTACCCCTGCCGCTGTTTTGGGATCGCTCGGGTCTGAATCCATATTCAGCACTTTAATTACAGACTTTTTGCCGGTTTTCTTTGCATTGACCACAACGGTCATCTGCCGCGAAGGCCCTTCGCCTTCAGCGACCAAAAACCGGCAGCCGTCTGCAACAATTTTCGTTTCGGTGGTTTTAAAGGGTTTTCCACTTTCAATTTTTTCGATATAAACCACAACGTCACCGAGACCGCCGCCGCTTACACGCACATCCTGACGTTTACGGACACCGCCTTCAGCATCAAATTTTCCGCAGAAATCCGCCTGCGGCCACTTGGAAAGCGTGAACTCCACCGGTCCAGGCTGTGCGCCTTTAAATGAAACTTTACCTTTAATGCTTCCGCCACCGCTGACGGGACCTTCTGTATACTTTGCAAAAACAAGTGGTGTCGTCACTAGGCCCATGGCAAGTGCCAAGCCGAGTACCTTAGAAGTTTTGTTCATCGGATCTCCTTTAATCAGGTCACTAAATTGAGGGTACTAAAATTCAAAGAAGAGCAAGTTGCGATCTTCCCCGGTTTAGTTAACCCTTTTCCAAAATTTTGGATTAAACTAGTTGTTTGTCTCTATCAAATACTGTTGCATTGCACCCCTGCTGCCCAATGTCAAAAAGTATTCTAAACATAAACACCACTGGGCACCAGGGTAAGGCGAAGTTATGATATTGAAACGATCAATTTTTGTCAAGGATGCGTCTGTGACTGTTAAGAGTTAATAATGTGTCCGGTATTTAGCACATAGACTGTCCGGATTATTCTGTCCTAGAAAGAGGGGGTGGGATGAGACGGACAAAACTGCTAGAGGAGACACGAATAATGAGATTTGAAGAGATCTATAGGC